>DAITMB010000159.1:0-9931 GCA_036835375.1 Bacteroidota bacterium
CGCCTTCGAGAACCTCAGGCATCGGCATCGGGGGGAGCCTCCGCCTTCGAGAGCCTCAGGCATCGGGGGGAGCCTCCGCCTTCGAGAGCCTCAGGCGTCGGCGTCGGCATCCAACATCCGGAGGCTGAGGCTCTCGAAGCCCCGGATTGCCCCTCCGCGCTTACATGTTCCAGCAGGTGGATTTTCGGAAATGATTCCGTAGGGCTGTACCTTTCTGACCGAATTTCTGGCGGAACTACTACTTCTCCTCACTTATTGCTACTTGACACATGATCTTTCGATTATTTTCCTCGCTCACGAATCACGGAAATGGATGTTGGGCGCTGCTGTTGCTGTTACTTTTTCCGAGCTGCGAGTCGCCGCTGCCGCCTGTGCCACATCAGGGTCTGGTGCGCCTAGAAGCGGGTGAAGCCAAATCCGTCGCTGATTCTATCCGGCAAGCGACGCCTGTGCAACTTGCCGCTGGCCTGGAACTGAGCCTTTGGGCCTCCGACTCTTTGCTGGCTGACCCGGTCGCGCTCAGCATGGATCCATTTGGCCGTGCGTATGTCACCCGCACGCATCGTCAGAAAAACTCTGAATTCGATATTCGAGCACATCGCGAATGGATGACGCCTTCCATTTCTCTCGCCACGGTAGAAGATCGTCGGAAATTTCTCCACGAGACTTTTGCCCCAGAAAAAAGCGATGAAAATACTTGGCTCCCTGACCTCAATGGCGACAGCCTCCACGATTGGCGGGACCTCACAGTGGAAAAAGAACAAATACTCCGAATTGAAGATACCGACAACGACGGGACGGCTGACCAGTCATACGTCTTTGCCGAAGGCTTTCACACTGAGGTCACGGACGTGGCCGGCGGCCTCTTGGTCGATGGCGATGATTACTTTCTCGGGGTCGCGCCCGACCTCTGGCGACTTCGCGACAATAATGGCGACGGGACCATCGACGAGATGGTATCGATCAGCCACGGCTATCAAGTCCACATTGGCTTCGGTGGTCATGGCATGTCGGGTCTTATCGTAGGGCCAGATGACAAGATCTATTGGTCCATTGGAGACATTGGGTCCGACATCACAGACCAGACCGGCAAGCGATGGGCTAACCCGAATCAAGGAGCGATTTTTCGCGCCAATCGGGACGGCAGCGACTTTGAAGTCTATGCAGCAGGCCTGCGGAATACCCACGAATTTGCTTTCGACGCTTATGGAAACCTCATCACCGTGGACAATGATGGAGACTACCCCGACGAAATGGAGCGACTCATGTACGTCGTGCATGGCTCCGATGCTGGCTGGCGCGCGAACTGGCAATATGGCAAATACACCGACCCCGACAACAACCGCTACAATGTCTGGATGGACGAAGGAATGTTCAAACCGCGCTTTGCCGGGCAAGCGGCCTACATTGTGCCCCCGATCCAAAATTATCACAGCGGCCCCACTGGACTAAAATATCAGCCCGGCACAGCGCTGGGCGGGCGCTGGCAGAACCATTTTTTTGTGGTCGAATTCACCGGTGCCCCCTCCCGCGCCAAGCTGCACGCCTTTGAATTGGAACCTGAAGGCGCTGGCTTTGCCCTCAAGCAAGAAGAAGTGCTCGTGCAGGGCGTTTTAGCGACAGGCCTGGACATCGGCGCTGATGGAGCACTGTACTTTTCGGACTGGATCACTGGATGGGGAACCAAGAATTATGGGCGAATCTGGAAGCTGGATGATCCGGAAAGCAATGGTTCTACTCTGAGGAATGAAGTGAAGAACATTCTCCAACAAGATCTCTCTAAGGTGGAAGCCTCCTTGCTGGTCGAGCACCTTTCTCACGCGGACATGCGGGTGCGGCAAAATGCGCAATTCGAACTAGCGAAGCGCGGCAAAAAATCTGTCCCGCTTTTCTTGGAGTCCATTCGCCAACAAACGCATCAGCTGGCTCGCATCCATGGCATATGGGGAATTGCCCAATTGGTGCGGCAGAAAAACGCTAGCGCAGATCAGCTTGTGGAATTTCTCTTGGACAAAGACCCTGAAATTCGCGCACAAGTCCTCAAAATGCTGGGAGACCTCCGCTATGAAGCGGCTGGAGAAGCCTATGTGGCCGGGCTGACCGATCCTGCTGCACGGGTGCGATTCTTTGCTGCCGAAGCCATCGGACGCACAGCCTATCAACCAGCAGTCGCGGCCCTGATCCAGATGTTGGAAAAAAATGACGATCAGGATGTGTATCTCCGGCACGCGGGCTGTTTCGCGTTGGCTCAACTTGGCCAATCAGCTCCTTTGGTTCAGCTTGCTTCCCACCCTTCCAAGGCCCTGCGCATTGCAGCGGTGGTAGCCCTGCGTCGAATGAAAGACGCAGGATTGATAGCATTTCTACAAGACAACGACCTAGAAGTCGTGACGGAGGCTGCCCGCGCCATTCACGACGACTATTCAGTGCCAGCGGCATTGCCTGCTTTGGCCGACTTGCTCCAAACCCCGCAACGCGCTTTGGTTCATGAGCCTCTGGCCCGACGGGTGATGAGTGCTGCTTCCCGAGTTGGAAGGGCCGAAGATCTCACCCGACTCGCCAGCCTGAGCGCAGATCCTGCATTTGCCTCCATCATTCGCGCTGAAAGCATCTCAGCATTGGCTGTGTGGTCTTCGCCCTCGGTCCTGGACCGGGTAGATGGTCGCCTTCGCGGCCCTGTGAAGCGCGATTCAATAGCGGTTCACCAAGCGATCCTTCCTCATATCGACCAACTGCTCGCGGCTTCGGATCCCGAGGTGCTCGCTGCTAGTATCCATTTGATTGGCCGTCAGGCCATTCCTGGGCAAGAGGCCAAATTGGAAACCATGCTCCGGAAGCATTCGGCTCCAGCCGTGAGGGTAGCCGCGATGAAAGCCTTGTTCGAACTAGCATCTCCCCTATTGCCCACGGCCATTCGAACGGCGCTGCTGGATCGTGACCGAACCGTTAGAGAATCGGCCCTTTCGCTCACCCCACAGCTCCCTGCCAGCCCCACCGAGATCGTGAGTCTACTGGAAACGGTCATTGAGCGAGCAGATATGGAAGACAAGCAAGCCGCTGTTGCCGCACTTGCCCAACTTCCTGCGGACGCCACACAACCATTGCTTGAGACGCTGATCGATCGCTGGAAAAAAGGAAGACTCCCCACCGCGCTCCAGGTGGAATTGCAAGAAGTGGTAGAAAAAGGCCAGAATTTTTCTTTGAACGATCAAATCGCTGCCATTAGGGCAGCTGCCGAGAGCGCCAACGATCCTCTTGCCCTCTACGCCGATGTCCTGATGGGAGGAAGCGCAGAAGCCGGGCTTCGCGTTGCTTATTACCACGAAGCGGGACAGTGTGTCCGTTGCCACGCGATGCAAGCCGGAAGCGTGAGTGGAGGCGTAGGACCCAATCTGGCAGGCGTGGGCAATCGCCTTTCACGGGAATCGATCCTTTTGTCGCTGGTGGCACCCAGTGCAGAGCTGGCACTCGGCTATGGCACAGCCACCCTCACCCTTCAGGATGGGAGCCAGGTGCGGGGGATTCTTCTGTCGGAAACGAGTCGCGATATGACTCTCCAAACGGAGCAAGCCGAGCCCATCAAATTTCCGAAGCAAGACATCGCGCGGGTACAAATGGCGCCTTCCGCCATGCCACCGATGGGACTTATTTTGAGTCGAAGAGAACTGCGAGATGTGGTGGCTTTCCTCACAGAGATGAAATAACGAGGCCTTCTAGCCAAGGTGAATTCACTCATTTTTGTCGCTCGCGGAACCATTTGTGGGCCGCAAGTGACAGAGATGACTTGTCTCGATGAACGTTTCGATTTCATCGTTTCCCTCCGGCTCACATCGGTCGCTGTGGATAGATTCGGAGGAAAATGTATCTTCGGCTTTCCATTGGAAGGCCAAAACAGAATCGAAATCTGGCAGCAATCATGCTCCGCGGTCATTTATTTTGATTGGACTTTCCTTTCTGATTCTCTCCGGCCACATTGATCGACACTCCGCATGAATTTATCTCTATCGGACATCCAGCGCTTGTACGGCAAACAGTTGTTTGTCATAGGTGAATCGAAGACGCCTGAGATCCATTCCACGTCCACTGACGCCCTTCCTTCAGTAAAACATTCTCACACTCCCGCAACCGTTGTCGCTGAGGCATTGCCATTTCAGTCGGGAGATCCTGTGGCATGGAAGCTCAAGCCAGGCTCGACCCTTTCTTTGGTGCTGTCGTCTTCCGATTTTGATAATCGCACCTGGACAGGATGGCTCAAGCAGTGCATCGTGCAAGCTGGAGTACCTCTCGACAAGGTCGGCTTTGGGGTGTATGCCGATACGGCCCAGGAAGTATCGTTGCAAGATATGTCGACTTCGGTGGGTGTGCTGTTTGGAAAATATCCTTCTGCCCTCGCCTCTCCTGCTAGTTGGGACGGAAAATTTCTTTTCGGAGCGGATTCGCTTTCCTCATTGCAGGACACACGCAAGCAGCAAGAAGTGACGCTGATGCTCAAGCAATGCCTCCACTTGATGAAGTGATTGAGTCAAATCTGAAGCATCCTTTGTTGACCGATGCGCGGTTATTTCTTCTTCCACGATCAGTTCCTATCTATTCCTTTTGCTGATGACGCAACTTTTATTTGGCACCAACAACGCGCACAAACTCGAAGAAATCAGGGCCTTGGTGCCCCCGAGATTTCAGGTACTCAGTGCGCAAGACCTCGGGATCGAGTTGGACGTGGAGGAGACGGAGACGACCTTGTCAGGAAATGCGTTGTTGAAAGCCGCGGCATTTGCGGCTGCCTCGGGGATGGCCTGCTTCGCTGACGACACCGGGTTGGAGGTAGAAGCACTTGACGGCGCGCCCGGGGTGTACTCAGCTCGCTGGGCAGGCGAACAGGCGAACGCAAAAGACAATGTGGCCAAAATGCTTCGAGAAATGGCGGACAAGTCTAATCGCAGGGCGGTGTTTCGCACTGTGATCGCTTTTGTAGATGGGGATCAGCACCATTTATTTGAAGGGGAGGTCGCAGGGAGCATTCTTCGTGAAACGCGGGGCGAAAATGGATTTGGGTATGACCCACTTTTTGTGCCGGAGGGTCACTCGATGAGTTTTGCGCAGATGCGTGCGGAAGAAAAGCACGCATTATCTCATCGTGCGCGCGCTGTCCGTGCGTTTGTGAAATTCCTCGAAAACATGCCACATGAGCAATAAGCCCTACCTCGTGGGAATCTGTGGTGGGAGTGGATCTGGCAAGACTTTTTTGCTTGACCAAATTCTCCATCACTGGCCCCTCGCATCCATCACGCTGGTGTCGCAAGACAATTATTACCTCCCGCTGGAAGCGCAGCGGAAAGAGGCCGATGGTTTGACCAACTTTGATCACCCCGACTCGGTAGATTTGCACAGGTTGGAGACCGATGTGAGAGAATTGATGCAGGGGCATCCGGTGCGGATTCAAGAATACACCTTTAATAACCCACTGGCCACTGCGGCCACAATCGTGATGAAGCCTGCGCCGATCATCATTGTGGAAGGGCTTTTTATTTATCATCGGCAGAGCCTTTCGAAGCTCATAGACTTGAAGGTATTTGTGGAAGCGCATGAGCACATCCGACTGGCGCGTCGATTGCGCAGAGATGACAGCGAGCGCGGGTACTCCTCAGAATCCGTGCTGCGAGACTGGGAGCGCTTTGTCGCGCCGATGTACCGGCAATTTATTGAGCCTACTAAATACGATTGCGACCTCATTATTCCGAATCACTCCCACATGTATCGGGCCGTCCAAGTGCTCCTTCACCACTTGGAAAGACAATTTCCGTTGGAGTAAGGCTGTATCGATGCCCCATATTGTCCCTTACTGCTGCTCAGCCGAAATGACTGCGTCATGGTCGCCCTTGCGCTCGTAGTCTCCTGCGTAGGGAATTTCGATTTTTTCAAAAATATGCGAATTCCAGCCCCACTGGGACAGACGCTGCTTTCCCTCGGCGTTCTCGCGCAGGTGTGCCATTCGACCCAAGACAATGGCGGGATGTGTTTGATATTTTTCAGCGATTCGAAGGATCTCAACTTCATTCGGGCTCGACATGGCCTTGAGGTACTTATCCGCCGCGCGGGGAAGAAGCTGTTTCGCCGCGAATTCATTGGCTTGGTCTTCCTTGTCCTTTCCTGTTGGCTCTTTTCCGCTCTGAATCTGAGTATTTGCTAAGCCCTCAATGAAGACATCCTTTTTGCCGTGGAGAAGGATGTGGCCCACTTCGTGAAAGAAAGTAAACCAAAAGATATCGTTCCGACGGTAGCGATTGGAAAGCTGAATGAGTGGTCGGTCTTGTAGCCATCGTGTAGAGCCGAAAAGGGCTGCTTTGGGCAGACATGGCGTGAATACGACCCTCACACCCGCCACGAGGCAGCGTGCTTGAATCTGCTTCCAGACATCTGTAGGCTGTGTTCGAACGAGGGCCTTGAGCTCGGTCAAAATAGCGAGAAATATCTCCTTGTTATAGGCTGGCCCACCTAAAGCTTGAGCCTGAATCTCGCCCTGACGTAGCCATGCTGCCATCGCGGGTGCCTGATTGGTCGCGGATTCGCTCATCCGAAAATCAGCGTGATGCACATATTGATTTTCAAAACATGTGCGATAAGCTGCCACGTTAGAAACTTGAAAAAAGGAAAGTAACGCGCGAACCTTGGAGGACGCATCCTTGCCATAGGTTAGCCCAAAGAGCTGACTCATTTCTTTCAGGGGAAAGGAATTAGCCCAACTTTGGGCTTCGAGCTGCTGCTCGGCCTCGGAAAGGATCGCGGCTTGGAGTTGGTACAACCGCTCTCTTTCCAGCCAAAAATCAGCCGGAATACCCAATACATATTCAAGTTGTATAGCGGTGTGAGGAGTGATGCTGGCCTTGCCTTGGATGATCTCATTGATGGTTTGAGTCGGACGATCCATGCGTCTGGCAAGCTCTGCTTGGTTCATCCCTTTGGCTTCTATGGTCTCAAGCAAGGTGTCCCCGGGTGGAGAGAGCACAGCACGGGCGAGGTCGATGTCGGTCTGGTTTCGGTAGGGCATGGCAGCTTGGCTGAGGTGGTGAGCGAAAAGATGGCGACGAAATGTCAGTGATAATCGATGTTGATCTCCAGTATCACGATGTCCGTGATTTTCTCCCAATCAAGACCTCGGTCAGGTCGGATCGGAAGCGGATCGTGGAGAGGTTTGAAAATTATCCGGCGATTTCCGGAGGTAGAGACTGCAAAACACCCTTTTTTATCACCGGTTAATTCGTGACACCCAGGACCAGGCAGGCTTGCCAGCATGGCTAAATGAGGGGCGGCACTTAATTCTTGCAGGCGTTGACTGACCCGCTTGGCCTCGTTTCCGTAATGCTTTGCCATTTCTCGAAAGCTAGTGACGGTTTTGCCAAGCTTCTTTGTCCGATATGATATTCTCATCTTTCATCCACAATGATACGATTTTTATTCACCCTCCGGGTGAATAAAAATATGAAATGATATCCTGTTTGTTGCACAAAATAGCCGCTTTTTTCTGACGCTGTCCCGGTGTCAACTAATTTCGATGCTTCGATCATCATCCTACCATTTTCTCATTCTACAGCAAAAAAGCTGGCCATTTGCACTGGACTTGGTATTCTAATAATACTATCGTAGTATTGCGATCGTATGGGAACGACAAAAGAAATTGGGTTTCAAGAAGACCAGCTACTCGTGGCGAAGGTCGCCAAGGCGATCGGGCATCCTGCTCGCATCGCCATTTTGCAGTTTTTGCTAAACAAGACTTCTTGCGTGTGCAGTGACATCGTGGAGGAACTGCCGCTTGCGCAGGCGACGGTCTCTCAGCACCTCAAGGTGCTCAAGGAGGCAGGTCTCATCCGGGGCGATATCGAACCTCATCGTAGTTGTTACTGCATTGATCCTCAGGGATGGGAGTTGGCGCGTGCCTCTCTCGGGGGGTTTCTCGTGCCCTACCACCCCCCCGGCTCTGCTTTTTGCTGCGAATAATTGTGGCCTGTTGTTGGGAAGGCAAGCTCGCTTTACTTCCTGATGATCGGGCAAATTGACAAAATAGCAACTGCTCCATTCTACCTCGCTTTGTATGTCCCTCGCTACTCACACCATTTAATCTTATGCTCATGATGCTATCAGAAGTCAAACGCCACCTTACCGGGATGAAAGAACTCCGCTTCCTACTCCCCAACGGGTCAGAAGTGCCTAGTCACTTTCACGTAACGGAAGTCGGCGTCATCTCCAAACATTTTATCGATTGTGGCGGCACGGTTCGTCAAGATCAAGTAGTCAACTTTCAATTGTGGCAAGATAGCGACGAAGACCACCGCTTGGCACCCCACAAGATGCTCAAGATCATTGAGCTATCGGAGCGGGTGCTAGGTATCAAAGACCTTGAGGTCGAAGTAGAATATCAGGGTGAAACAATTGGAAAATACGGCCTGTCAACGACCGAAAATGGGTTTGTGCTGACCAATCAGTTCACGGATTGCCTGGCCAAAGATCAATGCGGTGTGCCGAATGAAAAACCCCGCGTGAAGATGAGTCAAGTGGCAGCCGGTACTGCACCTGCTTCCAGCTGTGCCCCTGGTGGGTCTTGTTGCTAGTGGGAAAGGCGCTGCGAAGACTTACGTTTAGATTGAGGGAAGGAAATCGGGGATGTAGGAGAGAATCAGACGAGCTCAGCGCCATGCTACTTGTACTTTTTGGATTGTCCTGTTCATTCACCTTTCTTCCTTCATTCCTCTGAATTCAACCCCCATGGCCCTTCATCCCGCTACTCTCCACGCACCGCTGACCAGCTTCTTGAATTCGGTGGCCGGAAAAGTAGGCGATATTGCGCCCGACCGACTCGATCGACTGAATGATATTGCAGCCTGGGTCCAGTCACGCCTTGACGAGGGAACTGAGATCCCTATCGTGTTTATCTGCACGCACAACTCACGCAGGAGCCACTTCACGCAGATCATCGCAAAAGCGATTGCAGATCACAACGGCCTGGCTGGCATCCACACCTATTCTGGTGGGACGGAAGCCACGGCCATGCATCCAAATGTGGTAACAGCCCTAACAAGCATTGGATTCGAGGTAGCAATTCAGGAACCAGGTGACAACCCTCGCTATGCCATTCACTATGCGCAGGGAGTGCCACCTATCGTGGCTTGGTCAAAGGTTTACACAGATGAGGTCAATCCCAAACGGGATTTTCTGGCAGTGATGACGTGTAGCGAAGCCGATGAAGCCTGCCCCATGGTGTTTGGTGCTGCACAACGGGTTTCCCTTCCATATGAAGATCCCAAGAAATCCGACGGTACGGCACAACAGGCCGAGGTCTATTTGTCTCGCGCTACGCACATTGCTACGGAACTGTGGTATATTTTTTCGCGCATTCAGCGGAAGTAACCCTCACCTGGCCAGGCAGCTCCTTATTGTATCAACTCCTCGCTTTCCCAACTGACGTCCCTTCCTATGCCTGCAAAAAAGCGGCTCAGCTTCCTCGATCGATACCTCACGTTGTGGATTTTCCTGGCGATGGCTGTGGGGGTCGGCATCGGCTACCTGCTTCCCGGAACTCCGGAGTTCATCAACCAATTTTCTTACAGATCAACCAACATCCCCATTGCCATTGGGCTGATCCTGATGATGTATCCGCCGTTGGCGAAGGTGAATTATGCCCAATTGCCGAAGGTGTTTCAGAATGTGAAGGTGCTGGGGCTGTCGCTGGTGATCAACTGGGTCATCGGTCCGGTGCTCATGTTTTTTTTGGCGATCATTTTCTTGCATGATTACCCCGAGTACATGGCGGGTCTGATTTTAATCGGTCTGGCTCGCTGCATCGCCATGGTACTCGTGTGGAATGACCTAGCAGATGGAAGTAAGGAATACGCGGCGGGATTGGTGGCACTGAACAGCATTTTTCAAGTATTCGCTTACA
>DAITMB010000160.1:0-9880 GCA_036835375.1 Bacteroidota bacterium
GACGGCTGCGACTCTACGGTGGTGCTCACCGTGACCCAGACCTTGCTGGACACCTCCGTGATCCGGGTGGATGACAATACCTTGAGATCCGACGCCGCTGGTGTCACGTTTCAATGGGTCCGATGCGATGCTGGATCCGCTGAGCCTGTGATTGGCGCCATCAGCGATACCTTCAACGCGGCGGTAGCTGGCAACTACGCAGTAGTGGTCACCAGCGGAACTTGCCAAGACACCTCCGCTTGCTTTCCACTCATCGGTCGAGGCCAATCCATTGATGAAGCATTTCTCTCTGCTATCCGCCTCTACCCCAATCCAACCCAAGGCGACCTTCGCGTGGACCTCGGTGAGCGATATCAGCGCATTGAAGTGCAGGTTCTCAACCTTCAAGGTCAGGTCGTGCTTCAAAGCACTGCCGCTCATGCGCAGGAGTTTTCCCTTTCCCTTCAAGGGCTCCCCGCCGGTCTGTATTTGCTTAGACTCTCTGCCGACGATCGCCAAGCTGTGAAAAGGGTGAGCAAAGAATAAAGACATCTGAACGAAGATCATGAGGAGAGGAGACGAAAAGGAATGAATGCTTTCCTTCCCCCATCGACTGAGGAACCCATGTTATCATCAGGGGACTCGAAAGTCGGGAAGGACCAGATCATGATTTCGTCTCCTCTTTTTTTGTTCTACCTTCGCGAAGAGTTTTTTTGCAAGAAATCTCTCGCAGGAAGCTTTTCCGAAAAAGTCTTCTCTTTCGAACCTCTTCCCCCCTTAGCGCCGTTGGTCAGTGCCATGAATCTAGCGATCGTCAAATACAATGCTGGCAATGTGCAATCGGTCCGCTATGCGCTGGAACGTCTCGGCGTGACACCCTTGCTGACCGATGATCCAGAAGCATTGGCCAGCGCGGACAAAGTGATTTTTCCCGGTGTGGGCGAAGCCAGTACTGCCATGCGCTATTTGCGCGAAAAGGGTCTGGACCGCGTGCTGGTGCAGCTCACACAGCCATTTTTAGGGATCTGTCTCGGTATGCAGCTCATGGGCAAGCACTCAGAAGAGAATGATGTAGAATGCCTTGGGGTATATGACCACGCGATCAAGCGATTTCCGGCTTCGGCAGGAAAAGTCCCTCACATGGGCTGGAATCGGCTTGACGGACTCAGGGGTCCACTCCTTCAATCCCTACCGCCCGAACCCTATGTATATTTCGTCCACAGCTACTACGTGGAGTTGGGTCCAGCTACCGTGGCTACCTGTGAATATGGACTGCCGTTTTCGGCGGTGATGCAGCAGGGACAGTTCTATGCCACACAGTTTCACCCTGAAAAAAGTGGAGAAGTGGGAGCCAAAATTTTGGAAAATTTTCTCGCCCTGTAACTGCGAATGCGACCAGATTTTTTCGCTATTCCTGCTGACAATTGCTGCGCTCTCCGTTTAACATTAGCTCCCACCAAGTGGAGAATACCTTGCCGAGAAATCCTCCCATGGCAGAATCTCGATTGTGAAAGTCAAAGTGATATTCTGGAGGAGCAGCACTGGTCTGCTCGTCGTAGCAAACACTGGTGTGAAGGATCAAGTCGGGATTGCGAAGGTCAAACAACGTCAGGCGTCCATCAACGACTCGAATGGGAATGTTTTCTGTGACCATGCGATTGCTCCGAATGTACACCGAGCGGTGATTGCGGGTTTGCAAGGAAAATTGGTCGAGGATCAGCACAAAATCTAGTTCTGACATGCTCGGCGTGACCTTGGTCAGCCTTTCTTCAATGGGATCATAAGCCTCTTGCATGGAGGAGCCCAGCGGCAGGTCTGCATTCATGAAATACACAGTATCTGCCAAAGAAAGCCCCTGAAGTTGCTCGGTGAGCATCCAACCCATCCGGATGAGAAACTCCGATTTAAGCTTACCATTCCAGGCGGCTTCGTCGTCTTGCGTAACAAACTGCGCGATGGGAAGGTAATACACATCGCCGTAGGTCACAGCTTTGGCACTGATATAGACGCCAACCTTTTTGCCATCAAGGAGATTGGCTTGCGCAAAAAGGGAAGCTGGCACTGCCAATAAAGCTCCCATGACCAGAATCCAGCAGGAGAAAGATTTCATGATCACAAGGTACGAAAACATGGAATAGGAGTTGGTCTGTTGAAATTCCTATCCGTAACTATCAATCCAAACATAGCACAGCAGAAACACCTAGGGCATTTCTACTAACTCCTCTTGATACACGCGGCTTTCGGCAGAGTTAAACTCACCATTGGGCCCATCGAACACCTTGTTTCGGCTGTACTTCTTGATCAACCCCACACCGGGTGCGTAGATCTCATAAGCGTAGGCATCGCGAATAAAGGAGCCTCGCTCATCGCGCTGGAGCACCATGACGCAGTTATCGAAGGTACCAGCGGCCACGGTCACCGTGGTATCTACCCGGCGATAGCGAAACACTTGCGGGCGCTCCTGATTGTAGAGGTTGCCATTCCAATCAATACCGGGATATACCGGAAACTTCAAGATCAGAACTTTCTTATTTTCTTCGTTTCGTTCGACAAAATAGGATCCATTCACAGAATCCGGCTTGTGAATCGACCACACGCGATCCTGTTTCCACTCGTAAGCAGCTCCCAACGCCCAATCCGACCGATCGACTAGCAACCGCCGGATCGTCCTGCCTGCCAGATCAATTTCTTCATTGCTGATCGTCTCGCGCTTGAAATAGCGTTCTTCCTCTGGGCCAGACGTATTGTAGGTCGTGTCCACCACCGCAGTGACCCGTTGAGCCCCTTCCTCTATTGGAAAAATGTCCCAGGTGTGTGGCAGAATCAGATCTGCTTGACCATCGCAGGCCCACATCGACACAGCTAAAATTCCTCCTATGAAACAAAGACGAATACTCATAGACAAAGATTGAGAGCGCAGATGCCATTTCCTATCCAAAAAATCTGCCAGAATAACACAGCAAAATATTTCGTTTCGAAGTTCAAAGCAGTTCTTCTCTCCGAATACCGACACCCAAAAGGAGAGCTTGCCCCTTGATTCATTCGCTATTCTCTCAACGCCGTATCCCCGTTAATTTCCTGCCAACATTTCCTGCCAACTTTCGCTATCTTCCCTCTATGAAACCAATCACTTTACTGTGCCTACTCTTGCTCGTGACAACGCCATTATGGGCTCAGATTCAATGCAGCGCTGATGATCAGCAGCGGCTTCATCGCCAGTTTCAGCACCTGGAAGCCAGCCTCGACACCACGCTCGGGATGGGAGACTACATGGTGCTGGTTGGTAAAAGCCTCCTCGGCGTTCCCTATGTGGCCCAAACCCTCGAAGTGGCTGGCGAGCCGCTGGTGGTGAATCTGAGCGGATTAGACTGCACGACTTTTCTGGAAAATGCTGTCGTCCTGTCGCGCCTGATGGCAAGCAATCAGCTGGAGAGCGAGGCCTTTTATCAAGAATTGGAACGGGTTCGCTACCGAAACGGTCAGCGGGAAGGCTATATCTCACGCCTTCACTACTTCACAGACTGGATCAGAGACAATGAGGCCAAAGGTATTCTCCAGCAAGTGACCCAGGAGATTGGCGGAATTCCGTTAGATAGACCGATCAACTTCATGAGTGCTCACCATGACTTGTATCCGCACTTGCAAGGCCAAGAAATGATCGCACAGCTTCAAGCGGTTGAGCGGGAACTTTCTGCTATTACGTTTTATTATTTGCCTAAATCGCAGATCGCCGCCCTAGAAGCTGGTATTCAAGATGGGGACCTGATCGCCATTACCACGACAGTGAATGGGCTGGACATTGCGCACACTGGATTTGCCATTCGCATAGAGGGCCGCGTGCACCTGTTTCACGCTTCCAGCACCCTCAAAAAAGTCGTGATTTCTGATCAGCCACTGGCTACCTATCTCGCGGGGATCAAAAGCAATTCGGGAGTGATGATTTGTCGGTTGGTTCGTCCGATTAAATAAAATGTCAAGGGACTTGAGAAGCACCCAGGCTGGCAAACTTATATATCATCACTCAAATGAGGCAAAATATCTTCCCTCGTTCACATAAGATAACTTTTCAGGTCTTACGAAAACAGGACAATTATTCCGATGAAAACAAGTCCACAGCTCCACGGGAAAAGTCTTGATGTGTCGAAATTTCCACGCTAGACCTATTTTCTCGAAAAATAGGCGCCATTGCAAGTACTCAAAGTGCCCCTCACGTGCCTGAAGGGGCGCTCGTCTTTCGACTCATTCAACCCAAAATTTATTTTTATCTTACTCATTCACAGGCTCTTACATAGAATAAAAGTGGAATAAAGCTTCGGACAGAAAAAAAGATGAGTCGATGTATTGCGAATGGGTAAAAGAACTCACACTTTTCGTGTCTCTTTGCCAGCAACGGTCGCTCCGTAAGGTCACCCAACCCCAAGCTGCACCGCCATTGGCGCTTGCGATTTTTTGTTACATCTTAAGCGTTAGGTGACCTTTTCTCATGATCCATCCTCACACGGAACTCCGGTTTATCAGTCCGGAAATCGGCTACGGTGTCGTAGCCACAAAGCGAATCCCCAAAGGAACCATTACTTGGGTACTTGATCGGCTCGATCGGGAGTTTACTCCCGAACAACTCCAACAGATGGAAGCTCCCTTCCAGAAAGTTTTGGACGTGTATGCCTATCGAAACAACAAGGGAAATCTTGTCCTCTGCTGGGATCACAGCCGATATGTCAACCACAGTTTTAGAGCCAATTGCTTGTCCACTGCCTACGACTTTGAGATAGCGATCCGCGACATCGAGCCTGGCGAAGAACTGACAGATGACTATGGCTACCTCAATGTGTCGGAGCCTTTTCGCGCCATGCCTGAGGGCACACGTCGGCAGGTCGTCTATCCTGATGACTTGTTGAAGTATCATTCGGTTTGGGACAAAAAGCTTGAGCAGGCTATTCGCAAATTCCCAAGTGTGGATCAACCGCTGCGATTTTTGCTGAGCGAAGAGACCTTTGACAAAGCGATCAAAATTGCGAATGGCCAGATGCACATGGACTCGATTTTGAACAACTACTACAACCCCAATTCCAACGGTCACAAGCAGATGAGCTACTTATGAAGCGGTCCGAGCGACTGAGTCAGCAAAGGTGAATGTATCGCTGTGTAGCAAGGTGTTCCTTGGCAGCCCCGAGCGTGTGACTCGGGGCTTTTTGATGATGGTGTGGCGCTACAGGGTAATTCTGATGAAAAACGAAGAGAATGAGTTGTTTTCTCCGAGATATCGAATGAAATTAGCCGAAACTTTTTGCCTATGCGCGGCCACTTTCTCCCGGTTTTGATCACAGCCATGATCCTTATCGTCAGCGCCGCTGAGCTTTATTCCCAGCAAGCCGGACCATATCGGCTCTCGTGGAAGCGGCAGGGCATGGTAATCGGCGCAGGTACTGCCATCGTGATTGGCGACCTCATCCTAAGCAATCGAATCAGCCCCCTTTCTGCCAACGATGTCGCCTCTCTGGATCCATCTATGGTGTGGGTGATCGATCGCTCCGCCATCAACAGATACGATCTCCGCGCTGCGCTACGCTCCGATGTCGGAATGTTTGGTGCCCTGGGATTGGCTGTTTCGTCCGGACTGATCCTGCCGACCACTACGGGTGCCCGATCCCACTATCTCGAGCAAGTAGGGACACTGTCGTTGCTATGGATGGAGATCAATGTGCTCAATGCCTTCGGCACAGACCTGGTCAAAAATGCCTTTCGCAGGACGCGACCATTTGCCTACAATCCCTCCACCCCCATAGAGGACAAGCTTGACATCGATGCGCGAAAGTCGTTTTTCTCAGGTCATACTTCCATCACGGCCGCTAACGCATTTTTTGCTGCTAAAGTCTTCTCTGATTATTATCCCAATAGTCGGCTGAAGCCGCTGGTGTGGGGAGCCGCCGCCGCCATCCCTGCCTGGGTCGGGGTGGAGCGCTATCTAGCAGGAAAACACTTTCCAAGCGACATTCTCATTGGCTATGCTTTCGGTGCCGCCCTCGGATATCTCGTCCCTCAGTTGCATTTACCTGCGGGAAGTCGATTTCACCAGCAAAGAGGCATGAGTTTTCAGCTGTATCCGGTCGTACTGACCAGCGGCAGTGGCGCAGGTGCGACGCTCCAATTCTGAGCAATTTCCCGGCGATCTTGTGGATTCTATCATTCCTCCCCCCGGTTCAAAAAAAAATGCTAGTTTCGGCGCAAGCAGAAAGCGGAGAGAACATGTATCGAACTTACTGGTGGGGCCTCGCCCTTTTCCTGGGAATTGGTTGTGTCCTGATTCAGGCACTGAATGCACAGACAGTTTCCCCAGATTCTCTGGTCTTCGCCTGGGACCTCCATGCATCGACCAATGATGGCTTGCCTCAACGGGGCGACAAGCTGGACCTACGGGCAGATCGATCCTTTGTGATTCGGCTGGGTCGCATGACACGATCCGGGACTTGGAACGTCCGCGAAGACAGCTTGCACTTAGCCTACGAGTTGGTGGATCTGGATCGACCGATTGACTCGGTCCACTACACCAGCCAGAACAATGTCCCTGTGATTCGATACTTCTATCAGGGAAAAGAGGTCGCCAGCCAAAGCCCCCTTGGCATTGAGTCGGAGCGATTCTCCAAAGCATACGGGCTCTCCGTGGACGCACGCGGCAATGTGAGGCTCATTCACGCAGAAGAAACTTTCTTGCTCAGTGGCAGGGGAAAGCTCTTGGTGAGTCCTTTTTCGTTTGAAGATGTGTGGCGAGGCATCTTGGGACTGTTATTTCTTCTGATGGTGTGCTACGCCTTTAGCAGCCACCGCCGGTCGATCGATTGGAAACTGGTGGGGACTGGCTTGGGAATGCAGATCATCTTTGCGCTCCTGGTGCTGAAGGTGCCTGTGGTGAATGTGCTGTTTAGCTACATCGCCAAGGGGTTTGTGGCGATCCTCAGCTGGACTGATGCGGGATCTACTTTTCTGTTTGAGACCTTGATGAAGGTCGAAATATCAGGCTACATTTTTGCCTTTCAGGTGCTCCCGGTGATTGTATTTTTCTCGGCGCTCACATCTTTGTTCTATTATCTGGGGGTTCTTCAACGGGTGGTGTTCGGGTTTGCGTGGGTCATGAAGCGGACCATGCGGCTCTCCGGCGCGGAAAGTCTGGCAGCGACAGGCAATATTTTCCTGGGCCAAACTGAAGCTCCCTTGCTCATTAAGCCTTATCTCCCCACCATGACCCGCTCCGAGATCATGTCGCTCATGACTGGCGGCATGGCGACCATTGCCGGGGCCGTATTCGGCGCTTATGTGGGCTATCTCGGGGGTGACAGCCTCGCAGAGCAAGAACTTTTTGCCACGCACCTGCTCACGGCTTCGATCATGTCGGCACCTGCCGCCATTGTTGCGGCGAAAATGTTGCTGCCCGAGCGAGAAAGCATCAACGAGGATCTTCAGGTGCCCAAAGACCGCATTGGAAGCAATGTCTTGGACGCGATTACCAATGGTGCGACTGAAGGCCTCCGGCTGGCGGTCAATGTGGGCGTGATGCTGCTGGTGTTCATCGCGCTGATTAAGGGAATGAATGTGATTCTCACAGATTTGGTGGGCAAGCCCACGGGGCTCAATGACTTGATCGCCCAATACACTGGCGGAAAGTACTCGGGTCTGTCACTGGAATATCTCTTTGGCTTGTTGCTCTCGCCTGTAGCATGGCTGCTGGGAGTGCCCAAGGAAGACATCATGCTGGTGGGGCAATTGCTAGGAGAAAAGACCGTCGCCAACGAGTTTGTAGCATACACCACACTGGGAACCATGAAAGCTACCGGCACCCTCGTCTATTCAAAATCGGTGATCATCGCCACCTACGCGCTGTGCGGATTTGCCAATTTTGCTTCCATTGGCATACAAATCGGGGGGATCGGTGCCCTCGCACCCAGCAAGCGCGTACTCCTTTCTGAGCTGGGACTCAAAGCCTTGCTTGGCGGCACTGTAGCGGCATTTTTCACGGCGGTGTTGGCTGGAATGCTCACGCAGCTTTGAGTTTTGATTGAGAAATGGAGCAAGTGTAAGGGCATCGTAGTACGCTCGATGATTCTGATTTGTCGAATCTGATTCTGAGCTTGTATCCTAGCTAGCTTTGTGATTACTTTCGATAGGAAGTGAAGGGAGGAAAGGAAGACCAAGAGGAGGAAACCAATATGACGAAGTATGAACCAAGAATCGGCCGTGTGGTCCGCGAAATGATCGCCCGGGCAAGGATCGAAGCAGGAAACGATCACCGGAGAGCCATGCAACACCCACAGGATGTCTTCAGAGTTCCTGCGCACAAGATTCGTTGGGGACGCTGGAAAACGATGTTCTTCTTTTCTCGAAATTTATTTTTCAGTGATTACGTGTTCATGCTGATCATTTCGACAGCTCTGTTCATGTCGAGTGCTCACGCGCAGCCATATAAGCCAAAATTTGTCGCGGTGGCGCCGGAATCGTTTTCGAACTCTTTTGTTCGATGTTTTTACAAAGACAGCCAGGGATATATGTGGATGGGTACCACAGATGGGCTGGTGCGCTACGATGGGACCAATTCATTTTTCTACGAACATAATCCAAAAGACAAAAACACCATTCCCCACATGAACATCAACGCCATCATGGAGGATTCCCTTCATCGATTGTGGGTGGGAACTTCGCAGGGATTGTGCGTGTACGACCGGGCAAAGGATCATTTTATCAATTATGAATTGATCGCAGGAGAAGGCAACCAACTCAACAACTACTATGTGACGTCGTTGGCGTTAGGCGCCAATGGCCAGATCTGGATAGGGACGCTGGGTGGCGGGGTGAATGTGTATGACCCCATCAACAATTGTTTCTCCTACCTGAATAAGTCCTCAGACGACAAGAAAAATTACATCACCAGTATCTTGTCAGTGGATGACTTGATGTGGTGCGGGACAAAAGGAGGGCTGCAAATTTATCTTACGCTTGAAAATACCAGTGTGTCTTCGACCCTGATTGAAGGCCCCTCTCTGGAAAGTCAGGTCACCCAATTGGTAGCGGACAAAGTGGGAAACATTTGGCTTTCGACGATCAATGGCGAAATCATGAAGTTGACGCCCGGCAATGGGTACTACTCGCTGAAGAATGTCTTTTCAGGAACTGCTGTGTATGGTGCCAGCTGGAATAGCATCCTCACCATGTGCTTTGACAAAAAGGGAAATCTTTGGATTGCGGGAGAAAAATCTGGCCTCAATTATCTCGATACCAAGACCAATGAAGTTTCGAGATTTCTGGCAGAAGATTCCTACCCAGACAGAATCCCGACGAATTACATCCGATGCGTTTATGTTGACCGCGAAGGGATGACCTGGATCGGAACCCACACCAAAGGGGCTTATCTGGTGGATGATGATTCGAAAAAATTTGAGAACTATGCTTATGAGGTTTATCAACAAAGTGACTTTTACGGAACAGATGTCAAAGGCTTTGCCGAGGATCAAAGTGGCAATGTGTGGATCGTTTCTGAAGGACACGGGTTGGGCAAATTGGATTCCAAGACGAACACGCTACAGAACTGCGACCAACTCAACCGATTGATCTCGAACAAATTTCTTTCCGCTATTGTATGCGACAGATGGGGTAAGCTCTGGATAGGAACCGTTGGGGATGGGGTGTATAAAATTGATGTTGATGAGAATAGCCTCACCAAATATGACTTGAAATCCGACGGCTTTGGCGACAACAAAACAAGCAGCTTGTATGAGGATAAAAAGGGCGTTATATGGGTGGGAAGCTCAGGAAGCGGGCTTTTTTATTTTGACGAATCGAAACAAAAGTTTGTGAATCTTTGCGAGGAAGAAAAGCCGAATTTTATTCCTAAAACTTCCTATGTCAGCTCCTT
>DAITMB010000161.1:145-9829 GCA_036835375.1 Bacteroidota bacterium
CGGACAGAAGGGGCGCAATTCGTTAGCCGAGGGTGAAGCCCTCGGACAGAAGGGGCGCAATTCGTTAGCCGAGGGTGAAGCCCTCGGACAGAAGGGGTGCAATTCGTTAGCCGAGGGTGAAGCCCTCGGACAGAAGTGGCGCAATCCACCAGCCTAGCGTATCGCCCTCGGACAACGGATGTCAGTCGCAATCAAATAGGATACTTCGATCAATTATAGTTAATTCATGGTGAAAAATGATTTAGCTATGACAAGATCAGACACGCAGGCTCGGCTTACCAAAATGACGATGTTGCTTGCCCGACGCCCGGGCTATTCTGCAGTGCAACTTTCACAATTACTAGAAGTGGACATCAGGACCATCTATCGGTACTTGGAGCGCCTGGAGGAACTTGGCTTTTCGCTGGATTTGGATATGAAAAAGCGACATTTCCTCTCTGGCGGTAGCCTTGACCAGGGTCTTTGTCTGAAGCTTGAGCCGGAGGAGCTAGCCTATCTATGGGACCTACTTCAGGAACCGGGTACTAGTCACGTCATGGCCCGCGACCTGCGCCGACGCATGGAATCGGTGGTCAGGCCCCACGCTGTCTTGGAACAGCAGCAGGCACCCACCAGCTTGTCCCGAATGCTCCACCTTGTGCGGGATGCCTTGAGCGAGAAAACTTCTCTACGCCTAATCCAATACCGCTCAAACCATAGCAACCAGATTTCTGACCGATTGCTGCAGCCACTGTATTTGAGTGATGCGGGCTGCTACCTGATCGCGTATGAACCCGCGAGCGACACGGTCAAGCAGTTCAAACTCACGCGCGCGGAGAGGATCGAGTCCTGCCCTCAGCCGATCACCTATATGGGTGATTTTGTGATGGTGGACCTCTTTGGGATGTCAGGCCCAACCGTCACACAGGTAGTGATTGACTGTACCCAGCGCGCGGCCAATCTCTTTTTGGAGGAATACTATGGTGCTGAGCGCTTCCTCACGCGACAGGAAGAAGCGGTTTTTTTCTATCGCATTGACATCCCCGTGCGGAGCTGGGTGGGGATCGGTCGCTTCCTGCTGGGCCTGCCAGGCGAAGCACGAGTGCGACAGCCCGCTGCCCTGCTCGCCTATTTGGAGGAGAGGCGGAAAGTGGGGTGGGGGTAATAATAAAATTTTGTTACGAAACATGGAAGTATGACACTAAGTGTCACAGATGAGTTTGTACCTTGGAAAAAATTAAGCGAAAGCGAGATGTTAGAGACAATTTATGCGATTGGTCAACAGATCAGCGCAGGCAGAGATGCCTGGGCGGATGTGATCGAGCCTCCTAAGGCAGACGACAAAGAAGGGAAGCTAAGGCTGTATCGGATTGGGGTGACCTTCGATCTGGATGATCATTCGGTTCGCATTGACCCTGGTTCCCTTGGTGAGTTCACGCGGGATTTTGAGGAACTGAAGCGTTTAGGATCCCTCAAAGTAAAAGGAGGAAATAACAAAGCTCTTTATCCTTGTGTGGATGCAGGAAAGGTGGAGCAATTGGCCAAAACGCTTTTTGGAAAGGAAGGAGCCCAGAAAGGGGAAATGCTGGAAAAAATAGAAGGGGTTTATCCCTTTTTGAAAGAAAGTGAGCTTGGTAAGGTGTTACTCGAAATCAAATCCCTCACTACGGCTTTTGAAGAGTTGTTTCCCCTTGATCAAAAGGGCAAATATTCTATCCAGAAGGTGGTGGACCAATTGGGGCTTGAAAAGGCCTCCAAGCTCGTGATGATCCACGCAGAAGTGGTGTGGACAAAAGAAGGAATAGAGCAGAAGCCCCTTGCCCAACTTGGCGGATTTGAGGAGTTGGTAGAAAAGGAGTTTTTAAAGGTGGCAGATGACTCTGGGGTCAAGCATTCTGCTGATTCTGACAGGTTGTGCTATGTCAGTGGGGTCATGCGGGAAGATGTGATGGTGGCCGAGTTTGGGGATAGATATAACATTAACAAGGTTTTTGTCCAGACCACGCAAAACTACGCCACGGGCTTTGATAAAAAGCTTTACAATAAAAATTATCAGGCATCAAACGAGATTCAGACCTATTTGGATCGGGGAAGTCAACACATCCTTACCCACTTCAAAACCAAAATCGCTGACTGGCCCCATGCTGTGATTCCGCAGGTGTTGTCAAATGAAACGGGGAAGGTGAATCTTCACCTCTTGGAAAGCCTGAAAGCGAAGAGTGATTTGCTCTTTCAATTGCAAACCCTGGACGGTATGGTCTCGACGCTGGAGAATGACGAGATGGCCCAAGCCGTTTGGTTGAATTTTGTCGGGATTGAATCCGATGGCAATTACTTCAAGATCAACAATTACATCAAGGACGTGCCTCACCTCCATTTTCTGGATGTGATAAAGGCAATGAAAGCAGCCAACAAGCGATTTAAGCCCTGGTTGGGGGATCGCTACAGCTTCAATTTGGGAATGATGTATGGGTCTATTCCGTGCAGAAAGGATCAAAAGCAAAACCCAGCCCTCCAATTATTTGGGTCGGTCTTGGAACAGCGCAAGATTGACATTCGCACGTTGATGCAGCACTTCACAGACCTGATCTTGTGTCATCGCTATGAACGGTATAAGGCTTACGCCAATATTTATGACCCAAAAAAGGATGACAACTTCGACTACGCGGCCAAAGATGCTGTGTTTCGGTATCTGGCTTTTATCTATGCCTTGCGCCATTTGAACCAACTTAACAATGCAAAACAGATGACCCCTGCCAAAAATGTATCACAGCACATCAAAGAAGATCTGGAGACTTTTTTTGATGAAATGGACTATTCAACCCCTCAAAAAGCTCTCTTTTATCTAGGCAGAGCCATGAACCGGGTAGCTTTCGCTCAAAAGGACAAAGGGAACCGGAAGCGGGTACTCGAAAAAGTGAATTACAACGGGATGGACGAAAAAAGCCTGCTCCGCCTTCACAACGACCTCTTTGAAAAGGCAAAGCAGTATGATGTGGTGGACAAATTGACTTGGGATCTCAGCGAGTTCAACAGTCGCTTCCAGATTGAGACCTGGTCCATGAATCCGCAAGAAGCCCTGTTTTACCTGCTCACAGGCTACACCTACCGCATCCGCACCCAACTTGAAAACCCTGATCAAGAACCTTCAAACAAAGAATAATTATGTCCACAACAATTGCAAACAATCGCGATTTCCTTTTTCTCTACGAGGCTGTACAGTGCAACCCCAATGGCGACCCGGACCAGGAAAATCGTCCACGCATGGATTACGACACCCAAACCAATATCGTCACGGATGTTCGGGTGAAGCGCTATATCCGGGATTTTCTCAAGCAAAAAGGGCAGGAGATCTTTGTTGATCTGGAGAGTGACGCCAAAGTGTCGATGGATGAGCGGATGAAACGATTGGTCAATCATCTGTTTGAGGACGATGACCGAATGAAAACCTTGATCGATGATGAGGCCATGATGGCTACTTATCTGGCTATCAAGAAGGAGGGGAAGGACAAAGTGGCTGAGCTTCTGGTCAACGATAAGACAAAACACAAAGATTTCAATCTAGCCTTGTTATCGGCTCTGGTAAAGGAGCGATTCATCGACATCCGTATGTTTGGAAGCGCTTTTGCTGTCAAGGGGTTCAACCGATCCATGACGGGGCCTATCCAACTGAACTGGGGCTATTCGCTTAACCCCGTGTATTTGATGGAATCCAACACCATCTCCTCGATCATGAATGACGATAATAGCACGTTTGGAAAAGACTACCGGGTAAAATATTCCCTGCTGGCATTTCATGGCACAATCAACCATCACGCAGCCCAGACAACGGGATTGAAAGAGGAGGATTTGGAGATTTTCAGGGGTGCGATTTGGGACAGCCTCAGTGCCAACCCCACGCGCAGCAAATTGAACCAATATCCTAAACTCTATGTGGAGGTTGAGTATCAGGAAGGGGTGAGTAACGGATATTTTGGAGACTTACGCCAACTGGTTTCTACCCACGCAAAAGAAGGAGCAGATCCGCGCACTGTCAGGCAGTTTTCAGACCTGGAGTTGGACCTGAGCCGACTAAAAGCGCATTTGGAGGCGGCAACCGGAGAAGGAAAGCCCTTGAAAAACGTGATTGTTCGTTCCTCATTCGACCTAACCTACTAACGAAATGGACGTCCTGACCTTTGAGTTGTCGGGGAAATTTGCCCATTTCAGGAAATACTATGCCAACAACACGGCATTGAGTTTTTTCATGCCGCCTCGCACTTCTCTCATGGGAATGCTGGCGGCAGTAATGGGCTACCCCAAAGATAGCTACTATGAATCTTTGTCTTCCGAGCACATTCGCATCGGCGCACGGATTCTTTCCCCTGTCAAAAAGCGGATTCATCGGGTGAATTGGTTGAAAGTGGAAGGGGGGAACGACTTTAGAGGCAAGCAATCTCACACCCAAACACCATTTGAAATGGTCTCTGGAATCAGTCCGGTAGAGGACCTTGTGCGATATCGGATCTACCTCGCAGCGGGCGAGGGAGAAAACTCCGTCTTTCCAGAGATTTGTAAAGCGCTTCTTGCACAGCGCACCGTATTTCCGGTGAGTTTAGGCACTGCCAACCTTGGAGGAAGCATTACCCAGGTGCAGATGAAAACAGCGATTCCATTGGCTGCTAAAGACGGTCTTTTTCTCTTTCATTCCGCTCTCAATGCACAGCTTGTTCAAGCCATTGATTGGGATAGGTCCAAAAAACTCAACGTGGAGGAGGAGCTGATTCCTGCAGATTTTATGAAGAATGGAGACCGGGAGCTGAGGAAAATGGTCAGATTGATTTATTCCATTGATGGACAGCCTTTTAAAGCAAAGTTTGTTGGGGATGCGTGGAAAATTGACCTAGATGATCAGCATGTTGAACACATCAGTTTTATTGAATGAGCCAATCTCTCTATTATTCTCACAGCCGGAAAGATGACACTGGGCAGGCAGTAGGGAGTAAACTGCTGCAAGACCATACCCAGGGCGTGTTGGCGAGGGCTCGTGCAGGTATGTATGACAGGCTTGGATTCAGGTTGCTTTCTCAGGAGGACTTAGAACTCTTGTTGGAGAAGAGTTGCCTTCTGCACGATTTTGGAAAATATACCTCCTATTTCCAGGCGTATTTGCTCGGGAAATCTGCGGACAGAACGCTTCGCTCCCACGCGAGGATAGGGGCCCACTTGGCCTTTCAAACCTGCTCCGAAGACATCCAGCCAGGTCTTCCCGCTTTCCTGGCTTATTTTCTGGTGCTTCACCACCACCTCAACCTTCGTGCGCCTGCTACCTCGGCAGACAAGTTATTTACCAGTAGCGAAATCGAGGAGATCACCGAAATGCTGGAGGCTCAAATACAGTCTCTTCAACAGGCACTCCCGCTCATACGGTCAGAATTGGGGCTGCCAACCCTTTCGCCTACGCTGCCTGGACCCAAAGAAATGGGCCGCTCTATGCGAATGCTTAAAAAAGAAGGAACGCAGGTAGAGCATTATTTTCTGATTAACTATCTATTCTCCCTTCTGATTGAAGCCGACAAACTCGACGCCTCAGATACCGGGCTCCATGTTCGCCAACCATTGCCTTATGATGCGGTGGACCTGTATCTCCATCAAATTCCATACAAAGTCTCACAGCTTTTTCGAACCCGAGAGGTAATTCGTGCTGAAGTCATGTTGAATTTGGAAGGTGTTGACATCCTGTCTAAGCGGCTGATGTTGCTGACAGCTCCGACAGGACTCGGAAAAACACTCACTGCACTGGACTTTGCCTTAAAACTCAGGAGCCTTGTGTTCGAGGAAACCGGACGTCAGGCCCAAATTATCACAGCCTTGCCTTTCATCAACATCATTGAGCAAACCTTAGCAGCATACAAAAAAGTTTTAGCGCCTGCCGTGGCGGAAAACCCTGCTATCCAATTGTTGGCTCACTACCAATATGCCGACGTGTTGGGAGAACAAAAAGATCACGCTGATCAGCACGGGTATGAGCAAAAATTGATGCAATTGGATACCTGGCAGGCCGACATTGTGATTACTTCTTTTGTCCAGTTGCTGCAAACGCTGATCACAAATCGAAACAAACTCCTCAAAAAATTTAACCACCTCGCGGGTGCCATTGTCATCATGGACGAGGTCCAAAGCATTCGGCTTGAACAGGTTCCGCTTGTGGGGGCCATGCTTTTTTATCTGGCAAAATTTCTCGATACAAGGCTCATCCTCATGACCGCGACCCAGCCCATGATGTTTGAACTAGCTGACCGCCATATCTTGAGCCAGCGTGGCGAAAGTGCCTCCGACCAGCTTCTCCACCTTGTCAAAAGCCCAGAGAGATTTTTTCGCTCCTTTAGTCGCACCCAGCTCATTCCACTCATGCAGGACCCGATCCACGAAACAGCGGATTTTCTTTCGCTACTGGAGGAATTCTGGTCACCTGACAAATCTTGCCTCATTGTCTGCAACAAAGTCAAACGCTCTTTAGACTTGTTTGAGCTGGTGAGGAGTTGGTTGGCGGAGAAAGGGTTTAGCAATCAATTGTTTTATTTGTCAACCAATATCATTCCGGCACATAGGCTAGCGGTGATCGAAGAGTTGAGGCAATGCCTGAGCGCCGGAGGTGATATTGCCAAAAAGAAGGATTTGCCGCCGATCTTGATTGCCACGCAGGTGGTGGAAGCGGGCGTAGATCTCGATTTCGACCTTGGTTTTCGGGATGTGGGACCTATTGATTCTATCATCCAGGTGGCGGGGAGAATCAACCGCGAAAACCGTAGGTCCAGAAAATTCAGCCCTTTGTATGTGGTTGACTTTGGGGATTGCAAGGATGTGTATAGCTCCGTTACCTACCAGCAGGCGCTCCTGGCACTGGGCCAAAAGCCAATTCCCGAACCTGATTACTATGAATTGGTGCAGCGGTATTTTCAGGGGGAAAGTACGCGCAAGGCCTTCACCCTGTCTCAGAAATACTTTCATTCCATCGAAACCCTCAATTATGATGGGAATGAAGAATATCCGATTAGTTCGTTTGAAGTGATCGAACATTCCACCTGGGCCACCAATGTTTTCATTGAATGGGATGAGGAGGCAAGTGCAGCTTTACAAGCCTTCCGGGCGGTTGGAGATGTAAAAAAGGCAAATCGTGAGCAAGCGAAAAAACACTTTGACCAACGCCACAAGCTTGCTTTTCACCAACATGTCATCGCCGTTCCCAAATATCTTGTGAAGGGCAATTTGTCGCTCATAGACGAGCGAATTCCAGATCTGGAATTGTACATACTCCCTCGCGAACAAGTCGTTGAGCAATATGACCTCCTGACTGGATTCATTCGAACAAAAAATTCCGCAGAAGACCAACACAAATTCTACTCCTTCTAACCATGCACCACACCCTCATCACCTTCCCCGAGATACGCCTCAAGACCCGCGACGCGCACAAGCTGCGGGGGTATTTTGGACAATTGTTCAGGGAGCATTCGCCGCTGCTACACAACCACTATGAGGACGGGCGCTTTCGCTATGCCTATCCGATGGTGCAGTACAAGGTGCTGGATGGCGTGCCGACGCTGGTGGGGATCGGGGAGGGGAGTGAACTGCTCACGTCGCTGTTTTTGAAGATGGGGCAGATCGAGATTGAAGGCCAGGTTTATCCTGTGCTTCATAAGCACATTCGCAATGAGGTGGTGACGCCCAGCATCAATGGCAGCTTGCATCGCTACCGATTTGCTACGCTCTGGATGGCCCTCAACCAGAAAAATTATCCTTCCTATACCCAGGCAGATGAGAAGGGGCAGCAACAGTTGCTCAAGCGCATCCTCACCAATCAACTCATCGCCTTTTTGCGGGCGGTGGAGGCACCCACCGATCAGCAGCTCATGGTGAGTCATGAGGTGCAGCCGCGCAAGACGATGTTCAAAGACCAGCAAATGATTGCTTTCACGGGGTCTTTTGTGGCGAATGTGTGGCTGCCGGAGGCGGTAGGCATCGGCAAATCGGTGAGTCGTGGATTTGGAACGGTGATTCGGGAGTGATCACGCCTGGAGAAGGCGAAGGAGTTCTTTGAGATTGGCTTCGGCGTCGAAAAACGCCTCGATCTGTGTGTGGAAATCACGGATGGCAACGCAGGTGATCGGGCCGCTGCCGGATTTGAGGACCAGGTCATATTCGCCGGACTCGTCGAGGCGATATTGTTCCACCCAACCGGCGACCGGATCCACGATCCAATATTCCCGCACCTGATGGGCGCGATAGTCGTCGAACTTGACGCCGCGGTCGTTGCTTGCGGTCTTTTTGGAGAGGACTTCCACCACGAGGTCAGGAGCCGGAAAGAGGCTTTGGCCTTCGGTGAAGTGCTGGGATTTTTCCAGGGCGAAGAAGCAGATATCAGGCTCGTAATCATTTCGAGTGAGGCGAACCATCACCTTCTCGTAGCCTACATAGCCGAGGTTGTGAAGATTAACATAGGTGTCCACCAACTTGTAGATTCTCCCCGAAGCATCGTTATGCTCCTTTTTCACCGGAGAATGAATGACGATTTCTCCGTTGATGAATTCTGCTTTTTCATACTCGGTGATGTCGTTGTAAAAAGCTTCTCTCTTTTGCCGCTCTGCCGCGAGGGCAAGATGCACCTGCTCCACGATTTGGGGAGCGGTGGGAAAGGAGAGAATTCTATTGATCAGGTCTTGAGAAGATCGCCGAACCATGGCCAGAATTATTTGACTCAATATACGGGTATTCAACCCAAAAATCTTCAACGAGTATGTCTTTTCATCTCTTTATCCAAACGCCTGGCACCTATGTGCATGTGCACGATCAGATGTTTCAGATTCGCATCAAGGTCGGGAATGAAGTAAAGAAGCACGACTTTGCGGCGCAGAAGGTGACGGCGATTCTGATGCAGACGGGCGCTGCTTTGAGCACAGACGCGATTGCGTTGGCGCTGAAGCACAATGTGGACATTGTGTTGGTAAACTATGATGGGCAGCCACTGGGTCGATTTTGGCACGCCAAGTTGGGGAGCACCACGCGGATCCGAAAGCGGCAACTGGAGGCGAGCCTCAATGAGGAAGGTCTCGCGATGGTGAAGAGCTGGCTGGAAGCGAAATTAGAGAATCAAATGGAGTATTTGTTGGATTTGCGGAAGCACCGCGAGGGGATGGCTGGGGAGCTAAGCCGGCTGGCCGAAAAGATTGGGGCGTTTCGGGACAAAATCGCGACGGTGCAGGGCGATCAAGTAGAGGAGGTAGCGGACTCAATCCGAGGTTGGGAAGGAAGTGCAGGCCGGGCATATTTTGAGGGATTGGCCCTAGCGATTCCGAGTAAGTATTCATTTTCGGGACGTAGCATGCGTCCGGCCAAGGACGCTTTCAATGCTGCGCTCAACTATGCCTATGGCGTAATGTATAGCCGGGTGGAGAAGGCCTTGATGTTGGCTGGATTGGATCCCTATGTGGGGTTTATGCACCGGGATGACTACAATACGAAGAGTCTTGTGTTTGACTTCATTGAGCCTTATCGTATCCATGCGGAGCGGGTGGTGTTTCGGCTGTTTAGCGGGAAGCTCATTCGGGATGCGCATTTTGAGCAGATATCCGGAGGGCATCGGCTGAATGCGGAGGGAAAACCCGTGCTGGTCGATCGGCTGTTTGACTATTTGGAGACGGACAAGATCCGCCATCGGGGCCGCAACTT
>DAITMB010000162.1:0-9798 GCA_036835375.1 Bacteroidota bacterium
TGTCATTGGGGAGATTGGTTTACGCTAGTGAGCCAGCGAGTTTCTTAGCTGGCAAGCAGTGTTAGAATATATTTTACTCTTAACGTGTGCTTCATCGTAGCGAGATTGGTCTGTGCGACCTTCACTTAGACGGCGTTAAACATGCAATACTACAAGTAGCCGCAAGGTAGAACTGGTCATTTCTCTTGATCAACTTTCTCATTTTACAAAAACGACGTTAGGATTTATTTCGATCATAGAATTGAGGCGCTTTTTATCTCGGCTTTGTATGCGTCCATAGGACATCTTTCAATATTCCCACAGATCTCGTGGGTTTAAGAAAACTCGAAATTATCCTTTCAACAGATCTCGCAGGTTTAAGAAAATCCGCGAGATCTTGCCGTTCAGAAAACGGTGTTAGATTTTATTTCGATCGAATGTATTACCGGTAGTCATGCTTCGACCAAGACGTTCGTCATCTTTGTGCTTGTTCCTTCCTCCTTTTCCTTTTTTTCACATTTATCTGATGCTATGCCACAGCTGCCCCAACTCATCATTTTTGATATGGCCGGTACCACGCTGCGTGATGATCGATTTGTGCACGAAACACTTGCCAAGGCGATGCACACGCTCGATATCTGGCCTGACGATGAGGCGCTCAATGAGGTCATGGGTCTTCCCAAACCCGTGGCCATCGCGCAATTGCTGTCATGGGCTGGCCATGGGGTAAATGATTCGCTGGTCCTTCAACTTCACGGTATTTTTTTGAATCTCATGATCCAATTTTATCGGGATGATCCCCGCGTGGAAGAGATCCCGGGAACTTCAGCTCTTTTTGAGCGGTTGCGCGGGGCAGGAATTCGCATTGCGACCGACACCGGGTTTAGTCGCGACATTGCCGATATCATCATTGATCGATTGGGTTGGCGAGAGTTGCTCGATGACCACATTTGTTCCGACGAGGTACAGCGGGGCCGCCCTTTTCCTGATATGGGATTGTTGCTCATGAACCGGCTGGGCATTGCCTCTGCACCATCTGTGCTCAAGGTCGGTGACACGGCTTCGGATATTCAAATGGGCCGTGCGCTCGGTTGTGGCTGGGTGGTAGGGGTGTGTAGCGGATCGTTGAGGAGAGAGGAACTCGCAATCGAACACCCTACACATATCATTGAGAGCGTGGCTGATCTGGAGTCTGTATGGGTATAAGTACCCAATTTCTACCAAAAAGGTCGCAAACATCTCCATAAGCGATGCCTGCGACCTAACGAAATACCGTGTTTTTGTTTGTAAAGAACGGATTATTGTGTTGTATGGTGCGCTGTAGGGAACAGATAGATTCCAAGCGAAATTTACGCTTCATATCTCTTCCTTGCCTTTGAAGCTGGCGGACGGACCGCGTCATGATATTTCTGCCTGTTGTGGTTACACTTGGAATAACCCTTTGGACACAAGCAACGCTTTCGTGAAACGAGCCTGGTCATTTCTTTCGGCAGTGGATACACGGTGATTAACGTGTGATTGGAAAAAAGATACATGTGGTTACCGTAAATAATTGGCTGATTGCCAGATGTGCTTGCGCTGTCCTCAGCACGGGCCATCATATAGCAGAATAGTGCCCCTTTCGCGTGAAAGGGTGTAATGCCGTACTGGTGAATCCGGCTGAGCATTCGTTCCAAAGATCGAGGCTTGAGCCCAATTCTCTCCTTGGCTCGCTGATAGGCGTGGTCGGTGATTGGAAACTGACTCATTTTGTAAAAATTTCATAGTTGATAAATATTAGCTAAATAAAATCAGTGCTGCCTTTCTAGAGCGAAAAGCACTTGGGAAGGACGGTTGTCTTTAGAAGGGGTTGGAACTTAATGTCACATCGTGATCAGTTTCTTTACGGCAGATAAATGATGAGGTTTTGACAAAAAGTGCATCGGAAGGGAGAATTTCAGTAAATAACGACAAGGATGCGTTTTGCCTTCTTACCAATGTTATACAGTCGCAGGAGTGGCATCGTCGTGAATGCTTTTGGATCACTGCGAGAATCTACGGGAGAATCCAGAGGCTTTCGTAAGTTTGCGGTTTGTCCAATTGATTTCCATGTCATATCCATCTATTGTATTGAAGCGCTTGAAGGAGAAATCCATCCTTCGGCGACATCCTTGGATCTTTTCTGGGGCGATCGAGCGCCTTCCCGAGGGTCTGGAAGAGGGCCAAATCGTGGAGCTATTTGATGCCGCCGGGCAATACCTCGCCACGGGCCACTATCAGATTGGCAGTATTGCAGTGCGCATCTGTAGCTTTACACAGGGACCGTTGGACAGAGATTTTTGGAGAGAGAAGCTCGCCCGAGCCATTGGCCTGAGAACGGGAATTGGATTGCTTGGGAGCGATCACACGAATATGCTCCGGCTGGTGCACGGCGAAGGGGACGGTTTTCCGGGGCTCATTATCGATTGGTATGCTGGCGTGGCTGTGATTCAATGTCACTCAGTAGGTTTTTATCACATCCGCGAATTGCTTGCTGAATTGCTCAGAGAGCTCATGGCGCCCACGCTCTTGGCCGTTTATGACAAAAGTGAGCACACCCTTCCCTTCAAAGCGCAGCTGCATCCCCAAGACAGCTTTTTATGGGGTGATATGGCGGAGATTGAAGGGAAAGAATATGGCAACCGGTTTTATGTGCAGGTCGAAAAAGGGCAGAAAACGGGCTTTTTCCTTGATCAGCGCGAAAATCGGCGCTTACTGGGCGAATATGCCCGCGGGCGCCGCGTCCTCAATACCTTTAGCTATTCGGGCGGATTTTCGATTTATGCGCTGCGGGCAGGTGCCGAACTGGTCCACAGCGTGGACAGCTCCCAGCAAGCGATAGACTTGGCGAATCGAAATGCCGTTCTCAACGGCGACGACTCACGCCACGAAGGTATCATAGCTGACGTCTTTAAATTTCTACAAGATATTGACGACCAATATGACCTCATCGTGCTTGACCCTCCAGCTTTCGCCAAACACCAGAAAGTCCTGGACCAAGCCCTGAGAGGCTACCGAACGATCAACCACAAAGCCTTCCAACGAATTCGCCCCGGAGGGATTCTCTTTACTTTTTCCTGCTCTCAGGTAGTGTCGGCTCAGGACTTTCGCAAGACCGTATTTTCTGCCGCAGCGATGTCCGGCCGAAACGTCCGCATTCTCCATCAACTCCATCAACCGGCCGATCATCCAGTGAGCATCTTCCATCCCGAGGGAGAGTATCTCAAGGGACTGGTCTTGTGGGTGGAATGAAAATGGTAAAATGAAGGGTGAAACCCTAAATTCGAAGTTGAAAACCGCGTTACTGCCGCATAAAATTGCGGTACACCCGCCGTCCCGTCATTCCTTCTACTTCCAATAGGTAAGCGCCCGGAGGAAAAGCTTGAAGTTGAATGACTGCTTCATTTCCCTGTAGGAGAAGCTTCCCCTTCATGGAGTATAATCGCCACTGCTTGACCGGAAAATCAGCTTCCCAGCGCAACAAGTCTTGTGTGGGATTGGGATACAGGAGCAATCGGTCTTTCTGGACCTCATCGACACTGGTATTGGGATTGCCAAGGTTGGTGATTTTACGCCACAAATCACTATCAAACTGCGAGAGCGCAAAAAAACTTTGACCAGCCTGATTCCCCATTCTCACCACAACCAGATCCTGAGAAGGGACTACATACACGCGCTGATCATTTTTGCCCATGCCCGCAAATAAGTCTTCTGGTGCCGTGGGGATCATGTCACCGGGAAAAGTGATGGCAACGCCAGGCTGGATATATGATCCCTGCCCGTTGAGCCACCAAAGATATCCGTAGGATGGGTTCAAGGTTTGAGAGGGATGTGTCATGTCATAAACCCAGCTGCTGTCGATCACCTGCGTACCATTCCAGTTGCCTTGGGCGAGAATCAAAAGGCCAAAACGTGCGAAATCTCGAGCCGTTGATAGCACGATTCTATTTTCTCCAACGGGAAAGTAAAGGGCATTCATCCCGGTGGGTTGCAGGATCTTCGAAAACATGTACTGATTGATCGTGCGACCAGAGGCAGCTTCCACCACATAGGTGAGGAGAGTGTAAGGAGCATTGTAATAAAACCAGCGGCTGCCTGCAGGCGCAAGGTAAGTGAGACAACTATCGGCAGTACAGTCTGGATCGGGCTTTTCGTTGAGGCCCGTTGACATGGTGAGCTGATGATAAATCGTGATGGCCGCCTCTTGCGCGCTGTCGCTACTCGTCCAGCCCTGCCCGAGATAATCGCTGGTAGGATCGTCTATGTCGAGAAGTCCTTCTTGCTGAGCGATGCCGACCAGAGAGGCAGTCATGGCCTTTCCTGCTGAAGCCCAATACCAAAGGCTGTCCTCGGTGAAGCTGTCAAAATACCACTCCACGACCAGTTTTCCTTCCTTGAGGATCAAGAAGCCCTTGGTGTTTTTATCATCCAGATATTCTTTCAGTGATTCCAGGCTATCGGCGTTCCAAGCCAGTTCACTAGGTGACATCGTGGTCCAGGTACCCGAAGCTGGTGGAAAATATAGCCCTTGACAGAGGGCTAGGTTGGGGAGCAATAAGAAAATAAAGAAGAGAAATTTTGACATGATCCGTGCAAGTTTCGTGTTGGACAGAAGGCAGAAGATAAGGTTTAAATCGTGAACAACTTCTGGCATTTTTTCCCTCTTTCGATCGCGGCTCTCCCATCGCCGGGTGGAACAGGTTGCTTGTTGCGATGAAGGGAACTAGATTTTGAAATCTCAAGAAGGGGCGTGAAAAATTCGTTTTGAGTATGCTAGTGCTTGCGGAACTAAGTAATTGACCAGATTAAACGCAGCCATTTTTTCGTGGGAAAAGGAAGAAAGGCCGAGCATAGCGAGCTATGTGAGACCTTTCTGACGCAGTACCGCGGAAAAAGGGCAAGTTTAAATGGTAAAGAAATTGGTTCCGAAAGCACTAGTTGTAATGTATCGCGAATACGCCTATCTTTTCTTGTATCCCTTACCTTATTTCTTCCCAACCTCGACCCTACTTGCATGTCTCAACACTCATCCAAATCTAGAAGAGGCTTTCTTAAAAAACTGACTGGATCCGCCCTCCTACTTGCCAGCGGCCTGCCAAGCAGCGCTGCCCATCGACAGGAGGAAATCCCCCTTCGCTCCTCCCCCGCGCCGACAGCTGACAAGATTCGCCTAGGGGTGATCGGCGCTGGGATCATGGGGTTTAACAATCTGGAGACCGCGCTCACCTCGGGCTTTTTTGAATGCAAAGCTGTCTGTGATCTTTATGAAGGCCACCTACAAAAAGCCAGAGAGGTGCTCGACCCCAAGATTTTCACGACCAAGGACTATCAACAGGTGTTGAGCCGCACGGACATTGACGCTGTCATCATTGCCACCACCGACCATTGGCACGACAAAATCTCGATCGATGCGATGAAAGCTGGCAAATCGGTTTACTGCGAAAAACCGATGGTGCACAAGTGGGAAGAGGGCCGGGAAGTGATAGATATACAACAGCAGACCAAGGTAAAATTTCAGGTGGGGAGCCAGCGCGTCAGCTCTATCCTGACAGAAAAGGCCGCTCAGCTGTATCGCGACGGCGAAATTGGTCAGTTGATCATGGCCGAAGCGTGGTTTGATCGGCAATCGGCGCTTGGTGCCTGGCAATATGCGATTCCGACCGATGCAAGCGTACAATCTGTCGATTGGGAACGCTATCAGGGAGATGCTCCCAAACAGGGGTTTGACCCCATGCGATTTTTTCGCTGGCGCAATTACCAAGCATATGGTACCGGTGTGGCAGGGGACTTGTTCGTCCATCTCTTCTCGGGCTTGCACGCAATCACTGGATCGAAAGGTCCCAACCGCGCTTTTGCTACAGGCGGCCTGCGCTACTGGAAAGATGGTCGAGACGTGCCAGATGTTATGGCTGCCCTATTCGACTATCCGGAATCCGATACGCATCCGGCTTTTACCCTTCAGATGCGCGTCAATTTTGTCGATGGCAGCGGCGGCAGCCAAAAAATTCGACTCATCGGGAGCGAAGGCGTCATGGAATTAGAATGGAGCTCCGTTAAAATCACCAAAAGTAAGATTCCCGAAGCGCCAGGGTTTGGTGGTTGGGATACCTACAACACCTTCTCGGCAGCGCAGCAAAAAGAATATGAGCGATGGTATGAGGAAACTTATCCCGCGAAAAGGGCCAAAGTATCTGACCCAAAGGTACTGGAGTTCACGGCTCCGCGCGGGTACAGTGATCACCTGGACCACTGGGTGAATTTTGCTGAAGCCATTCGCAGCGATAAGCCCATAGTCGAAGACGCCCTGTTTGGCATGCAAGCCGCAGGCCCAGCCTTACTAGCCAACTTGAGTTATTTTGAGCAGAAAGTCGTTCACTGGGATCCAAAAGAAGTTCGGGTGGTCAAGGCATGATGGTGGCAGAGGACATTTCCTTCGATTACACAAAACCAAAATGGCTGCCATGTGGCAGCCATTTTGGTATATCAGCAATTCCTTTGAGGAAAGATGTTATTCGTATTTATCGGCGTCAATAACTTTCTGTGAGGGAAAAGCGATCAAACCCAAGCCGAGACCTGCGAAGGTGAGACCAAAAAAGGCTCTCCAGTTCAGGTTGTAACTGTCGCTGTTGCGCAGCACTACTTCCGTTCCGTTGATCTTCTTCGTGACGGTATCGCTGCTGGCTTTGCTCCAACCGATCACTGTAATTCCAAGACACAAGATGAGCAAACTGGTTCCAATGGCGTTTTTCGTGGACATAGCAGAGAAAGTTGAAATGGATTAATCGCTGGATCGAAGATAAGCACCCTTCCGATTTCTTTACAAGCTTCCGCGCATTTTCCTTACCAAAAGGCTAAAAATCACCAAGTTTGACAAGGAATCGTCGCGACTCTCAACGCTTCCCTACACCTGCGCTTGAATGAAATCAAAACATCAAGGGAGTCTGCTTGCACTGAATTTTCTCCTTATTTCTTGATGTCCCTCCATCTTTCATAGCAATTCAATCCCATTGAGCAGCAAAGGACCCCATTGTCCATTTTCCTTATCAGCCAAGACGCCGCCGTAGGCCCTCCGAAATTCTGAAAGCATGTATTCATAGGGAAGATCGTGATAGGGGCCATAGTCATGAAGATACTCCATGAACTTCCTTTTGTCTCGATCATAAGCTTGAAAAATCGCGTCGTGCTCCCCATCAAATTCGAGCGGCGCCACCCCGAGGCGTTCGCACAAACCGATATTGAACGCTGGTGTCACAGTCACCCAGCGACCTTTTAGCCACACTTCAGTCGCGCCGTGAAACACCAAGACATTCGTTCCCAGCACTTCCTCCAAACGAGAAGTTCCCAGATGATTCTGCACCTGATAAAAGTGCATACGACTTGGAACTCCTGCTTGCCGTAGCAAAGCGGCCAGCAGCACGGCCTTTCCTACACAATGTGCTTCCGATTGCTCGAAAATGGTACTTGCACGCAGCGCTTCAGCCCGAAAATCAAACAAATAGGGATTGTATCGCCATCCATCCCGCACGGCGTCATATAGGGCCATGGATTTAGCTGTATCCGTCAATCCAGCGGGTGCGTGAGCCGCAGCGTAGCGCTGAAGCGCAGCGTGGTCATGATCGATAAAGTAGCTGGTGCTGAGGTATAGTTCCATGTAGATGGGATCAATTTTAGGAAATATACCTTCGAGAATACTTGCCTTCAGTAGAGACAAAACGGTGGTGGTTGCCTGCCTCCGAACCCAATCCCCGGTAAATCTGGGAGCTCATTAAGGCTTAACGTCCTTGCTGCCTTTGTCCATCAGGCCTTGGAAAAATCTAGCCAGAAAAATGGTCGCAATGAGCAACGAAATGCCTGCCGCTGACATAGATAATTGCCAGTTGTTGGTCAATTGAAGCAATAAGCCTTGGACGAGCGCACCTGCTGACAGAGCTCCACCAATCAGATAAGGGAAGCTTTCGTTTCTGGTGAGGCGCTGCCCCCGATTGAACACAAAGTGTGCTCCGGCTGCCAAGCCCACCACGATGGTCATTGGGAGTAGGTAGCTAGCCAACCAGACACAAAGCCCTCCGAGGAGAACAAATCCCCCCAACCAGATCCATCCCAAGTACATGGCTGCCTGCGATTGCGCATTCAAAGATTCCTCTGTCACAAAAGCGCCGCCGATGCTGGGACTGCCAGAACTGACTTGCGTGCGCTCTTCAATGATGACCCGGTGCTTCCATCTCCATTGTTGGTCCAGGGCGAGGAGTCGGCCCTTGGCTAGATTGGCAAATTTTCCGCTGGGAAAAGCATTCAAATACTCCTGGTAGGCATAGCGGGAATGCAGGCGCGTGGCCTGGTCCCATAGCTCGACTTCCCGCTCCAGCATTTGGTAGTCACTGGTGAGCCGCTGCTGGAGCTGTGCCATGCGGGTCCTCACCTCGTCGAGGTGAAGTGACGCAGGAAAGTCCCGTAAAAATTGATTATACGCCACCACGGTGTCGAGAGAAGTGGCTCTTTCAAGGGCTTCTTTTTCTTGATCTTTTTTTGAAGAAGGTGTTGATTCTTCCTTTGTGTCCCGCTGCAAATCGCGGGATTTGACCAAGCTGACAATTCGCTGTGCTGCTTCGTCAGCGAAAGCGCTGCCCTGAAAGCTTCGCCTGAAAGCTAAGTAAGCAGAAATGGTGTTTTTATTACAAGCAATGTCCCACTCCATCCGCTCTTCCAGTGCTGCAATTTGGGTGTATGCCTCCTGAGAATAAAATCCTTCTGGATACTCCTGAAGATACTGTTCGAAGGAAAAAATCTGATTTTGCTTGGAGGCCCAAGTCCAAAGCGCCTCTTCCTTGAGGAGTTGAAGTCGGCGTTGCGCCTCAGTGATAAATCTGCCTTCGGGCCATAGTGCTACATATTGAGCATAGCCCTGAGAAGTATTTTTCTCGCTTGCTGCTTGCCAAGCTATTTGGTCTTGTATTGAATACTGAGTGCTAGGGACTCCCATGGTGTTTTTCCTGCGTATGTACTTAATTACAAATTAACAAATTCAACGGACGTTCAGGCACAGAAGATAAGGAGATTTTGCCTACTTGTGGGAATTATCTCATTTTAGGCTGAACATTCGCGAAAGGCATGGTCAATCGATGTTACGTTGGGAAGATTTTATCTTGGAAAAGTGCCTTTTGGGCAGTCACTTTTTTGCTTCACGGCAGTGCCTTTTTATGGCAGTTACAAGACCCCTGGATCCTCACAGACTCGCGAGAATACCTCCAAACAGCCGATAATCTCCTTCAAGAAGGGACGCTTTATACTGGCGATCTTCGTGATCCGATCCGGATGGACAACTATACCAAGCGCCCACCTATTTACCCGTTGTTTCTCATTTTTTCGGGGGCGAATCAAGTAGGATATGGGGTCACTTGGTTAATACAGTGTGTGTTAAGTTTTGTATCCATTTGGTGGATTTCACGGCTCGTTCAGCGCCGGATGAAGCAAGAGATTCCCTGGGGAATATGGATGATCTGCTTGGTGTTGACGCCGTCGCAGTGGATTTATCCACAGCTGATCATGACCGAAATTCTCTTCCAAATCATGCTCCTGAGCCTTGGCGTGGCCATGTGGCGAAGCTGGGAGGGGGATCGATGGGCGTATGCCATCGGAAGCTTGATCGTGGTGCTGGCATTTTTGACCAAGCCCGTTTGGTATCTTTTTGTGTTGCCCTGGCTTGGCTGGGGACTCCTCCTGACCTGGCGTCACCGAAGCCTGCGCTATGTGGCATTCGCTCTCGTCCCGATCCTTATGCTCGGCGGATACCTATCTTGGAAT
>DAITMB010000163.1:0-9743 GCA_036835375.1 Bacteroidota bacterium
GAATACGCGGCGGGATTGGTGGCACTGAACAGCATTTTTCAAGTATTCGCTTACAGCTTTTATGCCTGGTTGTTCATCACCAAGTTGCCGCCCCTTTTTGGCTTTGAGGGAGCGATCGTAGAAATCAGCATCGGCTTGGTGGCAGAAAGTGTGCTAATTTATCTCGGAGTGCCATTTTTGGCAGGAATGCTCACTCGCTGGTGGCTGACACGCGCGAAGGGCGAGGCGTGGTATCGGGAGCAATTTATCCCGCGAATTTCCCCCCTGACGTTGGTTGCGCTATTGTTTACAATCGTCGTGATGTTTAGCCTCAAGGGGGAGTTGATTGTGGAGATTCCGATGGATGTGCTGCGCATTGCCGTTCCGCTCCTGATTTATTTCGGGGTAATTTTTATGGTCAGCTTTGCGATCGGCAAATGGCTGGGCACGGATTATCCCAAGAATGCGGCGATTTCCTTCACGGCAGCAGGCAACAATTTTGAATTGGCGATTGCAGTGGCCATCGCCGTTTTTGGCCTCAATTCCGGCCAGGCATTCGCTGGTGTGATCGGACCGCTAGTGGAAGTTCCCGCCCTGATTTTACTCGTTCAGGTATCGATGTGGCTACGAAAACGCTGGTATGCGCCCGCATAATTGCTGATCAGTCCTGTGAAGCAGTAGTGAGGATATCATTCCCTTCGCGCGGGACTCCACACATCTGGTATGCTTGACTGGCATATTGAAACATTTGCTTCACCAGATTCTTTATTGATGCTGCTCAGGGAGCGTTGCTTTTTAGCAATGAAAGCTCCTATGAGCAATTGTTAGTTTTCCCTATCCTTTGCCATTTCTCCCATGAATTCCTCCGCGACTTTGCTTCGTGATGAGCACTTGCTCCTCGCCCGCCCGAAACTCAATTTGCCCACTGCATCCGAAACCTCCGAGGCAGGAGTGTTCCATCACGAGGTCTTGCGACCCTTGCTCAAAATGCAAAATGAGCTGCTGCTGAGCCAGTTTCGAGACTGGATGGTTGAGCACAAGCAGAGCCTTGCGGGCAAATCAGCCGAAGCCCAAAAGGAATTGATTGAGCAAGCTTGCAAGACCCACAAGCGACTGAGGGCACAGGCGTTTGGACTGATTGCCGGAGTGATGACCACTGAGGAATATCGGAGATATCTCACGCAGCAGCGCGAACTTCACAAGCGAATCACCTCCATGTGGACCCAAAGACTCTGGGACCAGCGAAGTCGCTTGCTGGAAACAAATGAGCAGCCGTAGCGAGCGCTGTTGACATTGGGTCTGTCTGCTTGGCTGACGATTTCCGGGAAAAGACTGGGTGAATGAATGAATGGCCACCTAATACTTCAACGGAAATAGAATGTAGCCTCTATCGATCAGATCGAAGGCAAGGTGTGTTGCCACGGGGAAAAGTAGTACCTTTGAGTTCGCAGCTTTCCTGACTATGAGAAGAATTGCCGTTTCGGATATACACGGTTGTGCCAAAACCTTTCGCGTGCTACTGGAAGATCGGGTGGTCTTGTCAAAAGAAGACGAGCTGTATCTGCTGGGAGATTATGTGGATCGGGGCCCCGATTCAAAAGGGGTGCTTGACTACATCATGGAGCTGAAGGAACAGCAGTATCAGGTGCGTTGTCTCAAGGGCAACCATGAGCAGATGATGTACAATGCCGCCAAGGATCCCAACGAGGCGCCCCTTTGGCTGGTGAACGGCGGCCAACAAGCCCTCGCTAGCTTTGGCCTCGACAATCCGGCGAAGATTCCTTCCCTCTACCTTGACTTTATTGATCAGCTCGAATACTACATTGAAGTCGATCGCTACTTGTTGGTTCACGCAGGATTGAACTTCAAGGGCGGAAAAGGGGAAGAGAAGAAAGAGCAGGGTTTTCTGTGGCGAATGCACAATCCGCTCAAAGACATCGAGTCCATGCTGTGGATCCGCTGGTGGTATGGAGACATTGATTGGCATTGGCTGCGAGATCGCATCATTATTCACGGCCACACGCCCAAGAGCACGGACGAAATCTGGGACATGTATGATGAGCTGGACCAAAACCAAGTCCTCGACATTGACAACGGCTGTTTTTCTCGGAACCACCCCGGCATGGGACAGCTTTGCGCCTTTGATATCACCAACCTTGATCTTTATTTCCAGGCGAATATTGATTGAAGGGTGATTTCAGGCGAATGTGGAAGCCAGCGCTATCAAATCTGCCTGTTGCATGCGGGCTGCATTTCCCTGAGTAATTTTTCGGTCCTCTCGTTTTATTCCCCTAGTGTGGCGAAGCCTACAGTGCAAATACAGCAACGACAGATCTATAGCGGCCACAGTGGGTCGATCTATGCGCTTGCGGTCAATTCGTCGCAAACGACAGCATACACCTCTGGAGACGATGGGGTGGTGGCCGCCTGGCAACTCGACCAAGCCGAGGACGAAGGCGTGGGGATCCTTCAAGTGGACAAAGCGGTGTATGCGCTGGCGTGGATATCAGGCCACGAATGGCTGGTAGCGGGCCGCAGCGACGGCACTATGGATGTGATTGATCCGGTATCGAAGGTCGTGATTCATCAGCAGCGCAAACTGGCCGAAGCTGTCTATGGCTTGGCCTATGAGCCGGAGCGCGACTACCTCTGGATCCTCTACGGAAAGGGATTTTTATCGGTGATCAACGTAGCTACCTGGGAAGAGGTCGGTTTCCAACGCTTAGCTGGAGATCACCTGCGCGCCATTTTGTTTTCCCCATTTGACCCTCGAATCTTTGTGGGAAGCAGCGACCGGCAGGTGTTGGTACTGGACAAAACGCAGGGAGGTGTGATTGAGCAGTGGAAAGCACACGAAAATTCGGTGTTCGCGCTCGCCCTCCATCCCGATAATCGCTACCTGCTTAGTGGCGGTCGCGACGCTCACCTCAACGTGTGGAGCTCACAGCCTCCCTACGATTCAATCCAAAAAATTCCCGCTCACAATTTTACCATCAACGACATCGTCTTTTCTCCGGATGGAGCGTATGTGTTGACTGCCAGCCGGGACAAGACCCTGAAGCTCTGGGATGCTACGTCGCTGCAATTGCTCAAAGTCATCGACATGTTTCGCGACCAAGGCCACCGCCACAGTGTGAATCGCCTTTGTTGGCTTCGTGATGGCACCGTGTTATCTGCCAGCGACGACCGACGGATGATCCGATGGAAGTGGACCGTTGGCGCAGCCGATTGAGCCAAATCTTAGTTCAAGTACACGAGTTCTCAAGGCGGCATGCTACCTTTAAGCCCTTCCAATTTTTACCCTTGTCTCAGCGGTCAAATAAGCGCAATATGGTACTGACAGACGCACGAATCCTCGAAGAAATCGAAAAAGAAAGCATCCTCATTGAGCCATTTCGGAGAGAGTGTCTCGGGAGTAATTCCTATGATGTGCACCTTGGGAAATATCTTGCGGTGTACAAAGACCGTGTGCTGGATGCCCGCAAGCACAATGAAATCGAGGAAATGATCATTCCGCGAGAAGGCTTTGTGCTACAGCCGCACACGCTCTACCTCGGCGTGACGGAAGAATACACCGAAACTCACAACCATGTCCCTTTTCTGGAAGGAAAAAGCTCGATCGGGCGGTTGGGAATTCATATTCACGCCACGGCAGGCAAAGGCGACATCGGATTTTGCAACACATGGACCCTCGAGATCACTGTAGCCCAACCCGTGCGGATCTACACTGGAATGCCCATCGGTCAGTTGATTTACTTTGAAGTGATGGGCGATGTCATCAATCCCTACAACCGGAAGGACTCTGCCAAATACACCAATCGCACCCTCCGTCCGGTGGAGAGCATGATGTGGAAAAATCATTTCTGAACAGGGATAATCGTTCCTTTCAGGTCCTGTAGAGCTCAGGATGCGCTACCCTCCACAGCCCCCTTGTCGATGGGCCTTTGTTCCGATGACAAGGAAGTGATCCTGCTTACTTGTGCGTAAGGAGAAGATTGATTTTGCTGTTTTTGGCAATACGCTGCGATTTCGCACTGTATTCTCTTTCATCCCCATGGGTTGCCGCTTTTACTAGTGACTTTTCCTTCAGCGCCCCGTCGCTTTTTGCAAAATCCTTTGGAGCAATCTCTTATTTCTGGAAGCGTTAGACCGGAGGAATTTAGATTCACTCGTCGGAGTTCCAGTTGATTTTCAATGGCCTGGCCAGCCTTGATGTTGATGCATGGGTAAAAAAAACAGGTACCAGTCATGACTGGCGAGAAAACTTAGGCACCTTTTCCAAGAGTGATGTCGCTCCCCATGATTGAGACTGTGATCTTAAAATCATTTATTGCTACCTTCTTCCGGCGAATCTTTTTCAGGTAAATCTCTTTCAGTCGAATCAATTGATCCCCTACATGAACTTATCTCGCATTTTTTTTTCCCTCTGCTTGCTCATTTGTCTGCTTGGATCAGGTCAGTTGCTGGCCCAGAAAAATGTATTCTCACTTCAGCTCCATAACCTTGTGGGAGGGCACATAGCGCCCAGCTACGAGCGAGCATTGGGTGAGCGGGCGTCTCTGCGGTTGGCGGTAGGCATCACCCCTACCCGCCAAATCCCCGGCAGCAACATTTTGCGATCTCTCTTGATCCAAAACCCTGACGACAGCAATTTTGGTATGAACGGAACCTATGTAAGGGTGAGTGTGACGCCAGAATTGCGCGGATACCTGGGCAAGAAAGGAGCACCAAACGGCTTTTACGGCAGCTTGTTCGGCAGATATGGCTATCACAACATCGTGGCCCCTTACTCCGTTCCTCTTCGCCAGTCCACCATCGATACCGAAGCGAGTTTGCGCATCCAGGTGTTCGGGATGGGCTTAGGCATCGGGTATCAATGGCTGATAAATCAAGTCATTTCTTTGGATTTTTACGCTGGTGGTGGCTTGTCCTATACCGGCTTTCGCCTCCAAGTATTCGACGAAAACCTCACACAAGAAGGCTACGAAGCACTATTTGAGGCACTCGCGGAAGAACTCAAGGTCAACCTTGACCCCGAAGATCTCCCGCGCTTTATCACCAATCGCGGTCTCACCATTCGCGCCCCTTTGGTACTTCCGATTCTGCGGGTAGGACTAGGCATTGGCTTTGCGATCTAGTGCCGCTACGTGAATATTGCGAAGGTCCCTTCTACCTCTCGTTGGAGCAAAAACTGGCTATCAGCCGTACAACCTTTTTTATCTCTCACAACCTCAGTTGACCTTGATATGAAATTTCCCTTGCGCCTTTTTTGGTTATTGTTGGTGCCTATTGCCCTACTAGGCTCCTGCAAAGAAGATCCATGTGAGACCACTACTTGTCTCAATGGCAGCACCTGCCTCGATGGCTTGGGTCAATGCGAATGCCTGCCAGGATACGAAGGAGATTCTTGCGAGACATTTATTTTTCAGCAATTCATCGGCAGCTTCACGGCTGATTACGGAGCCTGCCTGGCGACACAGCCCGCTCACCGTGTCGCCATTGCCCAGGCGACTGGCTCCAATCAACTTTCCATCACCGACCTTGGTGACTATGACTGCCCAGGTGGTTCGTTGGTGATTTTGGGGCAAGTGGACGGCAACACGCTCACCATTCCACAGCAGACCATCGATTGCGGATCTATTGAATACCTCTTCTCAGGAAGCGGATCGCTCTCAGGCTCGCAACTCAACCTCGACTTTACAGTAGTGTATGACGCAGGGGGATTTTTGCGGACAGACAACTGTAGCGCCACTTTGGGGAAAGAATAGGTTTTTCTACTTAAATGATTATTTTCAATCACCAAAATAAATCTCATCCCCATGCTACATGTCCAAGATTGTTCCGCAGCCGTGATCCTGATGCTGGGCTGGCTGGCCGTCTCTTGTACAGATAGCCCCTGCAAAAATAAGGATTGCGGCAACTACGGTGTCTGTGAAGAAGGAGTCTGTATGTGCAACCCCGGCTACACCCTCGACCCAAATGGTTCCTGCAATTTGCGCGTAGCCAAAATGCTGGAAGGGCATTATCGCCCCACGGTGACAGGCTGTCAAACGGGAAGCTACAATTTCTCAATCCAAGCCTCCAATGTCTTTGACGACATCATCGTCTTGGTCAATCTGGGCGGTTATACCTGTGCCAATGAAGAGGACATTGTCGTGCAAGCTCGAATCGAAAACGAATCAACCTTCACGCTAGAGCCCGGACCTTATTGCAGTAAATATCGACTGACGGGAGGTGGCAAAATCGAGAAAAATCAAATCCTGATCGATTACGAGGTAGAATATCTCAATCGCAACACCAATTCGCCGCGCGTCAGCGAAACTTGCAAACTGACTTTGAAACGCCCTTGACTACCCATCGCTTGGCGCACACTCTGTTTTTCAATCAGAGTCATCAGCACCTACGCGAGAGAGATGCCAGAACTTCTTTGAGCAGAAGCAGGAGGGATGACTGCGCTGGTAAAACGACTTTTTCATAGAAAACAGAGGCGAATTGACAGGGGCGGATCTCTCGATTCGCCCCTGTCTGTTACACCGATCGATCCGTTAACGGCCTACCTGCGTTACACACGGTCGAGCGCCTGGCGATCCACCATCCAGTGTGGGTAGGGCCTGGAGGGGCGACTGATCTCGTTGAGGAGTTGCTTTTCTTCTGGGGTAAATGTCACGTTGACACTGGCGAGGTTGTCCAAAAGCTGATTTTGGCGCTTGGCGCCGATGATCACACTCGTCACGGCGGGCTGGTTCAGGAGCCAAGCCAAGGCTATCTGCGCCACGGAGACGCCTTTGGACTGGGCAATGGGCTGCATGACGTCGATGATGTCAAAGGCTTTTTCTTTGTCGATGGGCGGAAAATCAAACGAATCTCTGCGCGACCCCTCGCCCGTTTGCGGCTGCGTACGGGTAAATTTGCCGCTGAGATATCCGCCTGCCAGCGGCGACCACGGCATGAGGCTCATGTGCTGGTCGATGGCAAGGGGCACGATCTCGTGCTCCACGGTTCTTTCGGCGATAGCATAAAAGTACTGCAAAGCACTAAATTTTGTCCAGCCGTGTTGATCGGCAATGCCATTGGCTTTCATGACTTGCCAGGCTGGCAGGTTGCACACACCCAGATAGCGCACCTTCCCGCTTCGGACCACATCTTCCAAGCCACGCATGGTCTCCTCGAGAGGAGTCAGGGGATCCACCCCGTGAATGTAGAGCAAGTCGATGTGCGAGAGTTGGAGGCGGGTGAGGCTATCGTGAACAGCATCGTAAATATGCCCTCGGCTTAAGCCCACTTGGTTGACGCCTTTGCCCATTCGCAGTCGGAGCTTGGTCGCAATCACTAATTCCTGCCGGGGCAATCCCAACTGGCGAATGGCGTGGCCCTGCATTTCTTCGGCCAGCCCTTCGGAATAAGCATTTGCATTATCAAAAAAGTTGATCCCTCCATCAAAAGCCGTTTTGATAAGGTCGCTGACCTCTTCCTGTGGCTGGCGACCGATCGCGGTCCAAAATCCGCGACCGCCGAAGGTCATGGAGCCAAGGCACAATTCGGACACCAAGAGTCCTGTGTTTCCCAAATTTTGATAGCGCATGTTGAAAAGCTTGAAGGAAAATTTGTAACATCAGTGAAAGGGGAGACGAAGTACAAGGGCAATCGATTCTATCGCTTGACCAGCAAAATATTCTCGTCATTCTGCCGCGAATGTTCATTCAGCCAACTTCAATCAAGGTATGGCCGGAAAAAGCGAGATGAATCTGAATGTGATGTCGTCAGTACTGACAAGACAAAAGTATCCCGCTCATCCCGAAACGATTAGAACGAAGATGATTTTGTTCGGTATTTTTCGGACATTCTGGATTGGAACATAATGGGAGTTTCCCCGACTTCTCGCTTGAAAACTTTGGCGAAGTAGGAGCTATCAAAAAAGTGCAGATCAGTCGCAATCTCCGATATGGTCATGTCCGAAAAAGTCAGAAGCCGTTTCGCCTCCAACATGCTTCTGGCCCGCAGCACTTCGGTCGCGGTGAGTCCCGTCACCTGTTTGCACACGAGGTTCAGGTGATGCGCCGTGATGTGCAGGGCCTCAGCATAAAAGCTGACCGTCTCATTTTCGGCGAAATGCTGCTCCAACATCGCCCTGAATTGCTTGAACAGAAGAGTGTATTTTCGCGACGGAGCAGCTTCCGGTCGGGCACTGTCCACGAAGCGCTGCACCTGCTCCAACAGAATGTGGAGCAAGGACTGGAGGATACGCCTATTTTGATCGGAGCGCCGATGTTCCTTGCTCAAAAAATCTATGGTCGCCTTGACTTCCGAAAAATCCTCTTCCCCGAGTTGAATGCACGGGTTGGCGTGGAGAGTATCGAGGAATGAAAGCTCAAATAGTTTGGATTTATCCTGATAGCCGAACAGGAAAAAGTCTTCTGTGAACAAAATGCTTCCGCCGGATAAGGGCTGCCATGCTTCAAATTCATGTACTTGGTTGGGGGAAATGAAAAAGAGGCTGTGGGGCAGCACTTCGTGTTCTGTGTAGTCGATCGTCTGTCGGCTTCTCCCTTGTTCTGTCCAGATGATCTCGTAAAACGTGTGTTTATGCACATCTTCCACCTCCGGCTCGGCCATGTTGTCAAAATGAAGGACTTCAAAGTCCGTCCGATTGCCCGGATCATTGATAAAGTGCCCGATGGTGTAGGGAGTAAATATGTGTTTCATAACTCTTTCATGAGCAAAAGATCGCGCGCAAATGCTGGAAGTACAAAAGGCAAACCTCCTTGCTGATGGTTACTATCTAGGCATCCTTTGTGGCTGAATTTCAGCTCGTCACTTCTCAAAGAAACTTGATTCGAATCTTTGTAACAAAGAGCAAGTAGGTGATTGTCAATTACTTATGGAAAGGGGTGTTTCTTTCAGAATTCTGCAAGTCGCTGATAATCAGACCTAAGCAGTACTAGGTAGTTACAGCTCAACTTCCAATGAGTTGGAACTCATTCAGCTTTTCAATTGTCAGGCGAACTCTTTCTTGTGTTGTGATGTCCCCAATTAGACGAATGATGGGAGCCTTTTGTGTTGCTAGCCATGCTTCATGTGCGTGAAGTGTCCGATTGGCAACCCCCGCGTTGTGATCGTAGTCAGACGCCCAAAGAATAAATTGTTCAAAATGCTCTCTTCTGGTGGGATTCGTGTGAATCACCTCACCATATCTTGTTAGTTCCCTCCTTTTCAACCGCTTGATTCTAATGTCGCTGGGTATATACAAGAAAACCACCACGTCGAAGTCAGGAAACACCTTGTCGCCCCAGTTGATGACAGAGCCGCCAAGAATCCAGTCCTTGTTCTTCGACAGTTCCTCGTGAATCATCTGGTTTCTCAGCTGCGGATCTCGCTTTGTGGTGAAAGGAGGCTCAGTCTTTTCCCAAAAGTAGTCGTCGCTGTCAACGTATGGGACATGCCACCTACCCGCTAAGCTTTGTCCCATCGTCGTGACCCCTGACCCCGAAGCACCCAAAATATTCATTTTCATGCTGGTGAACCTATATCCGCAAGACTGCGCTCGACACGTCATCCCCTTGAACCGATGCTTTCGCAATATAGATATTCCCTCTTTGATTCGCGGGTACATCGGAGGCAGCGTTTCAAGGTCTGTGCTGAATGCAGGAAAGGAGTCTGTAGGTAAATAGTGTAGCCGCCATGCAGACCCAGGGAAGGCATGATCGGCTGTTCATGATCATCCCCCCTCAAAACCGATATCCCAGCCCCCATTTGATCGTCAGGGT
>DAITMB010000164.1:0-9710 GCA_036835375.1 Bacteroidota bacterium
GATCTCGTTAGACAAATGTGACGTTTCGGCTGTTTCTGTCCCGAGGACGATTCAGAAAACTAGTAGTTTCGAACAGAGAAATTAATTGATTCATCGGGTGATATCTACCCAATCTATCCAAAGAAAGTCATTATGCTGTCAATGCTCACCGAAACTTGGACCCAGGCCCTCCTCCACGCGGCACACGAAGCCGGACAGGTGATCTTAGAGATCTATGAAGATGCGCGACGCTTTGAGCGCGTGGACTTCAAAGCCGACGATTCGCCCTTGACCCTCGCTGACCAGGCTGCTCACCAAGTCATCATGCGACACTTGCAGCAATTGACACCCGAAATCCCCATTCTCTCCGAAGAAGGTCGCGCCATTTCCTACAACGAGCGAGCCGGATGGGATCAATTTTGGCTGGTGGATCCGCTGGATGGTACGAAGGAATTTATCAAGCGAAATGGCGAATTCACCGTCAATATCGCCTTGATCTCTGGCCAGGAAGTTATCATGGGCTGTGTGCATGTGCCCGTGCTCGGCACAACCTACTACGCCACCCGCGGAGAAGGGGCATTTGTCGTAGAAAAAGGAGAAGCCCCGCGCCGCATTCATGCCAATACTTTTCGGATGACTGATGCCGGGCTGCGCATTGTGAGTTCTCGCTCTCACCGCACCCCGGAAGTCGAAGCATATCTACAGCAATTTGTTGATCCTCAATCTGTGTCCATGGGCAGCTCGCTCAAACTGCTGTTGGTTGCAGAGGGCAAGGCTGATATTTATCCGCGCCTCGGCCCCACCATGGAATGGGATACGGCTGCTGCACAGATCATTGTCGAAGAGGCGGGGGGCACGGTAGTCGAAGACGGCACGATGACACAGCTTCGCTACAACAAAGAGAATCTGCTCAACCCTTATTTCCTCGTGTTTGGCAAGCGCCAGATGGACTGATCTGCTCAGCTTTTTTGTGAAATGACCCTCGCCGGGTTCCTTCCTCATTTGGAAAAAACCCTGCGAGGGACTCCATGGGGAAGTCGTCTTTATCGTACGAGTACTTTCCCTGCGTACTGCGCCCCGGCATGGATGCGCACAAGATAGATACCTTGGGGGAAGTCCACTTCCAGAACATATTCACCCTGCATCGCGGTGGCGTTCCTGATTAGCCGCCCTGTCAAATCAAATACTTCTACCTGCGCCGGACCGACAGCATTTTCCCAAGACAATCGAATGCTGCCATCTTCGAGGTAGGCGGTCGTTAACGGCTGGAAAAGCGAGGTAATGCTGGCGCTCACATCTGTTTGGATTCGGTAAATCGTCCCATCGTCCTTGCTTGCGACATAAAGTTCGCCTTGAGCATCTTCGCCAAAGCTGGTCAACTGGTTGCGCGAGAGCAGCGTTCCTTGGTTGGTCGTATCGTAAGCACCGCCTGCGGGAAATAGGGTCCAAAAGTTTCCGCTGATATAGTCTCCAAATACATAGTGGCCGACCAAATCCGGGTGATTGACACCGCGATACACGTAGCCCCCTGTGACAGAGTTGCCCGTGTTAAACCCATGCGGATAGTCCCAAATGGGTTCAACAAAGTCGCCTATGCAGTTACCACTAGGGAAGGAAATTTTGCCTTCCCGACATCTCCAACCATAATTTCCGCCAGATTCGAGCGCATTCTCGACATTAATCTCTTCCCGGGCATTTTGCCCGACGTCGGCAATCCACATGTCTCCTGTTTCACGATCAAAGCTGAATTTCCAGGGATTGCGCCAGCCGAGTGTCCAGACTTCGTCGGCGACGGTAGGATCGTTCACAAAGGGATTGTCCGCAGGAATGGCGTAGGGATTGCCCTGGCTCACATCAATGCGCAGAATTTTTCCAAGCAAATCCTGCCCCGTTTGCGCCCGGTTGTCCGGATCGCCTCCACTCCCTCCGTCGCCCAAGGCGATGTACAAAAACCCATCTTCGCCGAAACGGAGGCATCCCCCATTGTGATTGGCAAATGGCTGGTCCACGCTGAGGATCTCTTCTTCGCTGCTGAGCATCGCGGAATCTGGATTGGTAGGAGATACCTGGAAACGGGCCACCCGAGTCGCTGAATTTTGGCGGGTGTAGTTGATGTAGAACGTGCCTGAAGTCGCGAAGTCAGGAGGAAATGCCAACCCCAGTAATCCTTGCTCTCCGCTGCTACTTCTCACTTGCGACCCCAAGTCAAGAAAAGGGGCAGGGAGGGTGTTGCCGCTCGAATCAACAATCCGAATGATGCCGGGCCGCTCCAATACAAAGAGGCGACTGTCACCTGCATGGGTGATCTCCACGGGCTGATTAAATCCTGTCGCGAAGGGAGAAAGGCTGATGTTGGGCTGAGCTATGAGATGGCTGCCAGCCAGCAAAAGAGCCATGGAGGCCGCAATGAGCCGAAAAGGAAAATGGTAATTCATCGGGAAAAGCATGTTAGGTTTCTCTCTAAAGATAAATGAAAAAGGGGTGAAAAGGCTTTCAGGATTTCGAAGTAAATCATCGGAAAAGCCATCTTGGAAAGAAGTCTCCTTGGGATTTACTTCGGAAAATGAAAAAAGGCACTTTTAATGAAAGAAATAAATTGGAAATGTGAAGAATCCGAGCTACTATAAGCAAAACGGAAAGAAAAAGCTTTTCTAGCGATCACGCTTTCACTTTGACAAACATTTCAATTTTTGTTTTTGTACTTACTGAAAAAGCACCATTTCTGTTTTTATTTCCTTCAGTTGTGGATTCTGGCCTGTAAGATTTGCTTCTTTTCTTTAGTATTAATAATTATGCAGTGGATTTCCAAGGCCAGAGTGAAATATCTGGTTTCACCCCTTTCTGAAAGGAAACTTCAATTCGGACTCATTATGAAAATTTCTCAAACGGTAACGAAGATGGTAGTTATTATCGCCACAATGGCGCTGATGACCTCCTGCGTGTCCAAGAAAAAATACGAGGAAGCCCTCACGCGTGCGGCTGCCGAGAAAAGTGCACTCGAAAGTGCCTTGGCTCAATCTCGTGCTGACAATGACAAGCTTCAGGGCGAATTCGCTGATCTTCAGCAGAATCTCAACATGAGCAAAGAAGAGATTCAAGCGTTGAGCACCACCATCGCCGCCAACACCAAGAAGATCGAAGTCCTCAAGGACGCTATCTCTGAGGCTTTCGAAACCTATGACGAAGAAGCTGTCAAGGTAGAAATGCGCAACGGAAAGCTTTACATTACCATGTCCAACAGCATCTTGTTTGATGCTGGGCAAGACAAAATGACCAAAGACTCTAAGGCCGTCGTGGCTACTCTCGCAGGTGTGCTAAAAGACAATGGCGAAATGAATCTCCATGTCGAAGGCCACACCGATAGTGAGCCAGTGAAAGTGCAACGTGCACGCTACACCGATAACTGGGGCCTCAGCGTGGCTCGCGCCCTCAATGTGGTGCGTGAACTTGAGACCAATGGTGTCGCACCTAGCCGCCTCACGGCTACCGGCAAAGGAGACACACAGCCCGTTGCCTCCAATGATACTGACGAAGGTAAAAACGCCAACCGTCGTACTGAGTTTGTGATTGCGCCAGACATCGAAGGTCTCTACAAGATGTACAAGAGCGAGTTCGCAAACGTAAATGATGACAACTAATCGCTTCTGTGCGATTGTGCTACGCCCTTCGAATATACAGTTCGCTTGCTTGGATTGGTGATAGAGTATGATCCATGGTCGATTGTTCGTCCCATCCTCTCCTCCACCGAAACGGTCAATAGATCTTTTTCAAAGATTGATCTAGCATTTGAGCCCACGGGAAGACCGTAGTGATAAATTTGGATGATTCTTCGTCCCACCTCTTTGACACCCGCCCATGCTGGCGGGTGTTTTTGTTACGAGTGAATTCTGTATGAAGCAGTTGGTTCTTCTTTTCGTCTTGTCCCCTACCCGATCAATTTAGTGCGCTCAAACGCACTGGTCGATACTCCACTCATGGACCTTCTTTCCAGAGACCGCCCACCTTTTTTCAACAAGCGGCCTCATTGTGAATCCCAGGCAGGAAGTTTACCTTTGTTCCACACGTTCAAGTCCCTATGTCACTACAGCAAGAAATTCAGCGGCGGCGCACCTTTGCCATCATTTCACACCCAGACGCAGGGAAAACAACACTCACCGAGAAGCTCCTCTTGTTTGGAGGTGCTATCCAAACGGCAGGCGCGGTGAAATCCAACAAAATCAAACGCCATGCGACCTCCGACTTCATGGAGATTGAGCGGCAGCGAGGGATCTCGGTGGCGACCTCTGTCATGGGCTTTGAATACAAAGACCTCCAAATCAACATTCTCGATACCCCCGGTCACCAGGACTTCGCGGAAGATACCTACCGCACCCTCACAGCCGTGGATTCGGTGATCGTGGTGGTGGATGTGGCCAAAGGTGTGGAGTCTCAGACCGAAAAACTCGTCGAGGTGTGCCGCATGCGCGACACACCGGTGATGGTTTTCATCAATAAGCTTGACCGCGAAGGCTTGGATGCCTTCGAATTGCTTGATGAAATCGAGCAAAAGCTCAAGTTGAAAGTGCGCCCGCTCTCTTGGCCCATTGGCATGGGCAAAAACTTCAAAGGCGTTTACAATTTATTTGACCAGAGCCTCATACTCTTTTCCGCCCACGGTAAGCAGGAAGAGGGTGACGTCATTCGCATCAAGGATCTTTCGGACAAAGGCCTAGCGCCTCGTGTCGGCGAATCAGCCGCTCGCGTGCTGAGAGAAGAGGTGGAACTGGTAGATGGGGTATATCCTCCATTTGAGCGGGAATCCTACCTGAAAGGGCAGCTCTCCCCGGTTTTCTTTGGCTCTGCGATCAATAACTTTGGGGTGCGGGAACTCCTTGATTGCTTCATTCAAATAGCTCCGCCTCCTCAGTCTTGTCCCACCGAAGAGCGAAGCGTGCAGCCAAATGAAGAAAGCTTCTCAGGATTTGTCTTCAAAATCCACGCAAACATTGACCCCAAGCACCGCAACCGAATCGCCTTTTTGCGGGTATGCTCCGGAAAATTCGAGCGCAACAAAGCCTACCACCACGTGAGATTTGGGCGAGATTTTCGATTCTCCAGCCCCACCAGCTTCATGGCTTCGAAAAAAGAAATCATCGAAGAAGCGTGGCCCGGTGATATTGTAGGCCTGTATGACACCGGCAACTTCAAAATTGGTGACAGCCTCACCGAGGGCGAGAAGCTTCACTTTACAGGAATTCCGAGTTTTGCACCAGAACTATTCCGCTACGTGGAAAATGGCGACCCGATGAAGTCTAAGCAGCTCGCCAAGGGGATTGAGCAGCTCATGGACGAAGGCGTGGCGCAGCTTTTCACGCTGGTAGATAACAACCGAAAAATTGTGGGTACTGTGGGAGCTTTGCAGTTTGATGTCATTGAGCACCGCCTTCTCCACGAATATGGAGCCACCGTTCGCTATGAAACGGCTTCGCTCTATAAGGCGTGCTGGATCACATGGACCGACCAAGCCAAATGGAAGGAATTTCGGGTGCGCAAATCTCGTCAGCTGGCTCAGGACAAATACGGGAACTTCGTCTATCTCGCACAGTCGGCTTGGGACCTGAATTCCACGCAGGATTTATTTCCTGAAATCAGCTTCCACTTCACCAGCGAAATGATCGGAAAGTAACCGCTTATCCTTTCGCTTTTCGTGGAATTTGTGCCTCCTCAGCACTCGTCTTAGGCTGCTGGAGCAAATCCGCCAATGCACCCGCCAAAGTAGGATGGTCAAATACAAAGCCCTCCTGAATCAATCGTTCCGGCAACACCCAACGACTTTTGAGAAGGAGTTCTGTTTCGGTGCCAATTAAGCGGGCTCCGACTTCCAGCAGCCATGCCGGGAGGGGTAAGCCGATGGGAATAGAGAGCGTGGATCGCAAGATCCGCATCATTTCTTCGTTGGGTTGCGGGTCGGGTGCAGTAATGTTGAATGCCCCCTCCAACTGTTCCTGCTCCATCAAAAAAATGGTGGCCTTCACGAAGTCGTCGAGGTGGATCCAACTCACCATCTGCTTTCCACTACCTTGGGCTGCCCCCATGCCTACTTTGGCGAGCTGCACCAGCCGTGGCAGTGCGCCCTCCGCTCGATCCATGACAATGGAAGTCCGGAGTGCGACCCGCCTCACACCAGAAATCGCCGCCCCAAAGAATGCTTCCTCCCACGCCCGAGCGACATTCACCGACATCCCTGAACCCAGTTCACCCTCCCGCTCGGTCATGGGCCGATCTTCTGCGTGGCGATAAATCGTCGCTGTGCTTGCGTTGAGCCATACCTTGGGTGGCACCTGGCACAAGGCGATTGCCTCTCCTATCACGCGGGTGCTGTCCACCCGCGAATCATATATTTCGCGCTTGTTTTGCTCGGTATAGCGACAATTCACGGAGCGACCAGCCAGATTGATCACCGCTTCTGCGCCTTCCAATGCTTCGCGCCAAGGTCCAAGGGTCTTTCCGTCCCAGGGAAGTATCCGGTATTTTCCATGGGAAAATGTCGTGCTGCGCGATAGCAGCAAGACCTCACGGCCTTGGGAATGTAGTCGTTCGGCGAGTGCCTGACCGAGCATTCCGGTGCCACCAGCAATGAGCAAATGCTTCTTCATCATCTTTTTTTTCCAGAAACGGCAAAGAAATGGCCTTGTTTCAATATTTTCAATATTTATTGAAAGTTATTATTGTTCCACTCTTTTTTAATGTAAAGCCGAACACTCCTCATGATTTCTGACTTTGAATAGTGTGAAAATGCTCATTCTCAAGGGTCCCAAGAAAGCGATTTGTTACGATATATAAAATTACCCGATTCTTCGAAGGAAAAGCGAGAATAGAGCTGCCTCTAAATTGATTTTATTCTAAGCTGATAATCAAATAGTTGAACAAAGCTTTGCAGAAAAACGTTGACACACATGGGCGAAAGCTTTATCATTACCACCTCATTAGACATTAGGCCAAGATTTCATGCATCCACACCGACTAGAAGTCATGAACACCCTAGAGCCGCAATTGCCGGCTCTCATAGAAAAGTACCTCATTCCCATCGAGGAAAACTGGCAGCCGAGCGATTTTCTGCCAGACGCCTCAAAAGACAATTATTTTGAGCAACTAGACGAACTTCGGCAGCTCGCCAAAGAGCTACCTTACGATTTTTGGGCAGTGCTGATCGGAGATACCATCACGGAAGAAGCATTGCCCACCTACGAGTCCTGGCTGATGGATGTGATCGGCGTGGACCAGCACCAAAAAAATGGTTGGGCCAAATGGGTTCGCTCCTGGACCGCAGAAGAAAACCGTCACGGCGACCTGCTCAACAAGTATCTGTACCTTTCTGGCCAAGTAAATATGCGTGAAATGGAAGTTTCGACGCAGTTTCTCATTGCTGACGGATTTGATATTGGTACAGATCGAGATCCCTATCGGAACTTTATCTACACGAGCTTTCAGGAGATCGCCACCAATGTCTCGCACCGACGCGTGGCCTCCTCAGCAAAACAATACGCGAATACTGGACTCGCCAAAATGTGTGGTGTCATTGCCGCAGACGAGGCACGTCATGCTCGTGCGTACATGCACTTCGTCAAGCTCATTTTCGAATGTGATCCCAGCGAGATGATGCTGGCATTCGAAGACATGATGCGGAAAAAAATCGTCATGCCGGCCCACTTTGTACGAGAGACGGGACAACGCATCGGGGAGCTTTTTTCGCATTTTTCAGATGCCGCCCAGCGTCTGGGCGTGTACACGGCACATGACTACGTGGACATCATGAACCGCCTGCTCAAAGACTGGGAAATCGACAAAGTGTCCGATCTCAATGATCAGGCTGAAAGAGCAAGAGATTATTTGATGGCGCTCCCAGACAGGCTCTCACGCATTGCAGAACGGATTCGGATCCCAGAAAAACCCTATTCGTTCAGGTGGATCACCGCTTGAGCTCCACCCTCAAGTCGGCTACACGAAACCCAGCCATCGGCTATCACAACAAAAAGCGGGTCCCCCAAGGATCCGCTTTCGCTTTTATGTGATACAGGTTTTGTGGTAAAGAATCATGGATAAAGTCTTAGACCAAAAACCCAAAAATTCCCACAGCCCCCTCTTCTCACACGTCTTGTCTCTCATCTCACCTCTCACAATCTCGCTTCTGACCTCTCCCACCTCTTGTCTCTCATCTCACCTCTGACCATCTCGCTTCTCACCATCTCGCTTCTCCCCTCTCTTGTCTCGCCTCTCGCCTCTAACCATCTCGCCTCTCTCTTCTCCCCTCTCTTGTCTCCCCTCTCGCCTCTGACTATCTCGCTTCTCCCCTCTCGCTTCTGACCATCTCGCTTCTCACCATCTCGCCTCTCGCTTCTCACCATCTCGCTTCTCACCTCTCCCCCCCTACTCTCGAATGAGCCACGTTTGTCCTTGGTCACCATAACTATTCTGCCACTGATAATACACCTGCTCAGGATGCAGCACCTCTCCTACTCCGAGGATCGTGTCACCCCATTGATCTGCTTGGGGAAGCAGCTGCAACATGCCGCAAGAGTCACTAATGATCCCAGCCTGGGCTTTTCCACTCCATATTATAGGATACATTCCTCCGGATACTTCTGAGACCTCATAACGCGCATCTCCCAAAGAAGTCAAGGTCACGTCGTAGCGAATCGTGTCAAATGCACCTCCCCCGCCCGGACCGGCGCGACCCACTGTTTTGGCGAGGTAGTTTCCTGCCAAGGCAGAGGAACAGGAAAGCGGCAGAGAGACTTCTTCGCTCCGCTCAAAGGCGGCGACTCCAGCTGGGTAAGCCCTCAAGCGAATTTCGTCCCCTCTGCGAAGCTGATCAAGACTCACTCCCTGCCAAGAGACCAACAGCGCCTCTAAGGAATAAGATAGCGTGGTGGGCCAGGTGCTCAGGCTTTCGTGCACGACAAAGGGCTGGCCGTTGAAAGACTTTTCGATGAAAATCCCAGTGAGCGTTTGTTTCTCAGGCACAGTCGCCTGTACTTCCAAGGAAACCGCGACGGCAGGATCTAGTAAATCCAGCGATGGTGTAGCTGGCGACAACAGGAGTGTGACCGAAGCCATTCCGTCGGGGCCATCCGGAGCCCCGCAACTTGCAAGCAACAGGCAGCAGCACCATAGAAAGTTGGATAGCCTGACATACCGAGGGAAAATACGTCTCATGGGGGCAAGATAACAAAAAGCCCCGCCACGTGAAGACGTGCGGGGCAAAAAACTCATCCTAGAAGGACCGATTAGTAACCGGGATTCTGCTGCTCGGCCAGCGTTGGGTTGTTCGCCAACTCTTGTGCTGGAATAGGCCACAAGAAACGTCCGTCGCTGTATTCGATAAATGGAATAGTGCGAGTGGGTTCTGGACGAGTGTCTAGATCATAATCCGTGAAGGCAAAGTCGGCAAAGGCCAGCTTGGCGGGAATTCCCCCCGTGCTGAACACAGGATCTAGTGCCAGGCGGTGAATGTCTGCCCAGCGACGTCCTTCAGCCAGCAACTCAATTCTACGTTCTTTGAGGATGGCAGAGAGAAGCGCATTGGCATCAGCAAAATCAGCCAAGGTAAATTGGTCTGCGGGATCGGTCACAGCCCTGTTTCTCACAGCATTCAGCAAGCTCAGCCCGCGCTCGCTCAACCCGTTTACGCGAACCTCGGCTTCAGCGTAGTTCAAGAGAACTTCTGCATAGCGGATGATGGGAGCTGCATC
>DAITMB010000165.1:0-9129 GCA_036835375.1 Bacteroidota bacterium
ATCGTGACGAACAACCCATTCTTCATGCGGGCGGCAGGTTTCCCAATGCGCGGCGAAGAGACCTCGACAGTACCATCAATCAGCCGCATACGGAAGAGACAGCGCCCCGATTGGGACCAGATCACCACAGTCTTTACCTCACTCGATCAGCAAAAGGCAGCCTCTTTCCCGGTGAACTCCTCCGCAGCGTCGTGCAGGGTGACAGCATGTGGGCAGTGCCCGAGCCAGTATTTGACCAGAAGTTGCCCGGACGAACAGAAGCTTTTTTCGTGGGCAAATCACAGATCAGAGTCGCGCAACAAACTGGGTTTTCTCCCAGCGGAATCTACCACGCCAAGGGCCATGATACCCTTTGGACTTCTCCCAATCCAGTGCCCATTCCTGCCCTCGCCCAACTCCAAGGCCCGATCACAGCCCATGAATCTGAAGATGGCAAAACCATGATTGTGAGTGGAATCCGTGAAGGCGGATTTGGGGGGCAAGATCTCTACGCCCTCTTTCGTCAATCGGACGGGAACTGGGGTGAGCTGCGCAACCTAGGCGCTACCATCAACACCTTTGAAGACGAGTTTGCTCCCTGGCTGGATCCCGACGGGCTGACTCTTTACTTTGCTAGCGGTGGTCATCCGGGGTACGGCGGCTGGGACTTGTATCGCTGCCAGCGCCTCACACAGACCTGGACCAAGTGGTCGGACCCAGAAAATCTCGGACCTCGGGTCAATACCCACATGGACGAAGGTTGGTACTTCCAGTTTCAGCACGATCGCGCCTACTTGGCTTCTCAAGACAGCGTTCGCGGCGACTTCGACATCATCGGGCTGCGGTTGCCAGTAGATGTCACCGAACTAGCGGTGGTTCGCTTGCGCGGACACATTCTCAATCGCGACACAGGTGTGAAAATGGCTGGAGAAATTTTCATGCGACCCACAAAGGAAGACAGTATTCGGAAAACCATTTCGGTGCCGTCTCCAGGGGACGGGTATTCCAGCCTGATCACTTTTGGCAGGTCCTACCAGATGTATGCGATTGTGCCGGGATATTTTCCTCTGATCGATACCCTCGACCTTCGTTCGGTGAAGGCCTTCCGAGACGTTCGTAAAGACCTCTATGTCAAACCTTTCGAGGTGGGTGATGCCATCCGGCTGGACAAAGTCTATTTTGAACGGTCAACGGCTGTGCTGCTTTCCGAAAGCTTTGAAGAACTAGATCGCCTCGTCGCGCTCATGAAGTCCATTCCTACCCTGGAAATCGAGATCGGTGGACACACCGACAATCTTGGTGGCGAGGGTGAACTGAGAATTCTCTCAGAGCTTCGCGCAGAGCGGGTAGAGGCCTATCTGCTGGAGCGAGGCATCGAAGCTCGTAGAATGCGGGCTGTGGGCTACGGACCAGACAAGCCCGTGGCGGACAACGTTAATCCCGAGACCCGCCCGCTCAATCGCAGGGTCGAATTTTTGATTATTCGAAAATAATTTTCGGGCTTGAGCTCACTCTGCGATATTTGTATTGGGATTCAGCCATAGCTTTTGTTGCAAGCGGAGTTGCGTGAAATTTTCCTCCGTCCCTGGAGGTACCACACCTTTGTGCTGGGAGTAGGTGTCTCTGATTTGACGCTGATTCCTTGGCAGAAAAAACTCATTCGAAGACTAACTTCCCATGGATCACTTCTCCAGAAGGCATCGTGGCCGAAATGGTGTACACGCCTTGCTGAATCTCCCCACGTGGCATAAGATAAGAGAAGCCCCTCAATTCCAATATCTCTTGATGGACCAAGCGTCCTCTCAAATCCCTTACATCAACCGACACGAGCCCTTCCTCAAGAGGAAAGTGTATCATCACCTCATCGACCACAGGGTTGGGAAATGTCGTCAAGCCAGCGGTCAAATAAGCAGGCGTTCCGGGATAGAAAATGGGGAAATCAGGATTTCGGATTTCGATGATTTTGTCGTCGTCTGCTTGCACCACTTGGCTGCCATTGGTCTCGCGGTTAGAGGTCGTGATGAATACCCGGCCATCCGGTGCCACAAGGACACTCCTCAGCCGCCCATACGTAAGCCGGAAGTATTCTTTCACCCCCACAATTTCTTCTCCTGACTCGTCCAGGCGCAACACCTCCATGCGCTGGCCATACAAAGCGCCATCACTGGCCTTGAGAAACACTTGAAGGAGGCTGTTTCGCCATTCGGGAATGGCCGGGTGGTCATAATAAGCCAAGCCGCCGGGTGCCCATGCGGGGGTCCAGGTTCGAAGGGGTTCTACAACGTCATTGCTGTCACAAAAAGCCTTTTCGGAGGCCAAATTGCAGTAGCCCTGCACGACGGGCCAGCCATAATTCCTGCCGGGATAAATTCGGTTGACTTCATCGTCGGTCCCGGCGCCATGCTCCGAGGCAAATACCCAGCCTTGGGGCGTGATCACCAAGCCCTGGACATTGCGGTGCCCGAGAGAGTAGATCATGGTGCCCGGAATGGGATTGTCGTCCGGGATGCTCCCATCGGGATTGATGCGCAGGATCTTGCCTGTGATGCGGTCTAAGTCCTGAGCCGTACCTGCCATATAGGCATCCCCCAGCGCGACCAGTAGCTTTTCATCTTCGGTAAACAAAATCCTGGCACCATTGTGAGACTCGTGGGCGTCAAAGCTCGGAAGGATGTGCAGGGAATCGTAGAGCACGCCGCGCTGTTGATCATAACTATACCTCACTAATCGAGCCCGATACAGCGCATAGGTATAGTTTATATAAATGTAGGGTACTTTCGGAAAATCTGGATGCAACTCCAGGGCATACATCCCCGAATTATCGGTTGATTGATAAACTTCCTGTTCCTGATGAAGGAGTTGAAGCTCTCCGGTCTCGGGCTGGAGGCGATGCACATCCCCGTTGCGCTCCGTGAACCAGATCCATCCATCAGGGCCAAATTTAAAGCCCCAGGGAATTTCCAGATTCGAAGCCAATACCCTCACATGAAGAAGCGTAGAGTCTAATTGCAACTGGCTCTCCTGGGCAAATGTGGTGGAGCCGAAGAGAACTAAACATATCCAAATGAAAACACATCGAAGCATGAGCAAAAAAGCAGTAGAAAATGAACGATAGAAAAAAGAAATAGAAACGAGCAGAAAAATGAAATGTCGTTAGCGGCACAGCACCTTTTGATACCAGTATCCAGAGGCGCTATGAACATAGAGAACGTAAATCCCTGAAGAGCGTGGGGTCAGGTCCACAGTTACTTCGGCCAGATTTCGTGGGAGGGGCTGCGTGGCCAATTGCACCCCCGCAGTAGATATGAGGTCAAGTGTGCCTCCCGGGAAGGTTTCAGGCAGAGAAATATTCCACACGTGGTCCTCCACTTCGTTCGCAGAGATCGCTAGCAAATGTGAATCTGCCAACGATGCTGTCGTCATCGTGACCTCCACGATTCTGTCATCTCCAGGTCGTGGCACGCCTAGAATGTCCTGATTGGAGGTACACACAAAGATTCGTCCTTCCGGACTCACCACGACATCGCGAATACGCCCGATCGCGCCATCCAACAATGATTCTTCCGATGTGATCCCCAAGCCGTCTTCGCTCAATCTCAGCCTCACCAACTGCTGCCCACGCAGGGAAGCGAGCAAGAGACTTGGTTCTCCTTGCCCCTCCCAGTAAGCCATGCCTGCGGGAGCAATGGGTGGAGACCAAGTGAGGAGTGGGTCGCGAATGCTGTAGGAGTCGCAGAGCGACTGGGAAGAGGGGTCACAAAATCCCAGCACCATGGGCCATCCGTAATTTCGGCCTGCTTCCAGGAGATTGACTTCATCGTTCGCTGAAGGGCCATGCTCACTGGCATAGACCCGCCCCTCAGGGCTCCGCGCAAGCCCTTGCACATTGCGATGGCCCAAGGTGTAGATCGGCGATCCCGCCAAGGGATTATCCGCTGGAATGCTGCCATCTAAGTTCAGACGCAGAACTTTGCCGTTGAGATTGGCGCTGTCTTGCGCCACCCCCCCGAGTTCTAGGTCGCCGATGCTGGCCAGCAAGTAGCCATCTGGCGTTGCAAGCAAGCGCCCGCCTAAGCTGCTGGAACCTCCCGGAATCGACTCTAACAGTACCCGATCCAGGAGCAAGGTGTCTTGCAGCGCTTCGTAGCGCAGCCGCACCAAGCGCATCATGATTTGAAAATTAGGGGTGTAGTAGCTGTACATCGCAAACACGACTTGGCTATCTGGCCAGGATGGATGAATCGCCATGCCCATCAAGCCCGATTGCAACTCTTCGGCCACGTCATCCATTTCCAACAGGCGTGTCACAACCCCTGTGTTTACTTCTACCCGACTGATAATCCCTCGCCGCTCGGTGACCAAGAGCTGGTCTTGTCCCATCCACGCGAGGTTCCATGGCACCCTCAGTTCGCTCACTACTGTGCTCGTGTCCCACATCGTGGATCCCTGGGCCGAAGCCGAAAGCGGAAGGCACATCCAAAGTACTATCACCCACACACTTCTCTCGCGTCTCCTCATGTTGAATTTGGGTCTATTGCAAGCCTTTCCTGTGGGCTGCATGTAGTTTTATGTTGAAGAATTAGAATCAAATGTTGGTGCAAAATGTTAGGATTGCGGCACCAATTCCAAATATTCTACGCGTAAAACGATTGATTCCGCAAATACCCTCCCCAAAATGGCTCTCATCGCGCGTTTTCTACAACTTTTTGGCAGCAATGTCTGGTTTTTCTTCAGGCAAATGAAGCACCGATAGGCCAAGACCGCGACGATTCGCATCTCTTTCCTGAACCGTTGGCGCTTGTTCGTTCGTTGGCTAGGGCCGAATTGCGTGAGCGCTCATGGCTTCATAGCTGGGCAGCGCTGATTCGAGTAGGGGCATCAAGTCCGGACGGATCTCTCGAGACTTGGGCACATAGGCTTCGAACCCACTGGAGGCGTGCACGGCGTGGTACCAATAAGGTGCCCAAGCGCCATCTTCGGGCCTCGCACCTGCTTCCCAGCGCAACATCGCTGGATCGAAGTCGATCCTCATGCCCTCGCAAGCTTGGCGAAGCACGTGCTCTGGATGCTGGAGCAGCCACTGGCCGTCGATCACCAGCGGCAGCTCTCCTTGGGCGCGTAGCGCTTGAAATAGTCGCCATTGGTGAGCAATCCCAATGTCGCGCAGCGTAGGGTGAGAAATGACCTTGGAAAAGGAGCGAATCACCTCCGCCGGGTGGCGTATCAAGAAGATATTGATGCAGGAGGCCAGCCAGTCGGTGTTCAGGTCGAGCAGATGATGCGCCATTTGTTTACAAAAGAGCACCGGACGCTCCCGTTCCCCAAAAAGCATTTGCTGCACCACGCGGTGTGGATCCGAGTCGTGGACCTCCAGGGTTTCTTCCCTGCCGGGATGTTCGATGCCGGTCTGGCGAAGATAATAAGCATACAGGGGTTCATCCCACACCAAGGTGTCCTTGCGTTGCGCAAAGCTATACATCAGGGCAGTCGATACATTGCGTGGCCCAGACCATAATTGGATACAACGGCAATCAGTCATCCCTCAAATATATGCACCAAACTTGCTTGGACGATGTGTGAAGAAATGTTAACCATTGATGTTTCATTCGTTTCTTCACAGGGTATTCACCCGCAAGAAGCGCGAGATGGCCAGCTTCATCAAGTGCGAAGCAGCGAACAAAGTATCGGCGAGCTTTCCAACGGCCGGCTTCGGGGTATTTTTGCTGGAAATGGATTGTTCCGCATTGGTTCAAAAATCGAAGCGCGAAGCGATTCGCACCTCGGTAGCCTACGGCCAATCCCTAAAAAAACGCAGGCGCATAGCGACTGCCACCTACCCAAGTGGTCATTCCACTGAATCATATAGGCCAAGGGTAAGCTGGAATTGAATCAAGCAAAAAATTACCGAGCTGAAGCACTTGAGGCGACTTAAATGGACTTGGAACAACTTCGAGAGTTACACTTATCATGCTTCTTGGCTGCCTTTCGCCATAGATTAAATTAGCTTAATTTCTGATATTTTTATCAATTCAGAAAAAACCTTTTCATAAACCCACGTTGTTTTTGTCCTGTTCACAGAGGAACGAATTCTCACTCCTCATTCCGCCAAAAATTCAAGCAGCGACTCCAGGCTGTTCATTTTCGGCATTTTCTCATTCACAGAAATGACATGAGTGGTGAGGGCTCGGGTTGGTTTTGAAATCAACAGAACCTGTTTGCCGTCGTCCAGCGTGTGGGTATAATCATCGGGTTGGTAGAGAATGGCAGAGCCGATTTCGACGAGTTCGGCGGCGACATCCTCGGGATGCAATCCCCATGCGGCGATGATGCCAGACTTTTGTTTCACCACTGCCATGCCATCGTGATAGTTGATGCCAGTGGCCAGCTGAACAGGTTCTGCCGAGAGAACCTCCGTTTCGACTTTGGCAAAGCGATCTCCCGTGATGACGGTCACGCGGGTCAGGATGTCCACGGTTTTGTCGTGCAGGGGAACACCCTCGGAGATCATTTCCATCACCGCGCTGCTATCCGTCCGATAGACCCTCGCCTTTCGCTGCGAAACAGGATCTAGGGCTACGGCCTGCTCTCCATCCCAAATCTTCACTCCCCCCAGGCCAACTGTACTGCCAACTTTGTAATAATCTGCTCCCCATCCTTCGAGTTGGAGGGCTGGAGAAGGGTACCAGCGAGCGGCTTTCAATTCCAGGCCGGGCCGGGTTTTTGAATACACATCGATGGCGCATTTGTGGTCGAAATAGATTCTCAGCCCCATCCACTCATTTTCTACAGCTGGGCCATGATGTCCCACAGTTTGATAAAGATTTCCGCTTTCTGAAGAAACCTCTTCGAGGTAGGTAGCGCTGTCGGCCCGCATAAACAGGCTTGCATCCGTCATATTTTGACAAAAAACGCCACTGAGTTGATGACTCAACAGGAAAAACAGGAGGAGTCGCTTCATGTAGATGACCTTAGGGAAGGCAATTTGGTGGACCCAAGGTAGCCTGTAACCATCGCATGGCTTATCCCATTATTTTCATTTATCCGGTAGAAATCCACAAACTAGCAGCGCCGAGCGGATGGGCGCCATCAAGGAAATTGGTTACATGCAACATGTCGGGACAAATGCCTTCCCACTGATGCGCGAAGGGCGTGCCATTGAGGTCAAGCTTTGTTTGAAGCGACATTGCCCACCCTTCCAGAAAAAAAATGGTCCCATCATGCGATAGAAACGGATCAAAACCACAGTGAAGCCTCGCGGGTTGGGGAAAACCCGAGAGGTTGGGGCGGATGATCCAACTCCTCTACCACGCCCTAGATCACCTTGCGCATGACTCTCGAGGAAAGATCAAGCTCATAAATGTGAGTACTAATTTCTCGAAGCCCTATGGACTCAATCATTACATAATCGGTCATCGTACAAAACACGCGCTTTCCATCAGGTGCCACGCAAAAGTTGACAATCCCCCGTTCGCAGTCCTCCCAGATGACTTCAGTCTCTTCGGTCTGCCAATCAGTGGCGTATAGCGCTCCGTAAATGGACCAGAGAATGCGCTCGGTTCCTGGCCACCAATCATGACGAAGGATCGCGCTTCTTGAGGTTGTATCGACCACCTTGATGCGCTTGAGCAACGTCATGTCAGGATAGGTAAAGATGTTTAGGTCATGACGACGACCCACTGGAGGGACAGAAACCAGCAAGCTATCGGCTCGCCAATCAGCAAATTGGTGATATCTAACAAAGGAATCAGGCAAACCATCCATTAACATATATTCTTGTTTCACTTCTCCATTCAAATCCACTGTTCGAATGCGTGAACCTTGCCCGTTGACATCATAGCCTAGCGTAAGCACTTCTTTTCCATTGGCCACCCAGCATGGATTGTGGTAAGCTCCCAAGGCCGGATTGGTCAACCTCCTCGGGCTGCCGCCATTGGGATCGAAGAGGTACAACTGCTTGTCCCGGATTCTTTCAGCCACAATCCAACCCGCTTCTCCCCACCTGAAGTTCTTCCAGTATTCCGCTCCTATCACACCAGGTTCATCACGTACCAGAATCACCGTTTCCTCCATGGTCCTGAGATCGATCACCACGATTTCAGTGGGGAGTGTAGTCTGATCTTTGTCCCAGAACGTGGCTTTCCATGCTAAGACTTGATCAGGATCGGAAGGATCCCCATCCACCTCCCAGCCGCCTTTCGTTGCTAAGATTTGATCAGGATCAGCGGGATTTACATACATGATTTGATAAGACGGAAATTCAGAAGGGAGAAACGTTTCATTGACGGTGACGGAGATCCCTACAATAGGTTCTTCAGTTTCCTTATGCTCACCGCGGCCAGGACAGTTGTAGGGATAAGGGTTATCGCCCCTATTGCAGCCCCCAAGACTGGCAATACAGATCAGTCCCCAAGCTGCCAGCAGCCCCCGGACGATGGTGTGGAGATGGTTCATAATTATTGTTTGATGAAGGGTTGATGAAAAATTGAATCTCCTACCTGCACTCTACAAATGTACATGCCTACGGGGAGACCATGCAGATCTATCGACATCTTGCCTGACGCAGGAATCTGACGTGAAAAGCTCGCTTGTTTCAACTCTCGCCCAGCCATATCAATGAGATTTAAGGTAACCTCCGAGTCGACTGACATGCTGAGGATCACATTGAGTCGGTCATGAGCCGGGTTAGGATAGACCCTTAGGTATTGCATCTCTTCGCTTTCTGACAATTCTGTCGCTAAACCGCCAGGATTTAGTAGATGTAAGGAAAATCCAGTCTGCAAATCGGCTGGAGGGCATGGTATCCACTTGTTGATTTGCTGCCCCAAACTGTTGCTTTTTCGGTGCTGTCGCCCGTGGTGGCAGCAGCGAGATACAAGGAGCCGTCGGGCGCCTCGCTCAGCGCAGTCGGGAGGTCGTATTTTTCTTCGTAGTCATACGCAAGACTCCATGAGAGATTGCCTTGATCATCGTAGGCCAGCAGGCCAATGTCGTAATCGCTCAGGGTGTCGTAGAGGGCTGCAGCAACGATAAAGCTTCCTTCGGAATGGAGCAGCAACGCGATCCCATCATCGTTTCTCCCTTGATGGTCGAAACTACGCTCCCAGAGCAGTTGACCTTCTGCGTCATGCTTGGTGAGCAACACATCGGCTC
>DAITMB010000166.1:0-5750 GCA_036835375.1 Bacteroidota bacterium
TCCCGAATGTTCTGCTCTAAGGCCCTTGCAAACTGAGTAGCAGGGAGATTCCCTCCTGATACTCGCGCGAGCAACTGATCGGGCTCCAGCCTTGCCAAAAATAATAGTGCCCGCTCGTAGGCGTGAAAGACCAAGCCGCTCTGCTCCTGGCGAATCTTTCCCTGCCAACTCATCTGCGCGTCCATTTTTTTTTCGTTCCACTGATTTTGCTGCATCCAGCGCATGGCCAGCAAGACCAGTCCTGCTGGAAGCACATATTTGAGAAGTTCTACAAACAATTCTAAGACATCCATGTCGGGTGGGGTTGTTGTGGGTGAGAGCGAAAGTAGAAAAAGTACGAAGGAAGCACTGCGAAAAATTTGCGATGCTGATTTAAAGTCCTGCCCAAAGGCAAGCGGAAGTAAAGGTTGGCTGATCGATCTGGTGGCCGAGCCACTCGCAGAGCAAAATGCGCTGCCTCAGCCCTTCCCTCTCACGAGACCTGAGCCATTCCCAGGTATCGTGCGGATTCACCACATCATCTTTGGCACCGAGTATGACGTCCCGCGCAGGACAGCGAAAAGTGTCGATGGACAAGTCAGGCAAATATAGCCCCGGAATCACTTTCGCCACTGCGGGATTGAACAAGAGGCTCGCTATGCCCAGTTCTTCCCCAAGCCAATAGCCCATCCTCCCTCCCAGGGAGCTGCCAATGATCAACTCAATGTGTTGAGCCACAGCTTCGTTGTAAAGCAACTGATAAGCATTGGGCGTGGATCGGTAGTCGATATGGAGGGCAACTACTTCATGAAGACGTCGTTCTAGCCAACCGATACGATCGGGATTGGGGGAACTGTCAAGACCGTGGATATAAAGGATGCGCATAGTTGGCTTGCAATCTCTGAAAACATCCGTATTTTGACCCAAAAAGCTTGTATGAGATTCTTGGTCCTTTCATTTATTTCTATGATCCTCATGGCACCCGCCTGCCAGGACCAAGCAAACACAGCTCTTCGCCGAAGCGAGGTCGCGAGATCTTGGCTCAAACAAAAGCCAGATTCAGTGCAGCGATGGGCTCACCACATGACGTACGATCCATACGACAACGGTCACTTTTACTACGGCGACGCCAAAAATCCCGAGGTCTTAGAGTTGGCTACCGACGGCAAATTTCACGCTTATGACAGCGCTCAGCAAAGCTTTGGCATCTGGTTCATCAACCCGTCCGATAGTAGTTTCTTTCTCCAATATGAAGTGCGGAACGATCGGCTGATCACTAAGGAAAATTTCGCTGAGAGCCAGCGACACCAATATGTCCTGCGGAAGATGTCCAAAGATACCCTGATTTTAGAAACTCAAGGTCGCCACGGCATGTTGGTCCTCACCTACCTTCCTCTGCGGGATTCACTCTCACAATGATGTTTGCCTAATGCCACGGAGACTGCCGCTAGCCACATACGTGGACGGAATCTTGGCCCATGACCGTGTGCTTCTGAGCCGGGCCATCACCCTATGCGAGAGCCAGCATCCTGAGGACAAGATCTTAGCCAGGGAAGTACTTCGGCAATGTCTTCCTTATGCCGGTGGCGCCATTCGCGTGGGGATCACTGGCGTGCCCGGTGTCGGCAAAAGCACCTTCATTGACGGCGTGGGAATGAAGCTCATCGAAGCGGGTCACCAAGTCGCTGTCCTGGCAGTGGATCCCTCCAGCACGCGGACGCGCGGCTCCATCCTCGGAGACAAGACCCGGATGGATCGCTTAGCACACGCCCCCCAAGCTTACATCCGCCCTACTCCCTCCTCAGGCACTCTCGGTGGTGTGGCAGCCCGCACCAAGGAAGCGACCATTTTGTGCGAAGCCTGTGGATTTGACTGGATCTTGGTCGAGACGGTCGGCGTGGGCCAGAGCGAAACCACTGTGCGGCACCTTGTGGATACGTTTCTCCTTCTCCTGCTTCCGAATGCAGGAGATGAGCTCCAAGGAATCAAGAAAGGGATTATGGAAATGGCTGATCTACTGGTGATCAACAAAGCTGATGGAGAAAGCATCGCGATGGCATCACGCGCCAAAGCCCTCTATAACCAAGCTCTACGGCTCTTTCCCCTTCCAGAGAGTACGTTGCGCCCACAGGTATTCACCTGTTCTTCCCTCACGGGGCTGGGCATAGAGGAGGTGATTCAATTCATGCGAGAAGCCAGGCAACAAGCAGAGCTCAGTGGCTTTTGGAGCCGTCGGCGGCAAGCACAGGAGGTACACTGGTTTGAGACGGCTCTTGAGGAACAACTCCGCGACTTGATTTTTTCGAGAAGTGAATTGCGAGAGGCTTATGCACACAAGAAGGCACAGATTCTTGCTGGCACAGCACTGCCCGTGGGAGCGGCTCAAGAGCTGGTAGATCACTGGTTGTCCGAACTAAGAAGTACCCACCCAAAGCAATAAACCACGAACCGAACAGTGAAGAGACAAATTTTCCAGACGAATTAGCTTTTAAGTCAAAAAACGCCTTCTGCGGTTTCCCACGGAAGGCGTTGCAAAGATTGTTGTGTACGTGTGGTCCTAGTACTCGTCTTCGTTGAAGAGGAAATCGTCCTTGGTAGGATAATCTGGCCAGATCTCTTCTATACTTTCGTAAGGGGTGTCTTCGTCGGGAAGCTCTTGGAGGTTTTCCACTACTTCCATCGGTGCTCCTGATCTCATTGCAAAGTCAATCAATTCGTCACGAGTGGCTGGCCAAGGCGCATCTTCGAGATAAACAGCAAGTTCCAAAGTCCAATACATGGTGCGCGTCCGTTAATTTTTTAAGAACGCGCAAAAATAGTAGAAAAAAAGTCAAAGTCAAGCGGAAAATCCCCTATCTGCAAATCTTCTTGTAACTCCCTCTTCTTAGGCGACTTCAGTCGGTGACGAAAATTAGTTTAGGGCACGTAGGTCCATTTCGGAGAAATTTCCTGAAGACATGAGTAGTAAAACTTCCGTCGTCTCATTTCGCAGCAACGCCTGGAGATCTTCCAAGGAATTTACAAAGAGGAGATCTTTGCTGCCAAATGCCCTTTGGATGTCTGCCTCCTGCAAAGGTGCCATTCGCCTCCGCTCCCACACGCCTTGTTCTACATACACAATTTTTTGGTCAGCTTTTGCCATTGCCCCTTTGTAGCGGGGAAGGAATTCGGGATTAAGGCTGGAAAAAGTGTGTAGCTCCAGACAGGCTGTGATGCGCTGCTTGGCATATTTTTCCCGGGTAGCCTGCACGGAGGCAAGGACTTTTTCGGGGGCATGGGCGTAATCTCGAATGATCACCCGATCGGGTTGGTCTTGAATGATTTCCAGCCGGCTGCTGGCGCCTTGAAAAGTAGCAATGTGCTGGCGGAATTCCTCGGCTCGCACGGCCATCAATCGGCAAATTTCCCATGCCGCAGAAATGTTGACCATGTTGTGGCGTCCGAATACGGAGACGGTGCATCGCTCGCCGTCGATTTTTACTTCAAATTTCCCGTCTTTGACCCGATAATTCAGGCATCCAAAGGGATGTACATAGTGGGTATCCGGGTTTTCGTGGGTCTTGACTAACTTCATCAATCGCTCGTCTTCTTCATTCACGACGATGTCGGCGGCTTTGGAAAGACTCTTGATGAGCTGTACAAACTGATCCACGTACACCTCTTCTTTTGGAAACACATTGATATGGTCCCATGCAATGCCGTTGATGAGACAGACATGCGGACGATAAAGGAGAAATTTAGGCCGGGGATCTAGCTTGGAAGCGAAGTATTCATCTCCCTCTATGATGATGACTGGTGCGTCGTCACTCAACTTTACCGCGTGTTCGAAGCCCGGAACAGAAGCACCAACGAGGTAATCGAACTTTTTGCCTACTCCTTGGAGGACGTGCATGATCATGGCCGTGACGGTGGACTTACCGTAGCTTCCGGCGATGACGACCCGCTGCTTATTGCGCGACTGCTCGAAAATAAACTCAGGAAAAGAATACACGGGCAAGCCCAATTCCCGGGCGCGAAGGAGCTCAGGATTGTCTTCAAAAGCATGCATTCCAAGAATGACTGCATCTAAACTGGGTGAAATGCGGTCAGGATGCCATCCAAGGCTGTCGGGAAGAAGCCCTGCCGCCTCAAGTCGGCCTTTGGCTGGATCGTAGAGATGATCATCCGAACCTGTGACCCGATGGCCGTTGGTGGCGAGTGCCAGTGCCAGGCTGTGCATGACACTACCTCCGATGGCGATAAAGTGAATGTTCATAGATAGTTGCTCCCAGTTTTGGTTCGCAAAGATAAACCTACACAATTCTATCAAAAAACCCTGATTGGAGGAATGTTCCCCAAGAGGTGCGAGAAAAGCGGAAACGGAACATTTGAATTTGTTCTGCAGGGATCTTCAAGACCTTTTTTAGTGAAGAAAAAAATCTTCTATTTTCGACATCTGATCAAGGCTTGGTCGTGAGAAGTTGTACCAGACCAAGTGCTAGTACGCGAATTTGCCTAACCAGAATCTTCAAATCTAAGAGGTTGCAACTCTCTCTGTTTAGCTTCAAAATTTAAATAAGTTTAGCCTCATTCATCTTATGTAGCTAGTTATGCAAAGACTCCGTTGGAAAAGTATCTTCGAGTATTTATCTAAATATATTGACCGGATCCTGATCTTGGGGATCGTGCTCTGGTCGCTTTCCTATGCTTTCACTTTTCCTGAAGGAAATAACATCAATCGCCTTTGGTCAGATTCAGAGGCATACTATGCTTACTTGCCAGCCATTTTTATCTATGGGAGTTTTGAGGATTTGCCCATTCGGACGCCGAATCAGTTTCGGAGAATGCCACAAACAAACCGCTATAATCTCAAGACTACTTATGGGGTAGCCCTTTTCCAATCGCCTTTCTTTTTAACGGCTCACTTGGTGACGAAGCAGGGGTGGTTCCGCACGAAATACAAAGATCATTTTTCCGGAGCTTACAGTGATGCGGTTGTCTTTTCGGCGATTTTCTACACATTCTTTGGTTTGTGGATGCTTGCCAGTTTGCTACGAAGATTCTACCAACCTGTGGAGGTAGCCATTGTGATCGCAGTGATTTTCTGGGGCACCAATCTTTTCTATTACGTGATTGGTCAATCGGGCATGTCTCATGCTTACGGATTTGTGCTCAATACCTTCGTGCTGTATGCATCCTATCGATGCCTTGATCATCCTACAAAGCAATCATTTGCGATCCTGGGACTCGCCTTAGGCTTGGCGGTCTTGGTGAGGCCCACCAACGTCTTGATGCTACTTTTTCCCCTGCTTTTTCACGTGCACAACCTATCTGATTGGCAGCAGCGCAGGGCTTTTATCTGGGAGCACCGAAGGAATTGGTGGGTGGCAATCCCTGTCGGAATTGCAGTCTTCCTCCCTCAAATGGCCTACTGGCAACATATCTCTGAGGATTGGATCTTTTACTCCTATCAAGGAGAAGGCTTTATTTATTGGGACAAGCCTTTCATTTCTCAAGTCTTTTTTGGCCCGATCGATGGCTTATTCCAATTTAGTCCGCTCATCCTCTTCGGTTTTGTAGGAATTCTGATAGAGGCCATTCGCAAAAAAGGGCATGGGTGGGTGTCGGTGTTGATGGTCTCCATTGCGACGTATGCCTTTGCCAGTTGGTGGGCTTATTGGTTCGGGAGCTCATTTGGACACAGAGCATTCATAGATTGGTATCCGGTGCTGGCTTTTGGATTGGCTTATTTGGTCCACTGGGTGAGAAGCCAACACTGGATTCTGCAATTG
>DAITMB010000166.1:5850-8954 GCA_036835375.1 Bacteroidota bacterium
CTGTCAAAGACGTTGTATCGAAGAATGCAGTACAGGGTGCGAATGGCATCTTTGAATCCTATTTTTTTCCCGTCCTTTCGGGTGCGGCCGTAGTAAGATATTCCGACTTCATAGATCCGAATATCTGGAATTTTCGAGATTTTGGCTGTAACCTCCGGCTCAAATCCAAACCTATTTTCGATAAGATGGAGTTGCTTGAGCTGATCAGTTCGGAACAGCTTGTAGCACGTTTCCATATCGGTCAAGTTGAGGTTGGTAAATAAATTGGAAATGAGCGTAAGCAGTTTATTGCCGAAGGAATGCAGAAAAAAAAGCTTTCTGTGGGGCCTGCCACCGATGTATCGTGATCCATAGACAACGTCTGCATGGCCTTTGAGAATGGGACCTAACAGCAGCTCATATTCCTGTGGATCAGTCTCTGTATCTGCGTCTTGAATGATGAAAAAGTCGCCCGTCGCACGTGCAATTCCCGTGTGGATGGCGCCACCTTTGCCTTTGTTCACCTCGTGTCGAACATATTGTATAGGTGCATCGGGGTGTTCGGCCAAGAATGTTTGCATCACCTCGTGGCTCGCGTCTGTAGAGCAGTCATTGACGACGATGATCTCTTTCTGCATTCCCTCAGGGAGAGCCACCTTCAATACTTCGGCTAAAATGACTGGCAGTGTCCTGTACTCATTATAGGCAGGAATCAGAATGCTGAGCGTCTGATTTTGTTTGTTGTCCATAAATTTCTCTGATCCTAGATTGCGGATAGCCTCCAACAGGGAGAGGTGAACATTTTGCTTCTACAAAGTCTCCATGTTGTGAACTGAATCAGGGCGAAAGATAGGTAAAGAAGGATTTCTCACCATGAAGAATTTGACTTTCCGTCAAGCTCAACCGATTCGATGGTACCAAAAGTTAGCAGAGATCTTGAGGGAATTCATGTCCGAAAAAATAGTTATGCCCCTATCCATATAGCTTGGCTAAAAAATCTTACTGCTTGAGAATCCTCGCAAGAGTAAATCTTTTGTGAAGAATATGATTCCGGCTTGGATTCTTCTTTCGCAAAGGCGAACTTTCGCTTCTATGAGAATCGTCATCGTATCGAACCGCCTGCCAATCACCATTGGCCGAAAAGAAGGAGAACTCATCTATCACCCCAGCGCGGGCGGCCTCGCGACGGGGCTGAATTCTCTGGAAACAGAAGAAGGTAGAATCTGGATTGGCTGGCCGGGTCGTCCCGTGGACGATCCGCAAGAGCGGAAGCTGATCACAGAGCAGTTTGAAAAAGACGGTATGGTGCCAGTGTTCTTGAGCCAAGAGGAGCTCGAAGACTATTACGAAGGGTTTAGCAACAAAACCATTTGGCCTCATTTTCACTATTTTACCCAATACACTACTTACAATGAGCAGTACTGGAAGAGTTATGAATCGGTCAATCACAAGTTTGCAGATGTCGTCGCCAACTGTGTGCAGGATGGAGACTTAGTTTGGGTGCATGACTATCAGCTCATGCTGGTACCTCAGCTTCTCCGGGAGCGTTTTCCTAATCTGTCGATTGGCTTTTTCCTACATATTCCCTTCCCATCGTATGAGATTTTTCGCACCCTCCCTTGGAGACGGGCGCTGCTGGAAGGGGTCCTGGGTGCCGACCAAATTGGATTCCACACATTCGGTTACATGCGCCACTTTCTCAGCGCGAGCTACCGGATCCTGGGCCATGAACACGATTTTGGAAAAATCAACGTATCGGGACGCTCCATTTCCGTGGACGCCTTTCCGATGGGCATTGACTATGACAAATATGCTTCTGCACCAAAGCCAGACTCTGCGAGTGAGGAAGTACAGTTTATTCAAAATTACAGCAAAGGTCGTCGAATCATCATCTCGATTGATCGGTTGGACTACTCTAAAGGAATTCCAGAGCGCATCCGCGCCTTCGAGTCTTTTCTCCAGACTTATCCTCAATACCAGCGTGGGGTCTCCCTCGTACTGGTCGTGGTACCTTCGCGCGCAGGCGTGGACCAATATCAGAACCTAAAAGAAGAGATCGATACCTTGGTGGGCAGGATCAATGGCGAATATGGAACCTTTGACTGGGTGCCCATTCGGTATTACTACCGCTCTTTCTCCTTCGACAGCCTCTGCACGCTGTACCGCACCGCCGCAATTGCCTTGGTCACACCTCTTCGCGATGGTATGAATCTCGTAGCTAAAGAATATGTCGCTTCGAAGGAGGAAAATCCCGAAGGGGTACTGATTCTCAGCGAAATGGCGGGTGCTGCCAACGAACTCCAGGAGGCCCTAATCATTAATCCGAATGATAATGCTGAAATCGTAGAAGCACTCTTAATGGCGATGGAAATGCCAGTGACGGAGCAAAGAACCCGCCTCCAAGAGATGCAGCGAAAGCTCAAGCGATATGATGTGAAGCACTGGGCCAACAACTTTATCCACCAACAAATGGAAACAAAACGAATTCAGCAAGATCGACAGACCAAGGTTCTCTCGGAAGGATCGCGTGCCCAACTCATTTCTCAATATCAAGCGGCTTCTTCTAAGTTGTTGTTGTTGGATTATGACGGGACCCTCGTAGGTTTTCACCCAGAGCCAGGCATGGCTTCCCCAGACGAAAAATTGATTGTGCTGCTCAAGCGCTTGCTGAGCCATGAAAATACGACGCTGGTCATTATTTCAGGCCGTGACCGCCACACACTCGGCGAATGGTTTGGGGAAGTAGGCATCGAAATGGTCTCCGAGCATGGCGTGTGGCTGTGGAACAACAAGCAGTGGCAGCTCAACTCCAATGTGGTCGCTACTTGGAAGTCGGCGGTGAGGCCAACCCTCGAAAATCTGGTTGAGCGTACTCCCGGCTCCTTCATTGAGGAGAAGGATTACACCCTGGCTTGGCACTACCGCCGCATCGACAATGAGCTGGGAGCCAATAGGGTGCGCGAGATTCGAGAAGAGCTGATCTATCTCACTGCGAATCATAACCTGCAAGTCCTCGAAGGCAACAAAGTCGTTGAGATTCGCAATGCTGGTGTGGACAAAGGAAAGGCCGCGACCATGTGGCTCAATCGTCAAAGCTGGGACTTTATGCTCGCCATCGGCGACGA
>DAITMB010000167.1:0-8952 GCA_036835375.1 Bacteroidota bacterium
CAGCGGTGTAGCCCGCAGGGCCAGATCCGATGATGATGAGTTTTTCGTGACTGATGGCTCCGTTCTCGTTGTTCATGTATATTTTTGGTTTCGTGTACGAAAGTTAACCACTTCTGCTAAGCCGCTGCCGATTGGAAATGATACACTCCCAGCTTCGACCAACCCCCCCTCCGCTTCGATTCGCTCTCACAAAGTTAATACATTTCTCTGCGTCAAGTTGTCTGTTAGGGGACAGCTTATGTCAGGGGCTGTCACAGAGCCAGCAAGTCATCGCGCGTGGTGTAGAAGTAGGAAAGCGGCTTTTTTCAGGCGTAGAAATAACGTACGGGGAGACGAGAGGTTTTTTTTCTGCTGAGATTTCGCGCCTTCGTCTCTGGATGTGCCAGTTGCTGCTGACTTTGTTGGCCTTGTTTGGCGCGATATCGGAAGTACAAGGCCAGGATCGGGCTTTTGTGATGGCGAGCTTTCCTCGAAACGGAGCTGAAGGCCTTTCCTGCGCGACGCCGCTGTCCTTGCAGCTTCATTTTCCCGCGGAGAGCCGCACCCTTGATCCGATCACCATTCACGATGGCAATGTTCGCCTGTATCGCCTCGACCAAGACGAGCGGGCGATCCGGAGTGAAATGACTTACAATGTGGAGACCAAAACCCTGACCGTGGTGCCGGGAACACCCCTTGCTCCGCACAGCAGCTACGTCTTGAGCACCACCCCAGGTCTGGTGGACGATCGGGGATTTAGTATCAGGCCATTTTTTATCCGATTTTCCACAGGAGACTGCCCTACCTCCAGACCAGCGCTTGCGATGCGTGGCAATCCGGAGATGGGCGAGCCAGCGCAGGGGCCGCGTGTATTTCTCCGACAAGATTCACTGGTGGCAGTGGACGAGATCAATCGACTCAAATGGGTGACCTACAAGGAGCGGATGATCTCCGAATATTTGATTTACAGGCAAGACACGGGTGCTTTTCGTGAGGTGGCTCGCATAGGATGTCCGGGTGACAACGATAGCCTGCAAGCCTATCTTTGGGTAGATCCCATCCCGTCATATGGCTGGAATCGCTATCGTCTCGTGGCAGTCACGATCATGGGCGACACCCTCGAACTGGACACACTGGTTCAGTTTCGGCGCTTGGTGGCATTTCCCAACACTGATGCGATCTGGCAGGGGCGGCTTCCGGTGGTGACTTGGCTTCAAGAACGCACGGCGATGGTGGCGATCATTCGCGATCTCGACCACGAGATTGTGCGCAAGCAAGCCGGATGGGCGGAAGAGGGGGATCAATTTTGGACCATTGAGCTAGGGGTGCTGGATCCCGGAGAGTATCGGGTGCAGTTGTTTTTGGGCAAAGACAGCTATTTCACTGAAATATTGGTGACCGAATGATTCTCCAATGTCCTTCGAGCTAAGCTTCAAGGCTTTTGGAAGATGGTCCTTCCGAACCATGCATCGACCAAGGAGAATGGGTGAGTGAGGGCCCTATCTGGGAATGTTGAAATAACCCCAAATGAGGTCGAATTCCTCCCAGTCTTTTTTATAAAAATTGATGATCTGATCGTTGAAGTGGACCGAAAATCGGTCACCGTCGGGATCCATCACGGCGTTGGCATAGAGGAGCGGAAAGGCGTGATTTTTGGGAGAGAAAAGGATCTCGTGGACGGAGATAAGGGAAAAATGATCTTCCAAAAAGAAAACCTCCGCATAGTTGCGCCGGGTTTTGGCTAGCGCTAGCATGTTGCCCAGGGCCAGAGCAATGACTTCGCCGACCACGACCATCCACATGAGTCCTTGGCTCCATTTTCCGGCTGAAATCTGCACCAGTACGGCCAGCATCAGCAGGATATTGAAGGCGCCGTAGTACTGAATAGCGTATTCCTGAACGACCAACACGCCGCTGCGACTGCTGGGATAATGTCGGCTCTTAAAATTTGTCATGATGGGTCCACTCGCTGATAGCGTTTTCCCTCAGCTAAAAAGGCTCAGGGTCCCCGAAAATCCTCGTAAAAATGCGCTGGTGGGGAGCCTTTTTTTGCTGGGCAATTGCAAAGATAAGATCTCCAGCCATTCATCGGCACAGGCTACGAAAAGTTGGCTGTCCGTCTCCAGGCGCGAAAGGCTGCCCGGCGGATGTCCTTGGGAAGATACGGATGTGAGGGACGAAAGGAAAATTTTGATTGGCTGGCCTTCCCACATCGTCCAGGCTGTGGGGATCGGGGAGAGGCCGCGAATGTGGTTGTGGACGCGCTCGGCAGGCTGATCCCAGCGGATCACGCCATCTTCTTTGAAAATTTTGGGTGCGGGGCGGCTGCGCCCATTCTCAGGTTGGGGGCGAGCCTGAAGGCTTCCATTTTCAAGGCCCGCGAGGGTCTCCACGACCAACTCCGCGCCGAGGTCCATGAGGGCATCATGCAGCTCGCCTGCTGTCCAGTGAGGAAGGATGTCGAGGCCGCGTTGGCACAAGATGTTGCCTGTGTCGATTTCTTTGTTCAGCAGAAATGTAGTGGCACCCGTACGGGTTTCTCCGTGGATGATGGCCCAATTGATCGGCGCAGCTCCTCGAAAGTCTGGCAGCAAAGAGGCGTGGAGGTTGATGCTCCCCATTGGTGGCATGGACCACACGACCTCTGGCAACATGCGAAAAGCGACCACCACCATGAGGTCGGGATTTGCAGCGCGGAGTTGGTCATGGAAGGCAGGATCGCGCAATTTTTCTGGCTGCAAGACCGGAATCTGCTGCGCAAGGGCAAATTCTTTTACGGGTGACACCTGTAGCTTTTGGCCCCGGCCTGCTGGTCGGTCGGGGGCGGTGACCACCGCGCTGACTTCGTGGCCAGCTTGTAAGATGGCCGATAAAGTAGGAACGGCAAAGCCCGGGGTGCCCATGAATACGATTCGCATGGCACAAACTTACAATAAATCCTTTTGTCGGAGCCTCAGGTCAGGAGCTGCATTTTCCTGCGATGCTTGTTGAAAGCAACGAAAAATACGCCTTCCAGCGAGACCATTGCTCCGCAAGATGATCATGCAAAGCACTATTTATACTCAAATATGAATATTCCAAGCCTTGTTTTATCTGGTTCAATGCGATGTTAGGGTTTGGGAAAAATGGTCTGTGTATCTTTGATTTATGACCACATCATCTTCGACGATCTTCCTGCTGAGCTTTTTCCTCATTTCCTTTTTGGGCGCGGAGTCCAGAACGTTTCGCTTCACTGGCGCCGAAGACCGCGACTATTCGAACCCTGCCAACTGGCTACCAGCTTATCCTGGCGACGACATTGCCGAAGGGGATCTGCTCGTGGTGGAACGCGACGCGATCTTTTTGGGGGAGCAACTGCGGGTGCTTGGCAGCTTGCGTGTGGAAGAGGCTGCCACACTTCGTATGAACCGCAGCAAGTTGATCCTTGGGATCAGTGGCTCCATCGACCTTCGGGGCGCGCTGGTCGTGAAGGAGCTGCAGAGTTTTGGTCAGCTCTTGTGCCATAGAAATAGCAGTCTAGCCGGGGAGCAGTGCCTGCTCGAAGCCAGTTCGCAGAGCATGATGCTTGCGGGATCGGCCATGTGGATAGACGGCGACTTGAAATTGTTGGGAAGGGCAGATGTGGGGGCAAAGCTGGTCATCGGAGGTACTTTTTGGCAGGAAGGAGAATTGACGGTTGGTGCTGCGGGACATGTCGAATGGCAGGACGCGTGGCTGATGGAGTCAGGCGCCAGCATGTATTATCATCTTCACGCACGGATCGGCGGGGAAGCGCAGGGCAGTTGATTCGACAGACTGATTCGACAGACAAAGAATGCTTGTGCTGAGAAGGTAAATGAAGTTCCCGGTTTCAACGTGAATTCCACACGAATTCCATGCAGAACGATGTACAAAGCTCCCGCGAGTTCTGTAATTTTGGCCACGAACAAGCCACTATGCCCGATCAACCCATTTCCCCCAAACCCAAAGGCTGGGACTATGCGATCATCTTGATCGTATTTGCCCTCACAGGAACTACCGCCTCCTTTGTGCCCAAATACCTGATGCCATTTCTGGGGTTGGAGCGTGGTGTATTGTATTGGGTCGTTTACGTTTTGCTCATCACGCCCGTGTACCAGGTGCTCCTGCTGGTCTATGCCTTCCTTTTCGGGAAGTTTACCTACTTCTATGAGTTGGAGAAAAAGACCTTTCGCTGGATTGGCAAAAAACTGGGTTTGGTGAAGGAATCCTGAGCCGATGCCATTGGATGCTGGGCATGCTCAGCGGACTATATTTTCGAATTTCTCCCATTCCTACCTTCATCCGATGAAAAAGACGATTCAAAGTGCCGATGCCCCTGCACCCATTGGGCCTTACAGCCAAGCAGTGAAAGCCGGAGATACCCTCTATGTGTCGGGACAAATCGCCCTTGATCCTGTGACGGGCGAGCTCCTCACGGGCGATTTGGACAGCGAAACCCATCAAGTCATGCGCAACCTGGCAGCCGTGCTAGCAGCAGCGGGATTGGGCTTTGAGCATGTGGTGAAGAGCACTATTTTTTTGACAAGCATGGGAGACTTCGCGCAAGTCAATGCCATCTACGGCGCATATTTCAAGGAACATTTTCCTGCCCGCGAGACCGTCGAAGTTGCCGGCTTGCCCAAGGGCGTCAACGTGGAGATTTCGATGATAGCTGTGGGGTAGGGTATTGAGAAGAAGTCGGAATACCCTTTTGATGAGGTGTCCGACCCATTCATTCCTGTCGATAGATTGGTCGGTGGGATCAAGCGGAATGCAGGCAAAGGCACGACTCACCCTGGTCAGTTCTGGCGAAAATGCGCCCGTTCGCCCCGAAATTTTTATGAATGCGATTGAGGGAGGTTTGGCGCGTGGAGTTTGATGAATGTTGATCCGTGGGTGTATCTCATATCTGGAGCACTTAAGAAAAAGCCCACCACCGCTGTAGCTTACCTCGGTCTATTGGCGGTGGTGGACGTTGATGTAGGGAGGTGTGCCCCAGTAGATAAAAGGATTATTCTACCAGCACTTTTCGACTTTCGGCCCAAGAATGCGTGTTGATCTGCAACAAGTAGATGCCAGGGGGGAAATCTTTGGTTGAAATTGTCCAGACCAATTCACCAACGGGTACCTGCTGCTTCGGCAAGTGATACACGAGTTGACCATTGGCGTTAAAAAAGCTCAGACTAAGGTCGGTTTCGTGTGTGATGTTTACTCCGACTTTGAGCGTGTGGGTCACAGGGTTAGGGTACACATCAATGATGGGCTCATCGTGAAGGATCGTACTCTTCTTTTCAGTTATCGGTGCCTCGCGGCGAGCAGTGCCTTCCCCATTGGAACATAATGGCACCAACGACCAAAAATCAACCGGGTCTAACTCTTGGTTGAAAAGGTCTTGTTCATAAGTGAGGAGACAAATCCATTGATCAACCATTTCTTGGTCCAGGCCCAACGCATCTCGGCTCAAATTTATAAAAGCCGAAAGGCTGGCAGAACGGTCACCTAACGTCCTGAAAAAAGCTGCTTTGTTAAATTTATACATGGTCAGCAAGGAGTAATCAGCGGTAGAACTTATCTGGTCATCCAGATAATCAACAAACGCATTACTCAACGGATCCATGACAAGCCCAGCGCTATCTGCCATCGTAAGGACGCCAGTGGATGCTGCTGCATTCATGGCACGAAGCAAGAGTCGGTGGGCGATCCCTTTTAGCCAAATCTCATTCGCATTTGGGCTTGTGAGAGGATAGTCTGCGAGTGCCAGTAATCTCCAGGCAGCCTCCTGATCATTTGCTCCCGAACTGTTGATTGTCGAGATCATTCTCATCGCTTCTACCAAGTGCTGATCATAAGACTGTTCGAGCAAGTATCCATCGCCTGAGAAAGCTGGGTTTACAAATATGGAGATGACTTGGCATTCGCCACATGCAAATAGGGGTAGCGTTCCGTCAGGGTTATCTACCCAACAACTTGGGCATGGGTTGTTAGGACAAGCCACAGAGCCAGGACTAGGGTCTGCAAAGATAATATCGCCTTGCCCGCTGATGACTTTATAATCAATACCTGAGACGGGACTCGTGTTGGCCGAATTCCATTTATTGTGAGACGCATCGTAGGTGAGGTTGGGCGGAAGATTGACTCTCTGAGACCCGAAAATGGTGCTGGGAAAGCTTGTACCTGCTGTTAGGTTGGTATAACCGTCGTGGACTAATATGTGGTGCACAGAATCCACCATGATGCTGAAGTTGTTGTTGATAAACTCCCATTGAGGATAGTTGCTGCCCAAATAAGGATAAAGTTCCAATCCAGCCCCACCGGCGAGCAGCGCGGCATAATGAGAGTGCGAGACAAACTCAACACATTGGCCCGTGAGGGTGGAATGGCCAATGAGCTCCAAGCCGATGGTTTGCGAGGCGAGATACAGGTCTTCGAGATGCAAATCCCCTGGGCCCAATAATCGAATTCCTCGGGTATTTTGCTGGAAGGAGCCCCCTGTGACGGCTCCCGGCTTCACAGCTAGGTCGGCGAGCCAGCCTGTTGAGCTGTTGACAAAGTGGTTGTTAACCAGCTCTGCAATCCTGCAAATGTGTGTAAACCAACTACGCAATTGGCAAAAACGGAATTTGTGATTTTGGGTCTTTGCCCAAGGGCGCTAAGGCCTTGCCAACTGCCTAATCCAGGATCGCCGTCGCTTACGTACAACTCATTGAGGACATGATTCCAATGATCAAAGAAAAAGATCCCATGATGCTTTTGGCCACCGTTGATTGCTTGAATCGTAAGATGATCTAGCACAGTACTATCTCCAGGGAAAAGCAATATTTGAGCCCCCTGGCCCATTTCTACTTTCCCATTTTTGAGCTTGAATGAATGAAGCGCACCAGGGAAGAAATAGGAATCATCCTCAATGACCAAGATTTTGTCGGAATTCCCGTTGCCTTCCAGCTCAAACCGCACATTGTTCCCCACGGTAATGTTCCCCTGAAAGAATCCTCCACCCGGTAGGTCGAGGGCCAAAAACCCATCGCCGGTAAAGGTGAAGAGGGTGTTGTCAGCGATGGCGAGATTCCCTTCTACCCGAATGCAAGAGGGGTTGTCGGATAAGATAATCGATGATGATAGACTTTGATTATCAGCATAGGAAAATGTGCCTCCTTGGTGAACGATCATTTCTCCGGCACCATGAATTTTGATCGTGCTTCCAGGTTCTGCGATGAGAGATCCAGTGTTTTGGACCTTCAAGACTGCTCCATCGGCAAGCTCAAGGGTGCTACCTGCCTTGAGAATAAGCTGACTGTGGCGTTTTACCTCCATGGTGGAGTTGATGTCGAGGTAGAGGTGGGCACCGGATCCAACCGAAAGAACAGAAGGATTGGCAAAAGTTCCAGTAGTAGGGTGTGGATTGATTCGGTCTGGTGTTCCGCTAAGGTCGAGTGTGAGGGATTTATTAGGTGCAATTGCCAAAGGAGAATGATCATCTTCCCACACAAGATTCCCACACCACCTGGTGTCTTTTGAAATTTCTTGATTATGAAAAGAAATTTCAAGGGTATATGCACCGGAAATACTATCATAACCAGCAACGACAATTTGAATCCCATTGATCAAGTATGGCTCATTTTCTTCGATCGTACTGTTAAAATCCGGAATACCTCTGACTGGAACTACACCTGAAAGACCGATGGTATCTCCTAACTGGAAAGTTGTTCGTTCATCACCAGTCGCAGCGTAGGAGTCAATTTCTACTCCATCAACTCGTTCTCGCCAAATCCCCTCCCGTTCACTAGGATTTGCAGATTGGCCATTCCAGTTGTTGTTATAATTTAATATCATATTTTTGTTTTTATCGTAAGGAACCATCTCAAATGGGTTAACCCCCGAAAATGGATTTTGAAGAAGGTTCATCGAATCTCTATCAAAGGGAAAATTACAGGCAGCTCCAGTTACCTGTCTGCAAGTATCACTAAATATGATAGGATCAACATTCCCTGCTGCATGATAAGGGCGAAGTCCATTTCCTGCGAGCCCGTCGGAAGCAAATAGTATGGGATTTAGCAGATTTCCCATTCTATCATGCGACACAAATGCCATAATACCCTTAGACACATCAGGAAAGCCGCTTGCTGGGTTGTTATAAAATGGCTTATAGTCCCATGGAGTCCGCTTTTGATGATTCTCCAACCATAAAAGCTGACCATTTGCGCCTGGAATCGGGATCTGGACAGATCTGGTGAGGGTGGTATCGTCGTCCATAAAGTCGTAGAGGATAATTGTCGTGTCGGATGTTATAGAGTCGGGTTTCACCCAGCCCAGGTACCAGCGTTCCCAGGCATTTGCCGTCTCAAACTGTGCGAACGGCCTAGACATCATTCCCCATCCCAGATATTGACTGTATTTCCCAACATTCACATTGCCATTCGCTCCCATTAAATGTGGAGAATCAAAGAGGTTATGGGAGAATTCATGCAAAAAATAGTCGTATTGATTTTTGATGTCAGGGCTGGTTTCTGAGCCATAATGATATCTCCCAACCCGAAAAGAAGTACTTGGTATTGTATAGTTTGTTGAAAATGAAGTTGCTCCTCCGGTCGCTCCAGCCTTTCTGTGCATAAATACAACATAGTCTATGATGCCATCTGGATTTGAGCCAGAATTGTCATAAGTGTAATTGGGGTTATTTGTCCGATTATCGTATTTGCCCCAATTAAATGGCTGGCCGTTGGGGTCAACAAAAGTCGCATGATTAGTTTGGATCCAGTTCAGTGCATTGGTGTTTTTGCCAGCATCTGAAGTAAAGTAGTCCACAGGCACCTGCCTCGGATACACATCTGCGGTGACAATAAACTTTCCATCAGACATCTGATAGAAGTATTGACTCAGATTTTGTATTTGGTTTGGCCCCATGACAGTAGCCGGATCAGCATTGAACAGGCGGTTTTGGCCCACAACCCCTCCCGTATCATGGGCCATGTTGGG
>DAITMB010000168.1:0-8906 GCA_036835375.1 Bacteroidota bacterium
CTTTCATCGATATCATTCTCGCAAGGCTCGAATGCTGAATTTTTAAACATACTCTAAGGTCATGAGATCTTATATGAATCTCCTATGCGAACCCTTTCCCTACACGTTGACCCTTTTTCCCGAATTATTCACCAACGTGGTATTTCCAGATCAGATCGAGCCAACATGATTCGACCATTGCGTTTGATGAAAAGTCACAAAATGGCGTTCTATTCCACCAAAAATCCACCAAAAAAAACATGTCGAGGCTAGTGCGAAACATTCGCTCCAGCCTCGACACATGGATCAAATATCTTGTCAATCGACGTAAAGTTTTCTGGTCACGCGCAAGTCCGGTTTTTTTGTGAATGCTTCTCAAGTGTCAGACTTCCAGTGTATTGTGTTCAAGGTCTTCTGTTTTGGATTCGCTCTTGGCGTCTGGTTTGAAGGTGTTCGAGAAGTTTTCTCTTGAAATCATTCTCAGCTTTGTACATCATGGCGACCTTTCGGATCGGCAATACTTCCTTGAACAGCGTGTGATATTGAATAGAGATCTCGGTCTCCTCTCTTCTCAGATCCATCAAGTTGTCCAGAAGCTTTTCCACTTCCGCATCGCTGCCGCTAAGGTAGGCTTGTCGAAGTTGGGCTTGGATGTTGCGTTGGTCAGCTCTATTGGCTTCCAAATCATCGGTAAAGGCATTGTACACGGGCCAAAACCGCTGCGCTTCGGAGGATGACAGGCTCAGCTCGCGGGTGTAATACGCCACCCGAAAGGCTTCGATCTGCTCTCGGGCACCAGCTATTTCATCCTGGGCCTGCACAGGCGCGAGGCCTAGTACCAGCAGGGTCATGGTGATCCAAATTTTGTTCATGAGGTTACTCCTTGTTTGTTGTTCCTGATTAGGTGTGACTGCGCGCGCGATAGGGTTCCGCTCAGTCTGAATATGTGAGAGGGTCAGTGTGGGCTTGAATTAGTGGAGTGCCGTGCTAAAACCAGTCAGCTTCTTCGAGCTGAAGCAATTCTTCCTCTAGCAATTGCAGGTCTGATTCTTCGAGAAGATCAAGTTGTTCGAGCCACTCGTCGTATTCGGCCTCGCCCTTTGGCGTTTTTACTGAGAGAATATGATCGAAGGTGTTCAGATCTTCCGGGCGAAAGGATTCGAAGATGAGGTCTTCGTCGATGTCCACGATCGTGAGCAGCTCAGTAGCCGTCATCTGGGGCAATCTTGGTAGTGACTCGCTGGTAAGCCCTCTCCAACTGAAGAGGAGCAGCATCGCAGCTGCTACAGCTACAGCTAGGAAAGTGGGATAGAGGAGCCGCGTGCGTGGGGTGACGGTTGTAGGCTGTGAATCTCTGGCGATGAGCGCCACCAGTTGTCCATGCATTCGCTCAAAATATCCATCTGGAATAAGAAATGGAGACTTTCGGCCTGCACGGCGAAGCATGGGTGCTCCCTCCAAGAGCTGATCTTCCTCGATCCGCTCCCGCATCCGATCGGCAAATGTCTCAAAATAACCCGCTGGCGCCGCTTTGGGTGCAGATTTTGGGAGTGAAGCCAGCCAAGGCGTCTCTTGCAGATCTTCCGGGGTGTGGTCGTGGAGGTTCATCGTCTTGGAAAAAAAGCGGTATGGATCAATGGGGTAAAAATGGGAAAAGACTTTAACAGTAAGGAAGCCTTTTAGTCGATGGCAAGGGCGGCAGTCTAACTCTTGTGGTTCGACAGTGGCAAGACAACAGGTAGACAGGTGATTGGACAAGAAGTTTAACTCGAATCTGCGCTAGCGGTCAGAAAAGCCTCGATTTTTTTTACTGCGTGGTGGTAGGACGCTTTGAGCGATCCCGTGGTGACTTCCAGAATCTGGCTCATGTCCTCGTAGGGCATCTCATCGTAGTAGCGAAGATGAAACACCGTCCTTTGCCGGTCGGGTAAGGTAAGAATGGCCTGCTGCAATTTCATTTCGATGGTATCGGCCTGAATGTGAGGGCTGTTTGTGAGGCTGTGGCGAAGGTCGTCTTGGATGTCTGCTACATCGCTGTGGGCGCGTTTATTTTTGCTTTGCAGAAAACTCAGAGATTCATTGGTCGCAATTCGGTAGAGCCACGTATGCAGCTGCGAATCGGCGCGAAAGGAGTCAATGTGTCGCCAAGCTTTCAGAAAGGTGTTTTGGAGCACATCATCGGCATCGTCGTGGTCGATCACCAGCCTGCGCACGTGATGGTATAGCCGCTGCTGGTATCTCCTGACGAGATCATCAAATGCCCTTGATTTTGTGTCGGGATCGCGAAGCTCGGCCAAGAGTTGTTGTTCTTCTTCCACTGTTACGAAGGCGTATTTGCGCTTGAGACAGCACAAGATCCGCAAAGTTTAATCAGGAAGAAGATCCCGTCAAAATGAAGCAGTTCTTTGACATCTTTATCAAGCATCACACCTGATGGGTTGCGACACAGTTGTACGGGTTTTTAAATCAATTTTTACTCAGCGAAAATTCGCTTGAATTTCTATTTTTCTTCCATCCTTTCAAGCTGATCTGAGGGTCGATGGCGGGTTGATTGGCTTTAACGAAGGCGTTTACCAGAACGATAATTGAGGTGAATGAGAGTTTCACGCAGTGTTCTCAAGAAAATATCTTCCTTATCCAGACCCGGCATTCACTGGCTGTCGGGATGAAGCAAGCCCCGCTTTTCTAGGTAGCGGTAGAGCCAGCTATATTCTATCTTTACCCCATGCTCACTCGCGAGCCAAGCTTGCAGGTCTTGAAGTTTGGCGTCAGGATGGGCCACCCAAAAGGCCCGAATCGCCTCTTGATGTGCTTGCAATCGAGAACCTCGTTCGTCTTGGTAATTCATTTCCAGCAGTGCATCAAATCCACCACTGACAAAAAGCTTCAGCCATTTCGTTACCGTTCGTTCGTGCACACCAACAATAGGGCTGATTTCCTGAATTTGGTAGCCAAAATGCCGGAGTGACACGGCCAGCAGGCGACGAGACAACTTCTTGTTCTTCGTCTGCTGCATGTGGTCTGCGAGTAAGTAGGTCTCCTCCAGGGAGAGCCGAATCTTGATGCTCATGACGCTGGTTGCTGCGATCAAGCAGAAAGGCTAAAAAATGCCAAGTGCCCCGTGTGTTAATTGCCTGTAAAAATTGCCAGCAGTTCGCCAATTTAAGACTGCGATGAGCGTGCACCAATTTTATAAGATGTCCTTTACGCACCTGCAAGGTCAATTTCACAAGACTAGGCAGATAAATTACCCCGGATCCGATCATGAATCAAATTCCGAACGCCAATCTGCCGAAAGGAATGCGAGGAAAGCACCTTTTTGGTGATCCAGGTGAGTTCAGTGAGAAACTTGGGCTGGTGGGCAGGCGGACATACCAAAAAGCCGAAAGCAAGGTCGCTCGGCTCGTCGAACAAGACCACAGGTGCTCCCGTGAGGTGCGTGAAAGAATAGCCCAGCTCTTCCAGAATTACTTTTCCGGGCGCCCAGTCCCAGGGTGCTACCCGGCGATTGAGTGCCACCACGACATCCACCCTTCCGAGGACAAAGTCCAGGCACTTGGAGCCGATGCCACCCGTTTGAATAATGTTTTGCTGCGGGATACCCATGCTGGCATACATCTTCCGGATGGTGTTGGTCATGTATTGCCGATGATGAGCAAATCGAAGATTCCGCCACTCCTTATCAATCGGCGCCGGAACCCGGGTGGTGGTGTCTTGGTGCACGAGGTGCACGCCCTGCCCCTTGATTCCAAAAAGCAAATGATCCGTGAGCGGATCAAAAATCACCGCCACGAGCAGTTCTCGCCTTCGATAATAAGCACATTGGAAGGTAAAGCCGCTTTGGCCGTGGAGGTAGCCATTGGTGCCATCAAGTTCGTCCACAATGAGGCCTTCTTCTGCGAGAAGGAATTTCCCTTTGCACGTTTCCTCGGTGAGCAGGCCCCAGTGCGGCGCAAACGCCTTGACCCGCGCTATGACCATTGCACTGATCGCCAAATCAACCTCCGTGACAAAGCTCTTATCACTTTTCCGAAATGACTGGATGGGGCTGCCCCGCTTGGCCATCATGATGGACCCCGCATCGCGGGCCAGCTCTTGTAGAAATCCTACTATGTCCGTCAATTCCATCCTTTGCATATTCTAATCAGACGCCCGACCTCCGGGAAAGGCATATACCAAGTTACCACAATCCCTTGATATTTCAGGATCTTAGAGACAGAACGGACGTTTTTCTTACTTCAATGGGGCAAAGGAGCAGATCACTGTCCTGCACCGTCGAAATCGATTTCGTATCTGGCTCCCACACAGCGTTGTGGGGATCTCTTTTCGCCAATGGTCTGTCTTGGATGTGATGGGAGCTGAGCCGGGCGACATCATCCTCTGCTCATTCAGGGAAGATTCACCAACGCGCTGCGAGTTCCACTGTCGGTGTCTAGTTGCAGGGCGTATTCTCCTGTAGGCAAGTGGTTGACCGGGATTCGAAGAATACTTTCTTCTTCCGATACAAGTGTCAATACCAATTCCCCCTGGCGATTCCACACATGCACCCGGCTGATCGTGCCAAGCGATGGCATCACGATGTTTCCCTCTACTAAATTGGGGCGAAGGATCGCCAGTTGATCTTGTTGCGGGATCACCTGAATCGGATGACTAAGATGGCACTGGGTATTTTCGGATTTTTGTCGCAGGCGATACGTCTGAGGGCTACTTTCCTTGCGAGCATCCAGGTAGCGATACATCTGAACACCTTGCTTATTTCCAGCTGCGGGAATCATTGTGATGGTGGCAAATCTCCCATCAGGAAGAAGTCGCTCCACAGCAAAGTGATCAGTGCCCAATTCCTGAGCCGTGACCCAGGTCAATTCGATTCCCTCTGGCAGGGAAATCGCGTTAAAAGCGATCAATTCACTAGCAAAAGTGGCATTTTCGGAAGGAACCCACATTCCCTGACTCACAGAGGTAGATTCGCCGATCGAAGCAAGCACAAGATTTCGATCTGGTATTTCCCATGAGCTGACTGCAGCTAGGGTTTTTGATAAGTCTGCGGGAAGCTGCTCTTGCGCCAAGAGAAAGTGAAATGGAGAAAATGCCAGGGCAGAAAATGAGAAGAATCGAACAATAGACGTAGTCATAGCGAAATGCGTGAAGTGAATGGATTTACAGCTCGTCGGGCTTGTCGATTGGAGGGAAGATGACTTCTTCAAATCACCTCAGAATCTGTGAATTTTCTGCGGATCTGATTTGGAAAATCCTACATGTGTAATATTCGAAAAAGTCGAAGAAAGCAGTCAGACAGCAATGGTCCTGGTACAAGTCGAGGTGTTTATTTTTTTGCTACCTTAGAGCATGAGCCACACTGAGTTGATTCGGACGTTTTACGAAGCCTTTGTTCGCGGCGACGCGGAAGGGATGATTCTCTGCTATGCAGAAGATATCGTATTTCAGGACCCTGCATTTGGGGAACTTCAGGGCGGAGAAGTGCACAATATGTGGCGAATGCTCATCAATCGAAGCAAGGATAAGCTAAAGATTTCCTACGATGGTATTCAGGCAGAAGGAAATACCGGATCTGCCAAATGGGTGGCCGAATACACGTACACGCCGACAGACCGCAAGGTGATCAATCACATCAGCGCAAGCTTTGCGTTTCGAGATGGAAAAATTGTTCGGCACACCGATGACTTTGACCTTTGGAAATGGACCCGCCAGGCGTTGGGCTGGCAAGGATGGCTCCTGGGCTGGTCGCCTTGGATGAAAATGAAAATCCAGCAGCAGACCCGACACTTGCTGGTAAAGTATTCGCAGAAAGCCTGAGCGTTTCCAACTCTTCAAATCATTGCAACAAAAGGCGCTTCCCTTAGTATATCTGCCCGAGTCTGCTTCGGAAATGCATGGCGAAACATCTTTCTGCGCAAACTTTTTACCTAAGAGACCATCGAATCAGTGGCCTCGAACCATCGCCATTTCATTCGCATTGCTCCGCCAGCCTCCATCACCAACTGTACCCCACCTTCATGGATGAATCCTTTCTTCGGCACTTGTACCAGCAGCACCAGGAATGTCCGGAATGCCCCACGACGCAGGCGGTGAGCGGATTTTTTGAGGAACTGCTGGGAGTCCTCTTTTCGGATCACGCCAGCCGCACGTTTGATTCCTTTGCCCGCTTCGAGCTGCACGTACTCAATCTCAAGGAAGCCCTCTACGAAATGCTCTACATGCGGCCCAATCGCGAAGAGGGAAGCCAAGCCAACAAGGCGGAGTTGTTTTTTCGTACGATACCAGAAATTTACGAGAAACTACAGCAGGATCTCGAGTCCATGTACGCGGGTGATCCGGCGGCACAGAGTGTGAATGAGGTCGTTCGGAGCTACCCCGGATTTTATGCTGTGGCGGCCTATCGTTGTGCTCACGAGCTGCATCGACTAGGGGTAAAGGTGATTCCTCGCATGCTCACCGAGTTTGCCCATAGTAGGACCGGGATCGACATTCACCCAGCAGCGAACATTGGTCGTCACTTTTGCATTGACCACGGCACCGGGGTCGTGATCGGCGCGACCAGTGACATCGGGGATCATGTAAAAATATATCAAGGCGTGACCCTGGGTGCGCTGAGCGTGAGTAAAGAAGATGCCGCGATCAAGCGCCATCCCAGCATTGAAGATCACGTGGTGATTTATTCCGGAGCGACCATTTTAGGTGGAAAAACGGTCATTGGGCACCACAGCATCATCGGTGGAAATGTCTGGATCACACAAAGCGTCGTGCCACATAGCAAAGTGTATTACCAGCAGCAAGTGATTGACCAGCAAGGCACCCAGGTAGATCAAGTTAAAATCAAGTGAAAGGGTGACTCCTTCCTCGCCTAACAGTTGACCGCAAGCCGTTTCTAAGTTTGAAGAGGCATTTTCATCGACTTTTTGCTTCTTTCGATTCGCATTGGATCACAGCAAAGTTGGTTGTTTTCAATCCTTTGTTTGTTGTTCTTTCCCCTACTTTCCGACCATTGTTCATCCTGACTCCTCATTTCACCCATGCACCTATTCGATCTCATTGGAAACACGCCCCTCGTAGAAATCAAGCACTTGAACCCGAATCCAGCAGTAAAAATATATGGAAAGTTGGAAGGTCAAAACCCCGGAGGAAGTGTGAAGGATCGCGCTGCTTTCGGCATGATTCAAGGAGCGCTGGACCGCAAAGACATTATTCCCGGCGATCGGCTGATTGAGGCGACGAGTGGCAACACAGGGATTGCACTTGCGATGATTGCCCAGCAGATGGGCGTGGGGATGACCTTGGTGATGCCCGACAATTCTACCGTAGAGCGGGTCAAGACCATGCGTGCCTACGGAGCCGAAGTGATTCTCACCCCTGCGGAAAGGACCATCGAATATTCGCGAGAGCTCGCCGAGGAAATGGCCAGGGAAAAGGGATACTTTATGCTCAATCAATTCGCGAATCCAGATAATTACAAGATGCACTATCGGAGTACGGGTCCCGAAATTTGGCGAGATACCCTTGGCAAAGTCACGCATTTTGTGTCGGCGATGGGTACCACGGGCACCATCATGGGCGTTTCTCGGTATCTCAAAGAACAATCATCTTCGGTACAGATAGTGGGTACACAGCCCACCGATGGATCAAGCATTCCGGGCATTCGCCGCTGGTCACCTGCCTTTCTGCCCAAAATTTACGAGCCTAAGCGCGTCGATCGCATCATTGACGTGAGTGCGGAAGAAGCGACCTACTGGACCCGCCGATTATCGAGAGAAGAAGGAATTTTGGCAGGAATGAGCAGTGGAGGGGCGCTGTTTGCTGCCCGGAAGATTGCCGAAGAAATCGATGAGGGCGTGATCGTACACATTGTTTGCGACCGGGGGGACCGCTACCTGAGTTCAGACCTATTTGAAGACTGATCGATCGCCGATATGTTGTTTCATATCATATCATGTCAATTCATCGGCCATGTGGCCTTTAACCTCTGTCTGATCTTTCTGACCAACTCATCCTCAACTTAGCTGCTACACGAACATGAAACCTGCTCAGTACACAAAAAAATGGAGATGGATGGCACCGCTGGGACTCACCCTGATCGGCGCTGGTCTCAGCCTCACAGGGGAGGCAACGCTACTCAAAGGCGCACAAGTCGCTGCTTGGCAATGGATTGCGATGGGAACCACGGGATTGGTGTTGCTGAATGCTGGCGTGTCGGTATTTGGAGATGCAGTGAAGCGGAGATTTTGGGATGAATGGCGCGAGAACCAAGAAAGGCCATAAGCATGAGAGAATGGAGTCCAGAAGAATGGTCGGTGTGGTCGGATCGGGATTTTATGCCTATGAAGGTAAAGGTGTGGGCTAAGTTGGAAGAGGAGTTAATAGAATGCCTCAAAATGGTTGAATTGCTGCCTCTTCCAGTTGACCTGCCACTAGAGTGGTTTGCCACAAAAGGGCGAATTTATCGCGGGGAAAATTACCATTCGTACAGTTATCGCTCTTTGGACTTTCCGAAGTACGTGAAAGGCGAAGACCTGCTCTTGCTGCGAGTTGTGCTGTTGTGGGGACATCCAGCTGGCATACACCTGATCTGTAGCGGCACGCCACGGAAGCGCCTGCTGTCAACCTTGACTCTTCGACGTAAGACGCTATCAGAATATTGGCACCTTGCTTGCCATTCAACGCCCTGGACTTGGGAACCCGACGCCGCAGGCTGGGTAGCCCTTCCTACCCTGTCGGATCACGAATGGAAAGCCTGCCACACCCAGCGCGATTTTGTGAAGGTGAGTCGATTTTTGTCGCTTGATTCTCTTTCCGCCCTCGGCCCCTTCGTGCAGGACGCATGGCAGGAGATGATCGGTTGGTTGGGAGGTTGAGAGTCGGGAGGTTGGAAGTTGGGAGTTGGGAGGTTGGAAGTTGGGAGGTTGGGAGGTTGG
>DAITMB010000169.1:0-8804 GCA_036835375.1 Bacteroidota bacterium
ATGATCTGGCCCCTTGGGGCTTTTCATGGCGACTTGGTCTGGGCGCCTCTTATCCCTTTTCGGGCGAATCCAGAGGTTTTTTTGAGCTGCTATGGACGCGCGGCATCTCAGATTATCGCTCAGGATCTTCCTGGCAGCCCGAGTCGTTGGGGATTGTGATTGGGTGGATGTATTGATCATTGATCTGTCGTGGCGGCATAACGAGATCAACAGTCCGACAGCTAAGCAGAGCGCCAGCAGATACAATTTGTATCTATTCTCCTATTCCTATCGCAGATCAGCGAATACCTTGGGCGCATCAAATGCCTCAGCGACTTCTCCATTTCGGATGATGGTGATGGCTTCAATTGTGTCATTGCGCTGGACCTTGTACACGTATTCGAGGCCTTGAGTCACGTAGCCAAACACATTGTAGCTGCCGTCCAATACGGGTTTAGGAGCCATGGTGAGGTAAAATTGGCTGCCATTGCTGCCAGGACCTGCATTGGCCATCGCGAGGGTGCCCGCGACATTGTGCTTGAGATCGGGATGAATCTCTTGACGAAATTGGTACCCAGGTCCTCCGGTGCCATTGGCTTGCGGATCACCGCCTTGAATCACAAATCCCTTTTCGACCCGATGAAAGGTCAACCCATCAAAGTAGGGTTTACCACTTGATCGAAACGTGTTGGAGATACTTCCTTCTGCTAGCCCCACAAAGTTGGCCACTGTGAGCGGTGCCTTGTCCACGGCCAGCCGAACATACACCGTCCCATACTTGGTCCGGATCCCTGCAAAGAGTCCTTCGCCGAGCTCAGGGTGTTGAACAGCAGGCTCACAAGCAGACAACAAGAGCATCGCCAAAAGTAACGTACGCATTCCGGCGGTCACCTTGGGGAAAGTATTGTGAAGAAGAAAATTCATGGAAAACTTGCGGTTGGGAAGGAAAAGAAAGCCAGTGAAAACGGTTGAGAAAGCGAATCTGTGGTCGAAAATAAGTAGGATTCCCATTTGAGCGCAGAAAAACTCTGCAAAACCAACGGCTGCTTCGACGAAGGTAGTTGTGGCAGGGAAGCCATAATGCTAAGTTGTGCGTTCTCGGAAAGCAGGGTTTTTTTTGCAGGAGTTACCTAAAAGTATGTCAGGAGCGCAGCGCATCCATTGGAGTATCAACTTGTCGGGACATTTCCTCTTGTGGGGAGTGGCCTTTTGGATATTGTGTCCGGCCCCATTGGGCTTGGGCGCATTTACCTTGGCGCGCTTCGAGCCGGGCGAGATGCTGCTGTTTTTTCTCTATGGATTTGTCTTGAATGTGTTGCTCTTCTACGGATTTTCGCTCTCACCCATTCCACGATATCTGGGGCGCAACTGGATCGCAGGACTCGCCCTCAAAAACACGTTGTGGTACTTCAGCTTTATTGTACTGGAAAGTGTACTGGATGTCTTGTTCGAGGCTTGGGCCTCAGGCAGGGCCGCAGCCTCAATGCAATACCCGGCGTGGTCCTTCTGGGCCTGGGTCTCCACCAACCTCGTGGTCAGTGGCCTGGTGCTGTTCGCTGCCAACCTTTACAGCTTCACCGCCTCATGGTTTCGCGATCGCGAGCGGCAGCGGGAGCTAGAACAAGAGAAACTCCGCGCAGAACTCAAGGCGTTAAAGCACCAAATCAACCCCCATTTTCTATTTAATGTGCTCAACAGTCTGTATGGACTAGCCTTTCAAAACGAGGATGAACCCACTGCCGAGGGCATCGCCAAGCTCTCCCAACTCATGCGCTACATGCTCTACGAGAGCAATGACACAGAGACATCCCTAGAAAAGGAGCTAGAATATCTCGATAACTACATCTCGCTCCAGCAACTTCGACTCAATGCCAACACCGTGGTAAAAATAGACATTCATGGTCCGGTGGTAGGAACCTCCATTGCGCCGATGGTGCTGATTCCATTCGTCGAAAATGCCTTCAAATTTGGGATCAGCACGGCACACGAGTCATTTGTCCATATCTTTTTAAGCGTCGATGAGCAAGAATTGGTTTTTTGGGTTGAAAATAGAATCCATGAAGTCAACACGCCCGAGGGCCTAGACGAGGTAGGGGGCATCGGGCTAGCCAATTTACGCAAGCGCCTGGAGCTGGTCTATCCCGGGCGATATCTGCTCCATACAGGTCCGGAGGGGCCGATCTATCGAGCCAAATTAACCATTATCCTATGAAGCTGATGCGATGTGTGGCTGTGGACGATGAACCGCTCGCGTTGGAGGTGATCCGAAGGTTTGTAGACAAAGTACCGGAGCTTGACCTCATTGGTGCATTTAGCAACCCGATGGAAGCGATGCAGTGCCTTCGCAATGAGGAGGTGGAGCTTTTGTTTCTAGACATTCATATGCCTGATCTCACTGGTTGGCAATTGCTAGAGAGCCTCCCCAAGCCGCCGATGATCATTTTCACGACGGCCTACTCTCAATATGGAGCTGACAGTTATAACGTGGATGCGGTGGATTACCTCCTCAAGCCCATCCCTTTCGATCGCTTTCTCAAAGCTGTGAACCGAGCGCTTCAGAAGCAGAAATCGGAGCAAACTACTGCCAAAGACCAGCGGGAGGACGAAGCGTCTTATTTGTTTGTCAAGTCGGATACTCGGTTTTTTAAAGTAGATTTTCAGGACATTCTCTACGTCGAGGGCATGCGAGATTACGTGGCGGTGTACACAGGCAAGCAGAAGATACTGACGCTGATGAGCATGACCAAGATGTTGGAAAAATTGCCTGCTGAGCAATTTATGCGTGTGCACAAATCCTTTATCGTCGGCGTAGCGCACATCGAAATGGTCCAGAACTACCGTATTCGCATTGCCGGAAAGGAGATCCCCATTAGTAACTCATATCGAGAAGCATTCCAATCGTTTATGGATCAGACCTAGCTAAATTCGCAGAAAAGCACGTTTTTACTCAAGATTTTTTTAAAAACTTTTTTCAAATGATTACAACATCACTTCTTTTTCTATCGAGATGGAGTCGCTATCTATTTTCCGCGCTGCCTCTCTATCTTGCACTCCTTATGACAGAATCTCAAGCACAGGAGAAGCTTACGTATCAGGTCCCACCAGCGGACATGATATCTCTCATTGATGCCGCACCTGCTCCCACTGTGAGCTTGAATCGGATGCTCACGTGGATGATTTTGGCGCAGACGCCGAGCTTGCCTTCCATTGAGACACTTGCTCAACCTGAACTGCGCTTGGCGGGTCTTCGCATCAATCCCAGAACCAACGGTCCCAGCAGGGGATCCCATGTGGTGGGACTCACCTTACAACAAATGGAGAGCGGCACCCAGTATCCCGTCGAGGGCTTGCCTGCTTCCCCCCAGATCAATTATTTGCGCTGGTCTCCCGATGGGATGTATGCGGCATTTACCCACACCACAGACAGTGGCCTACAGGTGTGGATCTTGGATGTAAACAAAAAAACTGCCCGTCAGCTCGCCGATGTCCATGCTAATGCGGCCATGAGCGGAAGCCCGATCTCCTGGCTTCCAGATAGTAAAAGTCTGCTTGTGAGAAGCATTCCAGACCGTGTGGAAGCCCCCCAGAGACCATTGGTGCCCGATGGGCCCGTGATTTCTGAAAATGCAGGAGAGGTCGCTGCCGTGCGCACCTATCAGGACTTGCTCCAGGATCGCTACGACGAGGAAATATTTGCCTATTATGCGACTTCGCAGTTGCTGGAAATTTCCATCCAGGGCCAGATAACACCGCTGGGACAACCTGATCTCTACCTGTTCGCTGAGCCTTCGCCAGATGGAAAGTACTTATTGGTAGAGCGCATCGCGCGGCCTTTTAGCTACTTGGTGACCTATGGCCGTTTTCCGCAAGAAATTGAGGTGTGGCAACGCAATGGCACCCTGCTTCGCTCCATCGCTTCCCTCCCCAATGGCGAGACGATTCCCAAGGGGTTCATGGCTACCCGTGAAGGCCCTCGCAATGTAGAATGGCGCTCTGATGTGCCTGCCAGCTTGTATTGGGTAGAAGCGCAAGATGGCGGAGATCCCGATGTTGAGGTCGAGGTGCGGGACAAACTATATCAGCTTTCGGCACCGTTTCAGGGAGAGGCGAAGCATGTGCTCGACTTTGCCCTCCGTGCAGCCGGCATCACCTGGGGGAAGGGAGACCTCGCTGTGGTGCAGGAATATTGGTGGAATACTCGCCGGATCGTGTCCAACTTCTTTCAGCCAGATGCACCCGAAAAGGGGAAAACGCTTTTGCACGACCGCTCCTGGGAGGATCGTTACAATGATCCCGGTAGTTTCGAAACGAAGCGCAATGAGGCGGGCTTTCCAGTTTTACTGACTGATCGGTCGGGCAAGCACCTTTTTTTGACGGGAGACGGTGCTTCGCCCGAGGGCAATCGGCCTTTTCTGGACCGATATCACATCTCCAGCGGCAAGTCAGAACGCCTTTGGCGCTCTGAAGCCCCTATGTACGAATACCCGGTGTATGTGGTGGACACTGAGATTCCTGTGCTTTTGTTGCGGAGAGAATCCAAGGTGGACCCCCCCAATTATTCTCTCCACAACCTCAAAAAGGGAGATTACCGAGCGATTACTTCTTTTCCACATCCCTATCCGTCTCTCCTCAACGTGGAGAAGCAGGTTCTGCGCTATGAGCGCGCCGACGGGATCGCCCTCAATGGCAATCTCTACCTCCCACCTGGCTACCAGCCCGAAGTGCATGGCCGCATTCCTGTCTTGCTTTGGGCATATCCGGAGGAATTCAAGAGCGCTGATGCCGCTGGACAGGTCCAAGGTTCGCCCTACCAATTCATTCGTATCGGATGGTACTCGCCTTTGTTTTGGTTGATGAAAGGTTATGCGATCCTTGACGATCCCGGCATGCCAATCATTGGCGAAGGCGATGCCGAGCCGAATGACAAATTCGTGGATCAACTGGTGGGCAATGCCAAGGCAGCCATTGACCACCTGGAAGCAATGGGGATCGCAGATCCTGCCCGCATCGCGGTGGGAGGTCATTCATATGGCGCTTTCATGACCGCCAATCTGCTCGCTCACAGCGACCTGTTTGCTTGTGGAATTGCCCGAAGCGGTGCATACAATCGCACACTTACTCCCTTCGGATTTCAGTCGGAGGAGCGCACCCTGTGGGAAGCCCCCGAGGTGTACATGACCATGTCGCCTTTTTCTCACGCCGACAAAATCAAAGCGCCAATTTTGCTCATACATGGTGCCGCTGACAATAATCCCGGTACCTTTCCGATGCAGAGTGAGCGGTTTTATCATGCGTTGAAGGGGCATGGTGCCCGCGCGCGTCTGGTCATGCTCCCCCACGAGAGTCATGGCTATACCGCTCGTGAATCAGTGCTGCATATGCTTTGGGAAATGACCACGTTCATGGACAAGTACCTTGGTGATGGAGCGCCTTTGACACCTCTGAGCAAGGACTGAGCAACCTTGCTTACCTAAGTTGACGCGACACATACTTTAGTAGAAAACACACTGGCTCAGGCTTCCTCAGGGGTCTGAGCCAGTGGTCTATAGGAAGGGTGGTAGAGCTTCAACTCAAATGTTGTGCCTTGGCCAGGGTGGCTATATGGAATGAGCTCGGCGTTGATGAACTTCGCAAAGTCATAGGAGATCACCAGTCCTAGTCCAGATCCTCTCTCACCATTGGTTCCAAGGCTGGACTGGCTGTTGCGGTGCGGCAGTTGCTGGAGTTGAGCCGGGTCCATGCCTATTCCTTGGTCCACGACGCGAATGATCCAGCCCGTTTCTACATCCCGGGCTTCGAGTATGACTTCTTGTCCGGGGTGAGAATACTTGATAGCATTATCGAGCAGGTTGCGGATGATGAGCCGTATGGCCTCGGTGTCCGCAAAAATTTTCATTTCAGGAGTAAATACACGCCGGATAGACACCCCCTTTTCCCAAGCCACCATGTCGGCCAAGTCCAGCACTGGCGCGACCATTTGTCTGAATGATATCCATTCCGGATTGATTTTCCAGCCGCTGAGCTGGTTCTGCGCCCAGTATAGAAGGTTGTCCAGTAGGTTGGAGGTGCGCATGAAACGCTTTTGAAGGTCTTTGATCAACATCATTCGCTCTTGATCGGTGATCTCCTCACTGTCCATGATGTCTAGTGCGCCCTGAAGCACCGTGAGTGGATGTCGAAAATCGTGGGAAATGATCCCAAACCAACGGTCCTTGGTCTCATTGAGCGAACTGAGCTCTGCCTTTTGCTCCATGAGTAGGGCTTGGTGCTCAAGGAGATGGGAATTTTTTTGCTCGATGATTTGGCTGGTGATGCCCAGCTGCTCATTTTTTTGGCGGATCAGGGCATTTTTACGAATTAAGAGAAAAATAAAAATGACCAGAAAGACAAGCCCCAGAGAAGTTCCGATGAGGAGGAGATTTCGAGTCTCTAACTCTGCGTGTGAGAGTTCCTGTTCCATGCGAAGGCGGTCGTTTTCGAGCTTTTCTCTGTCCAGTTCAGATTCGGAGAGAAGAGAGGTGACGTATCGCTCGTTGCTTTCTTTGGTGAGGCTATCGTGGAGTCGGAGGTGGAGGTGAAGCCATATAAGGGCCTTCTGATGATCTCCCTGGAGAGAGTCAATTCGGGAGCGGAAAAAGTAGATATCGGGCAAGAATGTGGTCAAATTTCGATCCAAAGCGATTTTTTGTGCACTTTTCAGCTTGTTCTCTGCTGTTGCATATTGTCCGAGTGCTAGGTAAAGTTGCACTTCGCCCAGCTTCGAGACCAGCGATAAGCGGGGCCCCTGATTGCTATCCAGCTGCTGAAATAAACTATTTGCCTCTTGAATGACTTTCTTCGCTTCGCTATACTGCTTGTTTTTGATGTAAGTATCAGCGAGGCTGTTGAAGCAATTGGCCTGCTGCGCCACGGATGCATCAGTCTCGCAATAGAGGTGAATCGCACGGCGGAGATAGTGTTCCGCCGAGTCCAGCTCTCCCATACGATTGAGCGTGATGCCGAGCGCCTCATAGCTGGCTGCGAGAACAGAGAACGTCTCAGCAGCTTTTGCTCTTTCAATCAGTTCGCGGCTGATTCCTGTTGCTTTTTCCCAATCCTCCAGCTCGAAGTAGATTCCATTGAGGTTGATTAGTGCCTTGAGGTAGCGTTCTTCCGTGTCATAGTCTTTAGCGAGTCGCAAGGCGATGAGGGTCCATTTCAGGGCGATGTCAAAGCGTTCTGTGAGTGCGTAGCCTACCCCAATGTGCCTAGCGGCAAGCCCTCTGCTCACCGAGTCGCCTAGACGGTAGGCCAGTTCAAAGGCTTGACTCCCGTAATCCTTCAATCGATCAGGTGAGAGAGAAGACTCCGCGCCGAGGGCCAGGAGAGCCTTCAATTTTTGAGAATCAGGGCTACTCGGGGCCGCTACGATGCGCCGCAAGGAGTCGAGCACATGCTCTTGGGGGGGTAGCTGTGCCGCAGCGTGCCAGTGGTTGAACACCAGAATCGCTGTCAGGATCCCGTGCACAATGATTCTTCGAGACATATACAAAGTTGCAGATTCTTGCAAAAAATGAACAGACCAGCTCCGAAAAAACCGGGGCGGCTTCCCGGATTATTTCTAAATAAAGTGGCAATAAGCCATAAGGGAAAAGCTGGCTGATTTTCTTTGCTTTTGCACGCCAAAATTGGGCGCAAGCGTACATTCTACCTCCGGCGAAGCAGCTTGGAAAAAAGGATAGGATCAATGTAGGGTGAAATTGGGTAAGCTTGTAGGATAAGTTGTAATTTACAAACCCATTGTTTGGCTTTTTTGCCAGTTAAGTCAACTGCTCAAAGTCTTTTTCAAGCAGAATCCCCTGTTCTATTGTACCTCCCTCAAAGAAAGTCTTTATGCGAATAGTCCAACCCTTACTCATTCTACTATTTTCGACCGTTTTGAATGTTCAGGCCCAATCGCTTCAGGATAAGGCTAAGGACCTTGTTACCGCCACCCTTGCACAGCGTGGCGAGGAATTGGCACTCACCCCACTCGATTGGGGGGAGGCGACGGTTTCGGACTTTTATACTTCGGCCAACGGCGTCAGTCACTTATATTTGCAACAAGCGTGGGGAGGTATTTCGATGCGGGGTGCTATTCTCAATGCCAACGTATTTCAAGGAAAAGTCATCAGCCTAGACCATCGTTTTGTAACCGATCTGGCTGGTAAAATTCAAACGACGCAGGCAACCCTGTCTCAGGAGCAGGCAATTGAAGCTGCGGCAAGTTTTCTCGGCCTCCAGGATTGGAGCCATCTCGCGCTGGAGGCTCGTCCTCAAGGGCCGGCTCAGCGGGCACTGTTTCGCGCACCGGGATTGTCAAACGACCCAATCTCAGTGCAACTCTCTTTTGCTAGCGCCTCTATAGGTCAGGTTCGGCTGGCTTGGGAAGTTCGTATTTACACCAGCGATCACCAGCACTGGTGGGGCGTGTGGGTCGATGCCGAAAACGCCCAAATCCTTGCCAAAGATGATTGGGTGCTGCATTGTAGCTGGGACCACTCCGAGAGTCTGGTAACTCCGGGGAGTGACCTTGCTCACACCCTCGCTCACGCGCATGAGCACAGCTACCGTCTGGCAGAAACGCCCATGGAATTGTATGCTCCCTTCCAGCCGATGGCAACGCCTTCTTATCGCGTGTTTCCTTATCCAGTGGAAAGCCCCAATCACGGAGCGCGTGCACTGGTGATCGATCCTTCTGATGTCAATGCCTCGCCTTTTGGATGGCATGACGTGGATGGAGTTCCGGGAGAGGAATTTACAATCACGCGAGGCAACAACGTCTGGGCCCAAGAGGACCGGAATGG
>DAITMB010000170.1:0-1742 GCA_036835375.1 Bacteroidota bacterium
GTTCATGTGATTGGAAATTGTGAGTGGGTTGGTTTTCATAAATTTGAAAGGTAATGGCAGAATTCCCCTAGGAGGAATTCTGCTGCTATATTAGTCAATTCGGGCCTTGCTTCTCAGGGGCAGTTTAAGTAAAAACGCATGGTTGTGGGACCGTTCTTGCTACCACCTGTGTAATAATCAGTCCAGCATACATCGTCTCTTGACGCAGTAGCTGTCCCCATTCCAGTTGTGTTTGCACCCAACTCTTCAATTGTTAGTGTTGGTCCGACTGTGAGGGTCAGCCAGCTTGGCCACCAGCTTACCGAAGCACTTGGATTAACTTCTATTTCGAATAGTTTGAGCGTGAACTTGGCTTTCAGCCCTTGATCTTCCTCCATAAAAGAAAAAGAAATGTTCAATCCAGGGTTGTTGTCGTTCCAGTTGCTTACAATACGCTTGTTCATCACGTACCAGTCCTGGGGGTCGAATTGATTTCGATCTCCTGTAAAATGAAATTCTTCCAAGATGTAGCCTTGCCCTGTGGCAGATGAGCCCGAAGCTACAACTGTCCCACCTCTCACGGAGCAAAAGAATTCTGGCTTACCCCACAACCAAGGCTCCACTGCGCTGAGGTTGGGAACGTTGACCTGCCAAAGTTCTACTTGCTGACCCTCATTAAAGGTAAGGCTGGAAGTGGAGTTGTCCTTCTTCACCGGAAGCAATCCAGGCTTGACGACCCCGTTTTCATCACATCTTTCGTTTTCTCCAACAGCCAAGACAGGAAAATCGGGTTCAATGTCAATCGGGAGTAAAATTTCTTCCCAATTCTGCTTATATCCCCTGACATGTGTCATTCCCTTATCAGTATAAGGACGAATGATGACGGGTATGAATTCATGCTCTGCATCCCATTTTTCGATATTAACAGGAATGCTCAGTGTGAGCAAGGGATTGTTTTCGAGAATTCGTTCTAAGCTCTTTGTCGCTTCTGCGGGTGAAAGATTGTGCGCTGCTGAGAAGGAGCTGAACAGTTTTGCTTGAAGCAATTGACCGTCAGTAAACCTATGATCCAAGATGTGAGAAATCAAAACATCATAATCACCATCAAACTGGAGCATTGCTTTTGTCTTTATCAAAATTCTGAATTCAGAATCTTCCATGATAAGTGCTAAAGCCTTTGATACTGCATCGAACTGAGCATCTATATCCAAGAAAGAATCTTCGATGTGAGCTTCAGTATCGGGTACTATTGGGAGCTGCTGTTGTTGACATCCCATCATCCCTACACTAATGAGAGAGAGAATCCTCATGAAAACTTTGAAATTAGACATATTGAAGATCATTAAATTATGAATAATAAACGAATATAGATTGAATTCGGATGGCCAGCTTTAAGCGAATGTTAAGTCACTGTTAAGTAATATCAAAATGACACTTGAACGACCATTCAATTTACTAGGTATAAATTACATCACTTAAACTTTATGAATGGTGATACATCAAAATTTACTTTCGAAAGTTCAAAACCAGAAAGTCATAGTTAATGAAAAATAAAGGGCAAAATGTCCTAGCTATACATTTTTGACACTTGACTTCCACTATCTTGCCGCATCTGGGACAAAATACTGTCCCGAAACATTTCCGATCGCACTATGAGATTTTGAGAAGAGAGATGGTGAGACGTGAGATATTGAGAAGCGAGATATTGAGAAGCGAGACAAGAGCGCTTTTTCCGTTGGCTGAGGCTCTCGAAGCCATCGGAA
>DAITMB010000170.1:1842-8719 GCA_036835375.1 Bacteroidota bacterium
GAACTAGCGCTTCACCACCTTCTGGATGGCTTGGCGATCGCCCTGAAGCAAATGCACAAAATAAATCCCCTCATTCAGTTGGGCAAAATCCAGCTCAGTCTGACGAACAAAGCGATGAGACTGAACCAGCCTGCCGGCTACGTCATAGACCTGCACGTCGATCGGCTCAGGGGAGGGCACACTGATTTGAATGTAGAGGTGATCTTCCACCGGACTGGGGTAGAGGCTGAATGCAGGGAAAGGCAATCGGTCTCTGATAGAAGTGTTGATCACCACGCCATCCAAGCCATTGAGCCGGGCAGCAAGCTGCGCCTCATAGAGCGACTCAATGGCCAATGATTCCCCTAGGTTGCTTCCCTCGATCCAGCCAGCGGGATGACTAAACGGTCCATCGCCGTTGACTTGGCCGGTGCAGCCAATAGCATAATTTTGAGCGGTCGGCGGTTTTTGCACACACAACTTACCGTTTTTCACGTCACAGTTCCAAGCTACCGAGTTTGCAAGGGACCAGCCATGAGATGTGCCATAGTCGCCACGGTTGTACAGCCCAAGCAGGAGCAGGCCAGTCGATCGCACCGATTCCTCTACATGATTGTCAAATAATACTCCCATACTCCAGCGTCTGTGGCCTTCGCTGGCGATGTAGGCCGCCACTGATGTGCAGCGCAAAAATACACAGCCCGACACCCAACTGGTGCCATTCGACACATAATGATGGCGGCCATTGGTAGCCCGACAGTCCTTAACCAATACCTGCGAACAAGCCTTGCTCAGGTTGAAATTATACATTCTCGCTCCTGTTACCTGGGCCACCGGGTCGAGCGCCTCGCAATTTTCTACCGTGACACGCGTCGCGGTCTCCAGATCCACTCCAGCGAAGCCGAAGTGAAGGAAGCTGCAGTTTTTCACCCAACTATCCTCAATCTGCCTCATCTTGACCGCGTTCCAAGCGTGGGCTTCATCATTTCCCCCCGCAGTCTCGATGTCGATCCGAAGGTTTTCGATCCCGATTTGAGTCAAAATGCCCAGGCGATTGTGGGTATAAATATAGGACTGTGACAATGATCTGTCGAGTCGATTATAAATTGGTACATCCACCGTGATGACATTTCCCTCAATGGCGGTGATTCTCCGGTTAAACACCAGCGGCTGAGAACCAACAGTCCAATTTGCGTCGGAGGCAGTTCCCCCTCCCCCCACGGCATCGACCCAGGCTTGTGTGCAGGGATGAAACACGATAATGTTGTCACCAACGGAAAAGGGAGCAGCGCTTGCGACTTCAAAGCTGTTTTCGCCAACCAACACATGTTCGCTCGTGATATCCGTTCTAGTGCCAGCCACGGTCCCGCTCCAGGAGCTGGGAGATCCACCTCCAGCTACGATGATGTTCCGCTGATTGGGCACGTTGCCTACGCCCACAAGCACCGTGTTGTTGAGGGTGTCAGCCCCATTTCCAACGCCCCGCAACACGACCCCCTCCTCGCGGAGGAGGATGGTTCCGTGAATTTCGTAACGCCCGGCGTTGAGCAAGATGGCGCCGCGCAGACCTTGGGCATCTTTGGGCAAAAAGGCTGCTTGGTCGATGGCGGCCTGAATGTGGGCCGTGTTGTCCCCTGGAATCGGCGAAACTGTGATCTCATTGAGCAGCACAGGGAGTTCTACCCCGCCACCCATGTAGCCAGCATGGCTAAAGTCGGGGATCACGTTCCCAGCCGTGTCTCGCACATAGCTCAGGGAGCCATCTGGATTTTCATAGACCAAGGAAGAATTCCACTGGGCATGAAGCTGGGGGGTGAATAGCAGGCTTGTTACAAATAGCAAGTAATACAACGGCGTTAATCGTTTCATGAAAATTAATTTTTTAGTCCAGTAAAGTGCCTGATCGGGCAACATCGCAAAATGAGTAGTGGGGGAGGAGCTTCATGCCCAAGGGCGCTATTTCACCAACCATCTGACTTGGGCTTGGAGGTCTTGGCCCCGAAGCTGAATCGTGTAGAGTCCGCTGGTCAGGCCTCTTGGCTGAAGCACATGTGTTTGCAGGCCCGCATCACTGAAAAATGGTTCTGAAGCGACCAGCCTGCCGTGAATGTCATACACCTGCATGGTGAACTGGCCTCCCTTTGGAGCGAAAAATTCTACCCGCACGGCTTCATGGCCAGAAGCAGGATTGGGCATGACCCGCATGGTTGAAATCATGGCCTCCTTGTCGAGGTTCACAGTTGATACACAGGGAGAATACGTGCTGGAATCCGGACGGCTGCCAATGGATACGTAGTCAAAGTAGAATTCATTGCCGTTGAAATTGGCATCACCCCTGTCAAGGAAAAACCAGAAATCACGAAGATCTGTGGAATCGAAATTTGCGTAATTTGCTCCGTTGAAGGTATAAGCCAGCTCCGTCCATGTTGTGAGATCGCCCGGTACCACTTGCTCCACGATCTCTGAACGTTCGTCTAGGCTGCCTTCACCAGCTCGCAGCCACATCCCCAAGTTCACCTGCGCCAGAGAGCGCACCCGCACGTAGAAAGTCATTTGGCCAGATATATCTACAAGGTCGTTGCCCAAATCATCCTTGGGATTGATGATCATCGGGCTAAATGCGGGGTAGGGATCACCCGTTGGGTCAGTCACAGACACAACGAGCTGGCCACATTCGGTATCGATGACTTGCGTCAACTTAATGGATTCAGATCCTCCTAGCAAATCATCTTGGGTGGAATTCCAGTTCAGGACATATGGAAATTCAAATGAGGGCAGCAGCGAACAGGGAGAATGATCCGCAGCGTTTGGCTTATTACCAACGGCGATGTAATCGAAATAGACCTCATTTCCAGCAAAATTATCGTCGTCCCGATCAAGGAAAAACCATAGATCTCTCAGGTCCGTGCTATCAAAACCTCCAATGTTCGACGCATCAAATCCAAAGCTGAGTTCAGTCCAGTTGAGCGTGTCTCCGGGCAAGCTTTGCTCTTGGAGCAGAGAGCGGAAGGGTGCACTGCCATCGCCTGATCGAGCAATAAACCCAATTCTCACGCTATCTCGACTTCGCGCTCGCAAGTGAATGGTCATGGCCCCCGAGAGATCGGTAATTTCCATTCCGGCTGAGTCTCTCGGATTGATGATGATCGGGCTAAATGCCGTCCATGGCGCATTGGCAGGGTCCGCCACTGACACCATCAACTGGCTGCATGAGCTGTCAATCACTTGGGCAAGGGTTGCGGCTGCCGTTCCAGAAAAGATCTGATCGCTGCCCGAAGTCCAATGAAGGGTGTATTGAATGGCCATTGTGCTATCGCCACCACTACCACCGCCACTGGTTGTATCGCTGAAGCAGGTCGAAAGAAGGGATGTATCCGGCTGTCCGCCGATGCTGAGAAAGTCAAAATAGACCTCATTCCCTGCAAAATTTACCGTTCCTCTGTCCAAAAAGACCCACACATCGCGCAAGTCGGTTGAATCAAATCCGCCGAGGTTGCTGGCATTGATTTCAAATGTCAAGAGGGACCAGCTTGCGGTGTCGCCAGGGAGGACCTGCTCTTGCAGGGTGCTGCGAAATGGTGTGCTACCATCGCCGGATCGCAAGAGCATCCCTACCTTGACGCTGTCTCTGCTTCGCATACGTATGCTCACACTCATGTTGCCAGAAAGGTCCACCACTTCATTTCCTGCACTGTCGATCGGATTGAAGATGAGCGCATTAAAGGCTGCAAGCGGTGCATTTACGGGGTCGGTGACTGACACACCGAGCTGGCTACAGTTCACATCAATGGTCTGGGTGGTCACCGAAGCTGCTATTCCAGAAAAAACATCATCCGAAGCGTCAGACCAGTGTACTGCATAGAGGGCGACTGCGGGAGCCGGAGGCTGCAACGTTTGGAGACAATTCGAAAAAGTCGCGCTGTCAGGTGCCGCACCGATAGAGACATAATCGAGGTAAAATTCGTTCCCGGCAAAATTATTCACTCCCCGATCTAGGTAAAACCAGATATCGAGCAAGTTGGTCGAATCAAGTCCGCCGAGTGTGGCAGCAGTAAATTCAAATTCATACTCGCTCCAGGCGCTCGCTTCAGCGGGCACCACATATTCTATCCGGTCACTGCGCTCGGTCGTGCCTCCAGCGCCAGATCGAAGTTGCACGGCAAGCCGCACGGATTGCGGGCTGCGCACCCGAAAATAAATTCGCAAGTTGCCAGAGAGATCGGTGATCTCATTGCCAGCCATGTCCTGCGGATTGATTTGATAAGCATTAAAAGGAAGAAGCGGTGCGTTGGCAGTGTCGGTCACTGAGACGCGTACCTGGCTACATACACTGTCGAGGCTCATGGTGGAGACAGTTCCTGCAGCTCCTGACGTGAGATTCGGGTCGCTGGCGCTGTTCCAGTGAGTCACATACAGCGGGGTTTGAGCAAGCAGGCCAGCTGGTAGCCCAATCAACAAAAAGCTAATCAACAAGGGGAATAAATGCTGGTAGCCGCGAGGTAAAGGAGAACGTAGATTCATTTTGCGAGGTAATTGGAAGGTGAAGTAGTCTTTGGGTCCAATGTCCTCAAAAATGCAGCAGCGGCTGGTAGGTGTTCGTCTTGATTGAAGGTGAAAAAAATATCGGAAGGGGACGATAGCATGCTATCTGCCATTGGCAACTGTTCTCTGTCGCCCAAGTCGTCGTTGCTTAGCTCCGATTGAAGGCCCATTTGATTCCCACAAACCACTCTCGTCCGTGAATGGGGGCATACGAATAAGCGGTATCGAACCAGGGGCTGAAGCCAGTGGCAAAATTGGGATCGTTGAAGCCGCTGAGCGGTGTGATGGGCTGGCGAAAATCGAGAAGATTGGTCACGCCACCGTAGCATTCTACGCCCGATCGCTCCCAGCGCTTGCTCATACGAAGGTGGTGCTGGGCAAATGGGCGAGAGCGCTGGCTTCTTGGATGGAGGAGCAAGTCTCCCGCCTCGTCCACATCATACACTTCCGGGAGTGCCATCGCGCCTGTCAATTGACTGGTGTAAGCAAAGGTCAGGCCGTGGCGTAGGAGTTGGTAGCTCGCTGTGGCGACGCCGCTCCAATTGGGTGCAAAGGGTACGGGGGTGGTGCTCTGCCTTCCTTGTTCATCCCACTCAGTCTCCTCGACCCTCAGCCAGGTCATCCCGACGTTCATTCGCAGAACTTCCGAAAACGCATGGTCCCATTGGCCGCTGATGCCTCTTGATCTCGTGAAACCTGGAGAATTTGCATAAATGATTTTGCCGGGCGTGTCGTAGTCCGGGTTGATTTTGTTGGTGAAATGGGTAAAATGCCCATCCAAATCCAGACTTCCTTCGCCGAGCCCGGATAGCTGATAGAGGTGGTGGAGATTCGCGGTCGTCGTGATTGAGCGCTCTGGGTTTAGTTTTTCGGCGATGATGACTTCTCGTTGGCCTGTGACAAAAGCGTGATCTTCCGTGAATAAGTTCACAATTCGGAAACCCGTGCCCATGTTGCCGCGCAGCGTCGTGAAGGGAGAGACGCGATATTTGAAGCTGATTCGTGGCGAAGGTATGGCCCCATGTGCTTGATAGTGATCCAATCTTCCCCCCAGCAGCAAAGTCACCTTCTTTCCAAGGGCCCATTCGTCCTGAACGAAGATACCCGGAATGGCTTGCCGTTCAGGCTGATTCAGCCACATTCCATTTACAGAATCCGCAGTGGCGACCGTGTTATCGTCATAATACTGAAACCTTGCCGTGAGTCCAGCGACGATGTCGTGATTTTTCCAATTCGGATTCCAGATCAAGTTGCTAAACAGAATGCCTTGGGAAGCTACGTAGTGATCGCTGCCATAATAGCTGTCCTGATCGTGCCACGAGGCAGAATAGTCCCAGCGGAGACGAGATCCTAGCTCCCAACTCCCAAAGAGTTCGCCCCTTCGCGTGAAAATACTCTCCCCATACAGATCCTCACTGCCGCGAAGTTGACGGTATGAGCGATCGCGGACAAATCCTTCGACGCCATTTCTCCGATCCTCGTAAAATATTCTGCCGCTTATGCTCAGGTTTCGGTTGTGAGACAGGCCGCGCGTGTATTTTCCAAAAAAAGACCATCGATCCATTGCTGGGAGGTCGCCCATTCCATCGGCATTGTCGTCTTCGAAGCGATTCATATACGCCGAATTCAAGCCAAGGAGAAAGTACCCCTTGCCAAGGCGGCTGGTCACGTTCGCATTGGTAAACACTTCGCCGTGTGTGGTCAACATCATGTCGAGCGCAACGGGTGCTTGCAGTGCAGGCGATTTGGTGATAACATTGACCACCCCTGCCATCGCTTCGCTCCCATAGAGCGTAGAATTCGGACCTTTGATGACCTCGATTCGGTCAATGATCGTCACGGGCAGTCCATTGAGACCATACACCGAAGCCAGATTACCAAACATTGGCATGCCATCGATGAGCACCGCTGTGTAAGCTCCGGGAAGTCCATTGATAGAGATCGAGTTCGTGTAGCACACGCCGCAAGCATTCACTTCCTGAAGGCCGTTGATCAAAGCGATGCCCTCCATCAGGTTTGTGACTGGCATTTGCTGTTGGAGGAATTTCGCAGAAATCACCTCGACTTTCACAGGAGATTGCGACAGCCTCACAGGCTTGAGTGTGCCTGTGATCACCACATCTTCCACCTCAAATGGCGTGCTCTCGTCCGCGAGTGCAGTCGAGTCGCTTCCGGACTGGCCATAAGCGGTCGATCCCAAGATCAGGAACACAATGCTAAGAAGGAGTAGGAGTCTATTCATGGCAAATCAATCAGCGTAACAAGTAGATTCGCAAACTTAAAAATAATCTTTAGATTAATCTAAAAATATTGTTCAAAAAATCGGGAGTTGGGAGTTGGGGAGAGTTGGGAGTTG
>DAITMB010000171.1:0-8559 GCA_036835375.1 Bacteroidota bacterium
TCGGGCGGGTACTTCGGTTTTTTGTTTGGCATGATTCAAATGGGCCTCTTTGCCTTTGGCAATTTTGTGTTGGGAATCGACTTGATGTACACCTTGTGGCTGTTGCCCGCTGCAGGCCTCTTGGTGGGTTGGGCGACGAATGTATTGGCCTTGCGTATGATCTTTTTACCGCAAGTGCCGAAGCGATTCTTCTTTTTTTTCACTTTTCAAGGCTTGTTTTTGAGGAGACAGCGAGAAGTAGCCAGCGAATACTCCCGCATAGTGGCGTCTCGGATTTTGACAGCTCCTCAGATCTTAGATGAATTGATCTCCGGACCTGCGTCGGAGCGACTTTTCTCCCTTGTTCGCCTTCATCTCAAGCGAGGAATCGACGCCAGCGCAGGCCTGGTCAAGCCTTTGTTTCAATTGACTCGGGGCACTCATCGCTATATCGCAGTCAAAGACAGGATCGCTCGACGGTTTGAAGAAGAACTGCCATATTCCCTACGCTATTTGTTCCCCTATGCGGAAGAAGCCCTTGATGTGGAAAATTCACTTCGTCAAAAAATGCAGGAGCTCTCCGCGCCGGAATTCGTGGGGTTTTTGCGACCGGTATTTCAAGAGGACGAGTGGAAGCTGATTTTGGTAGGCGCGGTCTTGGGGCTGATTGCAGGTTTGGTGCAAATGTTAGTGGTGTTTGCTCCTGTGTAAGAAATGCAACCAATTTGTTGGATGATTTGTGCGTGAAAGAAAAAAATAATTCCAAATGTGAAGTTTTGGGCGCATTTGTTCGGAATTCTATTCCCTCTGGCGCAGCTTTTGATCCGATTCCTACGTGCGATTCTTTAGCTGATTGACCTTGAATCCCGACCGTTTACCCCTCAATTTTAGCCTTTCACAAAGCTCATCTCGCTCATGAAATTGCTTCAACCAGGTCTTTACCACGCGCTGTTGCTTCTGTTTTTTTGCTCTGTAGGAATCATTTTCGCCCAAACTCCACAACCCACTGCTTCGCTCGAATCAATTATTAATCAGTATGTTCTGCCCTATGGGATCTCCCCTTCCAATCGGTTTAAGCTAGCTGCATACACAGAGTTGAAGGGCCGCTTCAACCACGATGCCAAGGCCGTTGTCCTGGACTTTGGACGATTGGGCTACTTGTCTTTTTACGAGCGTAGCTGCTTGCTCCGATTGCCCAATAATCGCATTTATTCTCTCAAGCGATACGAGACCGGAACCGACCAGGTCGCTGAAATGGATCGGCAACTTGACCATTTGTTTGAGCGCATCATCATGCTCAGCGATGGCAATGCATCGAAAGACCACATCGCGTTTGTGGACAAGCATCTGTCGAAAAAGAATCTTGAGCCTTTCGAAAAAATCTTCGTGCGACACATTCTGGTTCACTATGGGACTTTCAACCCCATGCTCCAGGAGGTCGTGTTCGAATCCGAAGTGCTGCCGACCCGATCTCACGAAAAGACTCGCCAGGAGGGCGAACTTGTTCGGCAGACCTCCACGCCCCTGCGAATGAGACTGGACGCTGCAACGCTACGGGGCTGGTATCTCAATTCAGGAGGTACAGTTTTTATTCATGAAGTTGATCGGAATGTCCGCTTCGCCACGGGAGAAGTGTATGACCACAATGTGGCCGCATTCAAGGTATTCGGACAAAAACTCTTTGTTCAGTCGGTACAATTCATTGCACAGGCCGAAGCCGATCGACTCACTCGCCTTCAGGCCGAAGGTGCAACAATGGATCGCATGGTCACCATTGACTCTCCGATCGAAGATTCCCACGCTTTTGCCTCCAACGAAGAAAGAAATCTGGTGAGATATGAGCAAAGGTGGCGGGAAAATCATGCGATGGGCGTGCAACCCCTTTACACCCAGTTCAGTTGGATACCGATGATGCTCTCTATGCTGCGCAACGAGCGGGTCAACATCGGAGACGCTGACGTGATCTGCTACTTTGTTCATTTAGAAGTATTTGAAAAAATCTACCAGCAACTCCTCCGGGAAGAGAAACTCAAGGTGGATTCCTACCTAAGTAAGGAAGGGCTTCCTTCTCCTGAAAAAGAATTTGTGATCGCAGAATAGGCGCTTTCTCCGGCTCATATTGTTAAAGCTGTCACAAGCGTAGCGATTGTCAATGACCTTTCTCCCCGACTTCTAGATCCAGCAGTGGACCAGCTTGCGCCTCGTGCACCAGCTGGTCCATTTTGCTATGAAAGGCCAGTAGGTGGATCATCTACTTGCGAATTGTCCTTCATTTCCTGCAAATCCTCAAGCAGCCTTGACCTGAATAAGTCCCCTCGTATCTTGCTGTCCAATTCGCAGATCACCTCACCCACCATCCTCGATCATGGAATATTTTGTCGTAGAAGGCGGTCACCGCTTGCAAGGAGAGATCACGCCTCAAGGGGCCAAAAACGAAGCCTTGCAAATTCTTTGCGCGGTGCTCCTCACTCCCGAACCTGTGACCATCAGCAACATCCCGGACATTGTGGATGTCAATCGCCTAATTCAAATCTTGAAAGACCTGGGCGTGAAGGTGACGCGCGACGCCATCGATACCTACACCTTTGTTGCGGACGAGGTGGATCTGGACTTTCTCGCGTCGCGCGAATATTGGGACAAAGCCAGTAAGCTTCGTGGCTCCATTATGCTGGTAGGTCCTTTGCTCGCTCGCTTTGGCATCGCCTATATTTCTAAGCCCGGGGGAGACAAAATCGGTCGTCGCAGGCTAGACACGCACTTTTGGGGTTTTCAGCAATTGGGTGCGTCCTTCGACTACGACACCCAGGAGGGCTTGTACAAAGTGAAAGCAGCAGCGGGATTGCGAGGTACCTACATGCTGTTGGACGAAGCATCGGTCACAGGCACTGCCAATCTGGTGCTGGCTGCCGTGCTGGCCCAAGGCACCACGACGATCTATCACGCAGCCTGCGAGCCTTATCTCCAGCAGCTTTGCCACATGCTCGTGCGCATGGGTGCCAAGATCGAAGGGATTGGGTCGAATCTACTGGTTGTGCAAGGTGTCGAATCCCTTGGCGGGACCCATCACCGCATGTTGGCAGACATGATCGAAGTCGGATCCTTCATCGGGATGGCAGCCATGACCCAAGGCGAATTGCTCATTAAAAATGCCGATGTGGCTCATCTAGGCATTATTCCACACACTTTTCAGCGGTTGGGAATCCATTTGGAGATCATCGGGAATGATATTCTCGTGCATCAGGATCAAGTCTGTGAGATCGATACCTTCATGGATGGCAGTATCCTCACGGTGTCGGATCATCCCTGGCCGGGATTCACGCCCGATCTTTTGAGCATTGTCCTGGTGGTAGCTACCCAGTGCAAAGGCTCCGTGCTCATTCACCAGAAGATGTTTGAGAGCCGCCTGTTTTTTGTTGATAAATTGATTGACATGGGAGCGCAGATCATTTTGTGCGATCCTCACCGGGCGACGGTCATCGGCTTGGCCAAGCAGCAGAGCTTGCGGGCGATCTCAATGACTAGCCCTGACATCCGTGCAGGGGTGGCCCTGCTCATGGCGGCACTATCCGCCGAAGGCAAGTCCCGGATTTATAACATTGAGCAAATCGATCGTGGCTATCAAAACATTGAGCACCGGCTCAATGCCCTCGGTGCCAGCATTGAGCGCCGCAAGGAGTAAGCTCAGGTCTCTCGGAGGATTAAACCCGGATCGGCTCAACCATGATGACTTTCATTCGATCTACAGCGACCAAGCCTGGGGGATCCCCTTTGCGCTTTCGGATATACTTGCGCGGCGTGTAGATGACTGGCACCAGGGTGTCGCTCTTTCGCTTGGAGTAAAAGGCCGCCAACTGTGCCGCATATTCCAGCACACCGGGCGGGAGATCTTTGCCAGCCTTGAGGCGAATCACCACGTGGGAGCCTGTGACGTCCTTGGCGTGCAGCCACAGATCATTTTTCGCAGCGAAGTGAAAGCTCAGTTCGTCGTTGTTCCGGGCGTTTTTCCCCACAAGAATGTCGTAGCCTTCCCGCTGAAATACGCGAAAAGGAAGCTGTCGCCCCACTGACTCTTGTTCCTCTTGCCGATGTTGCTTCATGAGGGGTTTGATATCCTGGAAGGCATCGCCTTGCCAGCCCGTGGGTGCCAATTGGAGTGAGGCGGGTGTAGGCAAAGCATCAAATGCCTCCAGATCCGCCATTCCTGCTAAAATGGCTTCTTCAAGCTCCTCTACTTGTTGCCGAAGATGGGCCACCTTGTGCTTACGGTTTTTGCTCTTGTGATAGTAGCGGGTCGCATTTTCTTGAGGCGATAACTTAGGATCAATGCTGATCTCCACTTCGCCTCCGAGGTAGAGGTCCGGGAGGATCACTTGCTCAGTACCTGGGATGACTTCATGCAGATAGGCCATGAGGAGGTGGCCCAGTTCTTCCGGATTGCGGAGTGCCTCCATCTGCGCGAGGCTTTCGAGATACGAATTCAGGAGCCCCTGCTTTTTGAGCAAAGGTTTTTTGATGGCTTGATCAAGGGTCTTGTACTGGCTGAGATAGGACTCCAGCTGGAAGTGGGTGCGCAAAAACATTTGCAAGCCAGCTACCACACCGTCGATGCGTAGAGCCTTTTTTTCTGGTTCTACCGGAATCAGGGAGTAACGCACGCGATGGTCCTCCCGATAGAGATAGCTATCGTTTGCTTGGGTTTCGCGCTGAAGCTGGGCAAATGCCGCTGCGAAATGTTGGCCCTCTTCCATCAACGCCAAGCAGCGCTGCACATACCCTTTGTCATATACGACCGACACGTGTCGGAGCGCTTCTTTGACGGCTTTGGCTTCGGCGGGGATGTCTTCGCGCAAACTCGCTTCAAGCGAAGGACTTCCTGGCGCATCGACATACTCCCAATCGTTTTCGAGTTGGTGATTGAATAAGGAGCGAATTTCGCCATCGCGGCGGAGCAGGACATTGGAGCTGATGCTGTGCATTTTTATCACCAATTCCCAGCCCTCCGAGAATCTCAAGGTCAGTACCCGATCATAAGGAAGGGCCATGGCCTCCCCCAATGTGAGCCCAATGATCTCAGGGAAGAGGTCCACGACGTTTTTTCTCGCCCGGGAAAAAACGCTCACAGGCACGAGGTAAGTTAGCGGCGTGTGGCATCCAATGCGAAGAATTTTTTCCTCGTCAAAAACCACAATTAGCTCGTTCCGATTTTGGGAAAATACCTTCTCTACAGCCCAACCCCGGTATTCTTGGTTGAGCCATTGGGCGAGGTGCTCAAGGGTATGGAAATGGAACTGCATGTGGAAAATAATGAAGCCCAAAGGTATAAAAAAGCAGCTTGCGCAGGTCTGTGAACACAAAGTCTGGCGCTTGGGGGGAGGAAATAAGAAAATATGATATCCTTCATATTTTCCCAAGAATTCTCTGGCTTTGTCGTTATGCATTAGTCAACTTTCCCCTTTCAATGAATTCACCCTGACACAGCCTTATTTCCTTTCCATGAGTGTGTTACAAATAGCGCGAGGGTACTTCTCCATTCAGGGGCACATTGTACCTGTTCTTTGTTTTCTCTGCTTGGTTTCCTGTAGCAAGATTCAACCACCAGACCGACCCTTTTCGGTCGAGGCCATTCCTCCTTCGCCAAATTATGCGCTGGCAGATTCTTGGTCATGCCTTCCTACCAAAGACGACCCTGCGGACCTTTCTCCGCCAGATGTCGAGCCAGAGAATCAAGCGACAGCGGAGACCGACGTATTTTTTATTCATCCTACGACTTTCATGGAGTCCAATTCCTGGAATGGCGACCTCGCTGATCAATCACTCAATCAGGCCACCGATGACCGTGCAATTCTCCACCAAGCGAGTATATTTAACCGAGCCGGGCGGGTGTATGCGCCGCGGTATCGCCAAATGGTGTACGGCGGATTTTTGACAGAAGACCAAGCCTCGAAGGGTCAAGCGTTGGCATTGGCATACGAAGATGTCAAGGCTGCCTTTGAACATTATCTCCGCACCTGGAACAACGGACGGCCTTTTATCATCGCAGGTCACAGCCAAGGGGCTTTCCATGCCATCCACCTGCTGAAAGATTACATCGACGACAAGCCGCTCCGAACACAATTGGTAGCTGCGTACGTACCGGGTTGGCCACTCAAAGCGGGGACATACGCAACCCTGCCGCCATGTAACTCCCCAACTCAGACGGGTTGTGTGACGAGCTGGTGTAGCTGGCGTGAAGGCGTGGAGCCGCCGACGCTCAACACTTTCTATGCCGATGCCATTGTGACCAATCCCCTGAATTGGCGAAGTGATGGCACGCCTGCGGCTGATTCTATGCACATGGGGTTTTTGGATGGGAAGTATCAGAAAATTCGAAAGTCGGCGCTACACGCTCGGCAATACGGTGGCGTGCTCTGGGTGAGTAACCCAATTCCTGTGGTGCCCATCAAGAATTTCCATGTGGGGGATTTCAACTTGTTCTGGATGGATGTGCGACATAACGCTGAGGAGCGGGTGAAAGCGTATCTCCAGCGACAGCTTCAAGACTGAATCGAGATCGGCAAGAGCACAAGACAGGGCGTTCCGAGCGTGATTTTTTTCGAGGCTGTCTTCAAATTCAAGAGGACTTGAGTATCATTGACAGTGTCTTGCCAGTCTCATCACCCCCAAAGCCTCACGAAGAGCTGGCTATTCTATTCATCTTTTGACAACTTCCTCTTATGAAACCGCTTTCCTTACGCCTTCTTCTCTGCGTGATCGTCAGCCTTCCGTTGACAGGTATAGCTCAAAACGGCTATGGCTGGGGGCTTTATCACGGCCAATATGATGGCGAGCGAAACCACTGCATTGGGGTATTTTTTCAGCCACCGGCCAGCCGTGCTTTCTTGCCCGGGAGTGCGGTGAATGTCGCTCAGGTTGCCTTTCCACTCGTGTTGGGATATGGCAGGACCCTGCTTGAGATGCATCAATGGGGAATCGATCTGGGAGCTAGTTCGCAGTCGAGATTTCCGACAGCTTCAGGGAGCGCTGCTGCTGTATATCCTAAGATGAGGCTGTCCTATCGCTGGCTGCCGCTGAAGGGAGAATATCTGGTAGAACCGTATCTTGGCGGCGGCATTGTCGGGAGCGTTGGCATCACCAATATGCCCAACCGACGATTGATGGGCGCGAGTGGAGGTTTACAGGCCATGCTGGGGATGAGGGTACACACAGGAAGTCCGATTTTCATCCATTTCGAAATACCCTACACGGCAATTCAATTATTTGATTCTGGCCTGGGAGTGGAGACAAGTTTTGCGCTGGACTCCTTTAATGATCAATTTTGGCCGCTAATCGGAATTGGAGCTGCATGGTGATGTATTTTTTCTAGAAGACTCCACGGAACCACCTTCCTTTTAGCGTGAATTTTTCAACATGAAATTATATACCAAAATCCTGATCGGCATGGCTGCGGGAATCGTGGTCGGGCTTGTGTACAATGAATTCAACCTCGGATTCATGACCCAGTACACGGCTTGGATAGGCGAGATCTTCATACGCTTAGTCAAAATGCTAGTCGTGCCTCTGGTCTTGGTCTCGCTGATCTTGGGTGCTGCGGGCTTGGGGGACATTCGCAAGGTGGGTAAAATGGGGCTTCGCGCCTTTTTGTTTTTCTTGATGACAACGGCCATTGCCGCTGGCATTGGGATCGCAGTGGCCAACATGATCGAGCCGGGAAGCGGTCTGCCGGAGGAGCAGAAAACCGCTCTGCTGGAAAAGTACGGTGAGGCTGCTGAGGCAAAAACGAATACCTCCGAAGCAGAAGTCATGAAGCAAATGACGGGATTTGAGCGGGTGGTGTCGCTGCTGGTGAGCATTGTGCCGACAAATCCCATGCAGGCCCTCGCAGAAGGCGACATGCTTGGGGTGATTTTTTTCTCCCTATTTCTCGGAATTTGCATCACGCTCATCGCTCAAGAGAAGCAGGATCCCCTCGTGCGGGCATTCGACGGGCTCAATGACGCGGTCATCAAAATGGTGACCCTTGCCATGGAAACAGCGCCCTACGGCGTGTTTGCTTTGATGATTGGCGTCGTAGCCGATTTAGGCATCGATATCCTGCTGCTTTTGCTCAAATATGCCCTCACGGTATTGCTCGGGCTGGTGTTGCACGTGGTGATCACGCATTTTTCAGTGATCCGGTTTTTGGTGCGCCAAAGCCCACTTCAGTTTCTCATGGCGATCAAAGAAGCCATCGTGATGGCATTTTCGACAAGCTCCTCAAGCGCCACGCTCCCCATCTCCATGAACATTGCCACAACCAATCTGGGAGTAAGTCGACAGGTGAGCAGCTTTGTGCTACCGCTTGGAGCTACCATCAACATGGACGGCACGGCACTGTACCAAGCCGTGGCAGCGCTGTTTATCGCACAAGTTTATAGCATCGACTTGACGGTCATGCAGCAGCTCACCGTGATTCTCACCGCTACCCTGGCTTCTGTTGGTGCGGCGGGTGTACCGGGTGCTGGAATGATTACCCTGGCGCTGGTCCTCTCCACCCTCAACGTGCCTGAGGAAGGGATAGCGTTGATTTTTGGGCTGGATCGC
>DAITMB010000172.1:0-8210 GCA_036835375.1 Bacteroidota bacterium
ACTCCCAACTCTCAACTCCCAACTCCCAACTCCCAACTCTCAACTCCCAACTCTCTCACCTCGACTGGTCGATGAGCACCCGACGCGCCATTTCCCTGTATCGATCCCAGGAGCTTGCTACGCAGTCGGGGTATTTAGCTTCATCGTCCCACTCCCTCATCTTGACGATGAGAGAAAAGTAAGGATGCATTTCAAAAGCATCTGCCTCCGTTTGCGACATGGGGCCCCCTTGATGGCGAAGGGTCTCCTGGCTCGCCTCACTGAGTTGGTCGTAGTAGCCTGGGCGGCGGGCGATGAGATAGCGCTTAGCAGAAACGTGACTTTCCACCAAAAGAGCCATTTTATTTGAAAATCCTTTAGCTAGCAAATACGCCGCGCCAAGTCGTTCATGATCCACTACGCCAAACGTTTCCATTCGCTCCGACTCCAACTGCTGACCGTAGAGGTGGCCGATATCGTGAAAAAGTGCCGAGAGAATCACCTCTTCTTCATATCCTTCGGCTTCCGCCAGTGCTGCTGCCTGCGATGCGTGCTGAAGCTGGGTGACATATTCTCCGTATTCTTCGTCGCCAAAACGGTCATACAAACCAAAAATCTCATCAATCACCAAGTCAACTGCGATGCTCATAAATTAGTTATAGGGTCGAACATAGCTCTATTTGCCCCAAGCATGAAGGAAATGCCCTCCTGCGCAAGGTTGATGCGTGCGTGGTCAACAATGTTTGACCAATATCGATTCATCGACGAGTTAACGCGGAAAGATAACCTCAAGATGAGGTCGAACATTAACTAAATGTGAGATGGAGTGGCATTTGCGTATCAGCAAATCGGCAGGAAAATGGTCCGCTGCAAAAGTAAACGTTTCGAATCGGTCACCGAATTGATTCATCCTTTGGCAAAAAGGCTAGGCACCAGAAAGAATCGGGGAGCGAATTGCGTGTTGACAAGACAAGATAACTTGAATGATCATTCAGTCCAAATGTCATTGGCGAGGGTCAAAATCAGCGGAGCACCGTCGGTCACCACGAGGGTGTGCTCGTGCTGGGCCACAAATCCACCGCGATTGCCGACCATGGTCCAGCCGTCTGCGAGGGTATTGGCCATGGTGGAATGCGTGGAGATAAAAGTTTCTACCGCGATGACGGTGTTTTTGCGAAATCGCCCAAGGTTGCTTCTGTCGTTGAAGTTCGGAATTTCCTCCGGGTCTTCATGCAGACTGCTGCCCACGCCGTGACCAGCGAGGTTTTTGATCACCCGAAATCCAGCAATTCTGGCGTCGTTGGAAATGAGTCGGCCAATGTCGGAAATACGTACGCCCCCTTTGATCTGGCTAATGGCGCGCTTCAAAATCCTCTTCGAAGCGTCGATCAAAGGCTGATGGTGATGGAGATCAGCTCCGACAACGAATGAGCCACCATTATCTGACCAATAGCCATCCAATTCGGCAGAGACATCAATGTTGATCAAGTCCCCCTCCTGCACGATTCGGTTGATGGACGGGATGCCGTGGGCAATTTCTTCATTGATACTGATGCAGGTCCTGCCTGGAAACTGGTAAGCCAGCATTGGCGCGGAGCGTGCGCCATATTCTTCGAGGATCTTCCCGCCGAAATCATCAAGCTCTTGGGTGCTCATGCCAGGCTGCACATATTCGCGCATTCGCTTGAGAGTGAGGGCTGCCGCTTCGCTGACTCGCTGCATGGCTGGCAGATCGGATGCTTGGAGAATGGACATGGTAACAATTAGGTTGGCAAACTTCGGGAAAATCAGGGAGAGTTGAGCGCAATTGGAGGAAGAGTGTTGGCTTTTTGGCCCGGAAATGGCCCCAAAAGCGCGTCCATCGTTTTTACCTCAGTCTAGGCCCGACAAGAAACGGGTGAAAAAGTAGCTCGACCACGGCGTGAATTTTGGACGGCCCACCATTTCGAAAAAAATACCTTTTGCTTGATCCAACTTGCAAGGTGGTTGCGTATCTCAAGCGATTCAGGTGCTGAAGCGGATCTGAAGTCCTTTAAACTATCAAATTTACCATAACATGTTACGTCCATTTTTCACGACTGCGCTCTGCGCAGCCGCCCTTCTATTCACCTCTTCTACCCTCGTGGCGCAGAGTCCTGTGAGCGGATTTTTCCAGGGAAAGGGCAATGGCTCAATCGTCGTCTCCTACCATTCGGAGAGCTATGACGAGGTTTATCTTGTTCCTGAGAAAATTGTAGGGGTTCCCGTCTTCGGCGAAGTCAACCTACAAAGCGTATCACTTTATGGTGTTTATGGCATTTCAGATCGTTTTGATGTGTCGGTGAATCTTCCTTTCATCACCGCCAATGGCCAGGCTACCGACGCGACCCTCAATGCCCTAGGATTTGAAAATCAGCGCAGTGGCCTCCAGGATCTCTCCCTTCATGCCAAATACCTCATCGCAGAGGTGGACCTCGGCGAGTGCGACCTTCAGTTCCTGGGAGCTTTGGGGGTGCAGACACCTGTAGGTAGCTACGAAGTGGAAGAAGGCTTGCAGTCCATTTTGGCGATTGGCAACCGTGCCACACGACTCAATGGCTTCGCAGGCGCTCATTTCAAGACAGCCTCAGGCTTTTTTGCCACAGCTCAGGGAGGATATTCGCTCAGAAGCGGAGATGTGCCCAATGCAGTGCTCAGCGAATTGAAGCTCGGCTACGCCGCCAGCAAATTCTACCTCGATGCCTGGCTCGCCACACAGCTTTCTACCAGTGGCGTGGACATTTTGGGCGAAGGATTTCAGGGCATTTTTCCTGAAACGCGCGTCAGCTATACCCGTGTGGGCGGCAGTGTGTACGTGCCGATCGCAGGAGGTCTTGGGGTATCTGGCGGCGTCAGCTCCTATGTGGGTGGCCGCAACATCGGCAATGCGACGGGATTCTACGGCGCAGTGGTCTATGCCCTCTAATCGATCCCTTGTTCCTCTTTCTCCTTGATTGATTTGCCATCAAACATCAGATGTTGCTCGCCACGAGCGCTGAGCATGCTACACTGGCCTTTCCTCTTTCCTTACCGTCTCTTCCATTTTCACGACCAAAAAGATCATCATGCAAACGTCCATTTCTTTTTTTACCAGACTATTCCTTCTCTTGCCGATCGTGGCCCTGATTTCTTGCGAGCCTGATTTTAGCGAAGAAAAGCCCAGCATTGCTGCTGTGGCAGTTGCCAACCCTGACTTCAGTACCCTCGAAAGTGCAGCCGTACGCGGCGGTGTGGCCGTGGTCCTCTCCAACAGCAACCCAAGCGATCCCAACGGGGAATTCACGGTGTTTGCTCCCACCAACGACGCTTTTGCCCGCCTGGGCTTTAACGACGGCGATGACCTTGATGCACTGCAAACTTCTTTCCTTACCAGCACGCTCCTTTACCACGTGAGCAACGGTGCGCAAGCTGGCGCTTCCATCAGCGCAGGTTCTCAGTCCGAATCATTGCTCGGACCTACCCGCCGCTTCATTATGCGCGGTGAAGATCTCTACATCAATGGTTCTAAAGTCATCGCTACCGATGTCGATGCGGAGAATGGTGTGATCCACGTGATCGACAAAGTGTTGCTCGCTACAGGTGCAGACATTGTCCAATCTGCTGTGGCACTCAGCAGCTCGAATGTGTTTACTGGTCCAGAATTGTCATTCCTCGTAGAGGCGGTGCTCTATGCCGACCTCGCCGGAGCCTTGACTGCTGCACCTGGCAGCCCGTCTTTCACGGTGTATGCCCCGACTGATGCAGCTTTCCGTGAACTGGGCGTAGCCCTTGGCGTGGATTTGAGTGTACCAGCCGACGTGCGCAAGCTTCCGGTAGAGACAGTGACTGCTGTCCTCCTCAACCACGTGGTGGCCAACGATGGAAAATTCACCTCTGAAGTCATGGGAACCAGCGAAACGCCCCTCGGTGGAACTGCCCTGACCTACGGTGCTTTCAACAACGGCACTTTCACCATCCAAGGCAATGGCAATGCCACGCCTGCCAACATGGTAATTCCCGATGTACAAACAACCAATGGCATTGTCCACGTCATTGACCGCGTGCTGTTGCCATAAGGCTTGCTAAGCTTTCGAAATTTGACGAGAAAGCAGTTCTTTTTTTCGAAATAGCGAAACGCCCTCATACTCAATCTGGCAAAGACGATTCCTGTATGGAATTGACTTTGCCAGATTTTTTTTTGAAAAAAACGCAAGAAAGCACGGCATGAAGCGCTGCAAAACGGGAGTTCAATCCCTTTGCAGGAAGATTCGCCTCGGCTTACTTCATATTCTGAATGATCTCATCGCCAAATGCAGAGGTAGAAAGCTTGGTAGCTCCTTCCATGAGGCGGTGAAAGTCATAAGTCACACGCTTGTTGGCGATGGCAGCTTCCAATCCCACCATGATGAGGTCAGCGGCTTCGTGCCAGCCCATGTGCTGCAGCATCATCACGCCGGAGAGGATGACCGAGCTGGGATTGACCATGTCGAGACCTGCGTACTTGGGAGCGGTGCCGTGGGTAGCTTCGAAGAGGGCGTGGCCAGTCACATAGTTGATGTTGGCACCGGGAGCGATTCCGATTCCTCCTACCTGGGCTGCGAGTGCATCGGAGAGGTAATCTCCATTGAGGTTGAGGGTCGCAATCACGTCGAACTCTTTGGGACGGGTAAGCACTTGCTGTAGCGCGATGTCGGCAATGGCATCTTTGACGAGAATTTTGCCTGAGGCCAGCGCAGCTTCTTGCTCTTTGTTGGCAGCATCTGTACCATCCATGGCGGCCTTGCGGTCATACTGGTCCCAGGTATAGACCAAGTCACCAAATTCGCGCTCTGCGAGTTCATAGCCCCAGGATTTGAAAGAGCCTTCGGTGAACTTCATGATGTTGCCCTTGTGGACAATGGTCACCGACTTGCGCTTTTGAGCAATGGCATATTCGATCGCAGAACGAACCAACCTCTCCGTGCCCTGGCGAGAAACGGCCTTGATTCCTAAGCCGACTTCGACCATGGGTTCTTCGTCCACGCCTCTCATGGACGAGAACTCTGCGATGCGCTCCTCATTGCCAAAACGAATTTTGGCGAAGTCTTCGGGAAATTCTTCTTCGAGAAAATCGAGGAGTCTTTGTGCTTTCTCGGTACCGCCTTTGGCTTCGATTCCGGCATAGATGTCCTCCGTATTTTCACGGAAAATCACCATGTCCACCAGTTCAGGATGAACTACAGGAGAAGGCACTCCTTCGAAGTGGCGCACGGGACGCACACAAGAATAGAGGTCGAGTTTCTGGCGAAGGGCTACGTTGAGCGAACGAATCCCGCCGCCGATGGGGGTCGTAAGCGGCCCTTTGATGGCTACCAGATATTTGTCAATGGCCTCCACCGTGGCCTCCGGAAGCCACTCTCCCGTTTCGTTGAAGGCTTTTTCGCCTGCCAGCACTTCGTGCCAGACGATTTTCTTGGTGCCACCATAGGCTTTTTCGACGGCTGCGTCAAACACCCGCACAGAAGCGTGCCAGATGTCGGGACCAGTGCCGTCGCCGATGATGAAGGGAACAATGGGTTGATTGGGTACGTGGAGGGTACCTTGTCGGATAGAAATTGCTTCTCCGGCCATATACACGCGAGTTAGATCGTGGGGACACAATTGTCGCCCGAAAATAGGGAAACTCGGGCAAAAGAGCGAGTAACTACCAAAAGTCCTGAAAAGAAGATGGATGAGACGGCGCTGAATTTCTTTGTAGCGTGCTGCCTGGCAGCAGCACGATTACAGGAGATGTGTTCATTCAGCGGTGTCATTCGCTTGCAGAGACTAAAAAAGATACGCCATGCCGGATAATAAACGATTTTCTACCATTTAAAGACTTTTCTCCCCGCCGAAATAGTCGCCAATGACTAGATTTCATTTATTCGAAGTGCGCACCTTCGCTGCCCGCGTGAGCTCTCGCGTCATTTCTTTTCCTTTTTGTTCTACTACTCACTCTATCATTATTTTCCGATGAAAAGGTCTCTACTCTTCGTAGCGGTCTGGCTCCTGCTCAGCTCGCTCCCCACCCTGGCTACTGTGTACACGTGTAGCTCCGTCACCCAGATTCGCAATGCAATGGCAAGCGCTGTGGCCGGCGATGAAATCGTGATTGTATCAGGCACTTACACAGCCACCAATGTAGCCGCTTCTGGTACTTCTGCTTACTTCTATGGCAGCGCCAATGGCACCGCCAGCAATCCCATCACCATTCGCAGCCAGTCCAGCACCAATCCCGCTACCCTCTCCGGCAACAATGTGGGGATCTTCACTGTGCTGCGCATCGTGGGCGACCATTGGATTGTGAAAGACCTCAAGTTGACCCAGGGCCAAAAGGGCCTCATCTTTGACAATGCAAACTATTGCCAGGCGATTGACTGCGAAATCTTCTACATCGGGTATGAGGGCATCCACGTTCGGGATGGCTCGGATCATGTGACCATCGACGGCTGCAAGGTGTATGACACAGGCAACACCGCTGCTGGATTTGGAGAAGGAATATACATTGGGACGGACAAAGGGGCCTGGAGCACTTATGACCCGTATGTCGATCATACCACGGTGAAAAATTGCATCATTGGACCGAACGTGCGCGCGGAGGCCTTTGATATCAAGGAGGGAACCTCCGAGACGGTGGTGGAGGGCTGCACCATTGATGCAGCGGGTATCTCTGGAAGCAATTTTGCAGATTCTTTTATCGACCTCAAAGGCACCCGAAGCTACATTCGCTGCAACACCTTCTCCCGCAATGGCGCGAGTGCATTGACCAAAGGCATTGCCGTGCTCGACCGGGGCGTAGCGCTGTCGAGCTATGAGCATGCGATCCACAATAACACCTTCAACATGGACCAAAGCAGCGGCAATATGCTGGAAGGCTACTCTGGCACCTATGGGGTGTATGGCTGGAACAATACCCGTATTCCTTCAGGATCGAATTATGGTAGCAGTATCATCACTTCTTGCTGTCCGCCATGGTATAGCAATCCTCCTGCTTGTGGAAGCAGCACGCCTACCTGCAACGCGCCGACAGGACTTGGCACCGGGAGCATCACTGCTTCTTCGGTCACATTCAGCTGGAGTGCTGTCTCAGGTGCTGACGATTATGATTTGCGCTATCGCGCCACCACCAGTAGTACTTGGATCAACGTGAACGACCTCAGTGGGACCAGCCGCAACCAAACCGGGCTCAGCGCGAGCACTACCTACGAATGGGAAATTCGCAGCAGCTGTAGTGGCAGCAATTCTGCTTATGTAGCTGGCAGCAACTTCACCACCAGCGGCAGTGGCGGCGGTGGTGGCAATACCTACGTCCTATATGACGACGCCCTGGCAAGCGATTGGAACAATTATTCCTACTCAGGATCCTACAACCTCGCGCACACCACGACCGTGCAAGTTGGGAGCAATTCCATCCAAGCCAACTATGGCGCTTATGGAGGACTTCTCCTCCGAAAAGGGACTGACTTGAACCTCAGTGGCTACACTGCCGTCCGATTTTGGGTAAGAAGCAATGGCAGTCACAAAATCCGGGTGAGGCTGGAAACCGACCTCGGGAACAAAGACGTGGAGTTTTTCACCACTTCCTCGTGGCAGCTGCAGACCATCAACCTCAGCCAGTTTTCCAATCCCAGCACATTGGATGCATTCCGATTGGTCAGCAGGGTGGGCAGTAGCATCACGGTGTACTATGATCAGATTGAATTTGTGGATCTGTCAGGCGCACGTGAAGCGGCCCCTATGCCTCCGACCCTGCGTGCCTATCCCAATCCCGTAGAAGCGGGCGGTATGGTCCTGCTGGATTTTCAACATCCAGGGGAAGGCCCTGCCACGGTGACCCTGCGTGATTTGCAAGGACGAGAGGTGCTCTATCAAGCATTTGACCTCTCTGGCCACACGGTCCACAAAATGTCTCTTCCTGCGTCGCTGTCTCCCGGTATCTATCTGCTTCGAGGGCAGGGACCAGAATTCACCATCACTCAAAAGCTGATTGTGCGGTAAATGGTTTAGTCGATCTCTTCATACACTGTGTGCCCCTGCCAATAATGGCAGGGGCTTTTTTTGTCGGCGAGCCTGTCTGACTTTTCAATAGTTAGGCAAAATGAAGCAGATGGCTGCGAGGAGAATCGTCAAAATACCCTCCGTTTGCACCAACCTTCTTCCTTTGTCCCGTGTGGAGCAGAGGTGCCAATCGCATAGGTCGAAGAACGCTATCTCAA
>DAITMB010000173.1:0-8070 GCA_036835375.1 Bacteroidota bacterium
AAGTAGGCCCGCAGCAACTCGAGCAGTTTGGGCGAAAGCAGGGTCTCACGATCCTCATCCCAACTCAAGCACTGCATACAAATCATCAAGCAAAACCAAAACGAGTTGCAATGGAAAAATTGGAAACCAGGCTTGCCCTTGAATCCAATCTTTCCTCTCGCATTTTTTCTGGTTGAATTTTCACCAGCAGTTACCTGATCCGCCGCGCCTCTTCCTCCGCCCCGGATTTGCCTTTCTTCACCCGGGCATTGCGGTCGCCGAGCTGAGCACTGAGGCTCACCCGAAGCAGCCTGCTTTCCCAGCCGCCGCCTGCGTCGATCACCAAGCCCCCAAATTCGCTCACACCGCCCCATTGCATGCCCCAGAACATGTCGGACACAGACACCCTCGCGGTCAGGCGCTCCTGAAAAAACGTCACTTTCGCCCCAGCGTCCACACTCCAAAACCTGCGGCTGAGGTAGGTGCCCCCCCAAATCCCAGGCGTGCTATAAAAGCCCGAAACTTCCACGGTCACATTGCTGCGGACCCGCCAACTCGATTGGCCATAGATGTTTCCGCTGAAGGCTTCGAGGTCAATGCCCTTTCCCGGAGCAAATTCTCCTTCAAACCGGCTCCAGGATCCCGTGAAGCTGCCATACAGGTCCCAGCCCTTCACGGGCGACCATGGCGCACTGAAATTGAGGCTCAGGCCCTGCTGTAGGGCGAGGTTTTCGGGACGGAGAAAACTGCGTCTGCCTTCTGTGGTGTCTGTGAGCTGAATTGTGACATTTCGCGTGGTGTTGAAAGAAAGGGAAGTGGACACGGCGTAGTTGAATGTGTGAAAAAGTTGGAATTTATGGGTGAATTCCGGCAGCAAAAAGGGATTCCCACTGGAATAGCTCAACTCGTCGAGCTTGCTTTGAAAGGGGTTCAGCTCCTGATAGGCTGGCCGATCAATGCGCCGGGCATAGGACCCTCCGAATTGGTGGCGCTGGCCCACAGACTTCGTAAGGCCCAGATTGGGAAAAAAGTTAAGGTAGCTGCGTACAAAGCGCGTGTGATCGGAAGCCGTTTCGCCCAATAGTTGCCCCAAGCCCCAGGTTTGCTCTGCCCGAAGTCCTGTCTGCACATCCCAGCCGTCTTTGCTGCCCTTCCAGGCGACATAGCCCGCAGCAATTTGCTCCGAATACAAAAAGCGGTTGGACAGATCGCCATTTCGCACCAACTCAGTGCCCATTTGTTCAAAAAATCCAAAATCATTGTCCGTCTCCACAGAGGAAAACTTCAGGCCGTAGTCGAGGGTGCCGAAGGAAAGGGTGTTGGATAAATCTGTTTTCAGCGACCAAAGATCAATTTGTGCGGGTGCCACGATGCTGAAGAGCGAGCGGCTGAGTTCGGTCGTGCCATCTGGCCCGACATAGCGGTTGGGCTGCAGGCTCTCGCTGTCGCGGGCGTAGCGACCCAGGTCCAGGTCGGCGCTGAGGGAGAAGGCACTCCCTCTGCGAAAACTGTAATTGCCGTTGGCGCTGAGGTTGTTGCGCATAAAATCCTGGTTGCTACGGGCCAGCAGGGTAGATTGTAGCTGGCCAGTGCTCAGCTCAGAAATAGGTGTTTCGCTTTGGTTGGTGATTTGCCCTTGGGAAAGATTGCCATTGAGCGAAAAGCCAAATTGGTGGGCCGGATGGGTCGAAAAGTTGCCGGCCAGCCGCAGGTTCTGGTTGGTGTTTCGGGAGATGGTGGTAGCGAGTTGGTTGAGCGAAAGACCGGCTTGCTGGCGAAACAAGCGGATATAGCTCCATTCTTGTCCGTGCGTGAGAGAATATTGGCCGAACAGGGAACCATTGGAGGTCTTTTTGCCTGCATCGAGGGAGAAATTGTACTTGGGAAAACGGCCAACGGCCCAGCCCGTCGTGAGGGTGCTGCTGCGCCCCGGACGAATGCCTTTTTTCAGCACGATGTTGATGATGCCTCCTGCACCAGCCGCATCGTAGCGAGAGGAAGGCTGCGCAATGATTTCGATGGACTGAATCGCATCGGCGGGCAAGCTCCGCAGCCATTGGGCAAGCTCAGTCCCGGTCACCGGGCTGGGTCGCCCGTCGAGCCAGACGGCGACGCCAGGCTGGCCCATCAGGGAAAGGTTGTCATTGGGGTCCACCACCACGCCGGGCGCTTTGCGCAGCAAGGTCCACGCATCCGAACCGCTGGAGAGCAACGAACCCGCCACATTCAGCACCATTTTATCGGGCCTCACCTCCAGCAGCGGCTTTTTGGCTTCGATTTCTATCGCTTCCATGTCGATAGCTTCCACAATCAATTCTCCGAGCCGAACAGTATCTTTCCCCTGAATTGCAAGGGTGGGCGTGATTTTTGACAGGAACCCGGCCACATTGATTTCCAGGAAAAACGTCCCGCTGTCTGGCATAGCTAGCAAAAAATCGCCCTCAGCACTTGTGAGCGTGGACAACATCAGCGCAGGCGCTGGCACGTCAGACGAAAAGACCAACACCGGACTGTAGGCACCCGGATCGCCGTCGGGGGTGCGCACAGTACCAGTCACTACTGCCTGGGCAAGCACTGTGAGGGAAGGAACTACGAGAAACAGAAAGAAAAAGAGAAGAGGGAACAGAATGCAGCGTTTCATAACAAATGATTTTCTACAAACTTCTGCCGGGCAATTTGCTTCTGTCTTATACAGACCGCCCAACGACCACATGGCTCGGCGAGGGGAAGGCGTTGCCCTTCATCGTGGCTAATGGCCGTTGGTCGAAAACCTGCTGGATGTGCACCTCATTTGCGGCTACCTTCGTGCATGGAATTTATCCTCCCCCATTGGATCAGTCAACGCGTTGGCCCTTTTCGACTCGGCGAATGGCTGGCCCTACTGTTGTTTTATGTCCTGAGCGCCACCGCCTACTACCTGACCATTTACCTCAGCACCTCCGGCCAATCTGACTTCTTGCGGCAGTCTGCCCTCGATTATTCGCTCAAGCTGATATTGACAGGCTTTTTCTGGTGGCTGGTGTTTGTCAAAATGCGTCACTTGTCGCTTTTCATGCGACTCGGTGCCCACGTCGTAGGTGCTCCGGCTTTTGCCCTGATCTGGCAAGCGACCTATTATGCCGTTTGTGAATGGCTGAACCTGAGCCACCTGCAAGGCACAGGACAAACCTGGGACATTTACATTCCCATTCTATTTTACATTTTGCAGTTTGGGATTTTTCACGTGTACGAAAGCTACCACACCATTACCGAACAGCAGCGCCGGGAGGCTGCCTTGCGCGAATCGGCCTTGAAAAGCGAGCTGGCTGCGTTGCGATCCCAATTGAATCCCCACTTTTTGTACAACGCATTCAACGCCATCAATGCTTCCTTGCCACCCGCGGAAGAGCGCTCCCGCGAATTGATTGCCGAGCTAAGCGACATGTTTCGCTACGTGCTCTCGGCCATGCGGCGCGACCTTGTGCCGGTGAAAGAGGAGATGGCATTTGTGAAAAAATACCTCCACCTCGAGCAGGCCCGCTTCGACGACCGACTCCAGTTTGATCTCGACATAGATCCCGCCGCAGAGAAGCTGCTGGTGCCACCACTGCTCATTCAGCCATTGGTAGAAAATGCAGTAAAACACGGCATTGGCCCCAAAATGGAAGGAGGAAGCGTGCAGGTCCGCATCCGCGTGGAAGGACAGCACATTGGCGTTCAAGTGGCAGATACTGGCGTAGGATTTCGCGGAGAACCTTCCGGCCCAACAGGAGAGGGCGTGGGCTTGGACAACACCCGACTGCGCTTGCTCAAAATGTATGGGGAAACCCTTTCCATACTCGAAAACAGCCCAACGGGTACCCTCGTAGCGTTCTCTATTCCGATCAACGTAACATGAAAAAAGTCATCCTCGTGGACGATGAGGCCCCTGCCCGGCAGTTGCTCCGGGAGTACCTCAGCTTGTTTCCAGAGCTTATTTTGCTAGGCGAATACAACAACGGCGTGGACGCGGTGCAGGGCATCAATGACTTTCGGCCCGACTTACTGTTTCTCGATATTCAAATGCCGGGGCTTTCTGGCTTCGATGTGCTGACTCACCTGGAGGAAATGCCCAGGGTGGTGTTCACCACGGCTTTTGACCAGTATGCCCTCAAAGCATTTGAGGTCCACGCTGTGGATTATCTGCTGAAGCCTTACACCCGCGAGCGCTTCCGGGTGGCGGTGCAAAAGGCCCTCGACACGGCCACCCAGTGGCAAAAGCCCCTCAACCAGCTCACCGAGTCAAACCTCGTGCAGCACAGTCCTTTTCCCGAAAAAATCTTTGTGTCGCAGGGGACCAAGCTCGTGGCGCTCCAAGTAGGCGAGATTCGCTACATTCAAGCCAGCGGCGACTATTCCCTCCTCGTGACGCCCGGCGGTGAATACCTCAGCACTTTTGGTATCGGCGAATTAGAGCAGCGGCTACCACCCTCCATATTTCAGCGGGTGCACCGCTCCTCTATTGTCAACCTCAACGCCATCCGCGAAATCCAGCGGCACCCCCACAGCATGGACCTGCTGATGACCGACGGAAAAGTGCTCCGTGCAGGGCGCTCCTACCTCGATAAACTGAAGGGGATGATGTTTTGAGGGGGTACCACAGAGGTAAAGCAAGGATTGTTACAGGTGTTACTTTCTCAGTTGCGAAAAACTTGCTTGAAAATCCAAAAAACAGAGGAAAGTCTTGTGATTGAGCAGTTTATGCCTGAGCAGATCGAGTCTTTTTCTGAACACACACTTGCCTTTACGACCATGATTTTCGATGGGAATCGTTTTTCCCTTGTGATATCCAGTCGGCTACAAGGGCTGCCCAGGCGAAGGCCAAGCCAAGGAGGCGAACGAGGCCTTCATTCCGCTGATAGTCAACTAGGTGCGTATCTTCAAAATGGAACCCTCTGCCCTTGAGGGCGCTGAAGAGAACTTCGATGTCCCAGCGTTTGGCGTAGGAGTACCTGCCCAGCTCAATGGGCAGGTTGCTGACCAGAATCAGGTAATCTCCGCTGGAGAGTCGCTGCCCGCCGACAAATACCCACACGCCATGGAGACTGCGGGACCTGTGCAGATTTTTCCAAGTACGAGCACCCAAGAGGTGCTGAGCCTGTTGCGCCTTTCCTTGTTTGGGTTCAGAGTACTGGTTGGCACGAATACGAATAATGTAATGAATACGGTGCTCATCCAGCCAGTTGAGCCACTTAGCTCCGATGAACTCTCGATCAGCCACCCAGCACGATGCTGCACAAGCACTTCAGGCGACTCAAATGCAGATCAAAAAACGAATATTTGTCCAGTAACGATTTCCTTGTATCTTCTGTCGGTGGGTGGAATCAGAGATTATTTGTCGGTGTTGTTACCTCCAATGAACACCTTTCTTCCAGCCTACCCTTTTTTGTCCGGTACTTAGCTATATTTTTCAAGCCCGATCCTGTTTGGGCTGTCTCCAAAAATGGTTTGTGTATGTACCGAATCCCGCTCATTCTTCTCTTTATCCTGCTTGCTGCTTGCACATCCGTCCCAAAGGAGGAAACAGGTCCCCCCAATCTCATTCTCATCATCGCCGATGACATGGCTTGGGACGACAGTGGCGCTTATGGTCATCCTACCATCCGAACACCGCATCTTGATGGGCTGGCCAAGGCGGGGATGCGGTTTGACGCGGCTTTTCTCACAACGAGCTCTTGCAGCCCTAGCCGGTCCAGCATCATCACGGGCCGCTACCCTCATCAGACTGGTGCAGAGCAACTGCACTGGCCCCTGCCCGTGGAGCAGGTCACATTTGTGGAAAAGCTGAAAGAGGCGGGCTATTGGACGGCGCAGGCAGGAAAATGGCATCTCGGTGATGCAGTCAAAGATCGCTTTCATGTCGTCAATGGGGAGGGCTTGGGATTGTCGTCCCTACCCACGGACGATGGCAGCGGCTGTCACTTGTGGGTACCTACTCTGCAAAATCGGCCTCAAAACCAGCCCTTTTTTCTATGGCTGGCTTCATACGACCCGCACCGGGTGTACCAAGCCCATACCATTCCCGATCCACACGTGGCAGAAGATGCCATCATTCCGCCCTATATACCCGATGCTCCGGCCGTACGGGAAGATTTTGCGCTGTATTATGACGAGATCTCCCGCATGGACAGCTATATCGGGCAAGTGCTGAAGGAGCTAGAGCGGCAAGGCGTGGCTGACAATACACTCGTGTTGTTCATGAGCGACAATGGTCGCCCTTTCCCCCGCGACAAAACCACCCTCTACGATAGCGGCATCAAAACGCCCATGATCGTGCGGTGGCCTGCTTTGGTGAAAGCCGGATCAGTAAGCGAATCGCTCGTGAGCGCGGTGGACATTGCTCCGACTTTTCTGCACTTGGCAGGCTTGGATCCACTGCCCACTTTCGCTGGAAAAGATTTTTCACCCATTCTCAGAAATCCTTCTGCACAAACTCGCGATTTGATCATCGCAGAAGACCATTGGCATGATCACGACGACTTTGGTCGGGCAGTTCGGAGCTCTCACTTCAAGTATATCCACAACGGTTACCCCGAATTGCCCAATACGCCGCCCGCTGATGCACTGAAAAGCCTGACTTATGCAGAAATGCAACGGCAACGCAATGCAGGCACCCTCAGCATGAATCAGTTACACATATTTGCTCAGCCCCGTCCTCACGAAGAACTGTACGACTTGCACGTCGATCCACATGAACTGAACAACCTCGCTGAGGATCCTACTCAGGCAGAAACCCTCCAGTTCCTACGCAACTACCTGCTCCAATGGCAGGCCGAAACAGGCGATGCGATGCCCCAGGAGCGCACCCCAGATGAGTTTGACCGTGAAACGGGTGATCCCCTACCCCATCATCAGATGCCCCGTATCCCGAAAAAGGGACAGGCCGTGGGGAGGGAGTAGGGGGAAATCGTTCTCTGGAGCTCTTTCAGCAAAGTGAATCGCAACAATGAAGCACAACAGGCTAGGCTCCTGACTGTTCACGAAGTGGGTTGAAAGAGCGGAGTAACATGTTTGGGATTATTGTTTTTTTTGTGGAAGAATTAACTTTGATTTCCGCCATTTTGATAGCTCATGACCAAGCCCCCTCTTCTGCTGGAAGTCGAACAAGCCCTTAGCTATACCTTTTCCAGGGTGCTCGACATTCACGCATATTTCAACGACTCAAAGGTCTATCCCGACTCCTACCGCGACGTCATGACCTGGCAGCAGGAGATGGTGCGGGATGGGCATGGCGGCACTGCTTTCGTGGACAAGGAGGGCCGCTTGCCTGGGAATCAATTTTCACACATTCAAAGCCTATTCTGCTTTTTTGCGTAACTTCCTCACATGACAAGTCCGGAAGCTATGCTCGTTCAAGAACTGAAATTACAACTGATCAATCGCATCCTCCACCTTGATCAGGCAGAGTTGCTGATGGAAGTATGGAAGCAACTAGAAGCAAGCTCATCCACGACCTCCGAAGGCCCTCTCCGCAAAGCCGGTTTCGGGAAGGACCTCATCGGCAGGATCGCCCCCGACTTCGACCAGGTGCCCCCAGGTTTTGAGGAATATATGCCATGAATGTATTGCTGGATACCCATATCCTACTGTGGCATATGACAGATCACCGGTCGCTGCCCGCTCCATTCCGCAGGATAATTGAGGACCCCGCATCCACAGTTTGGGTAAGCCATGCAAGCCTGTGGGAAATAGCGATTAAGTCCAGCCTTGGTAAGCTTGAGTTTTTCCAATCTTTCGAGACGTTAGAGCCGCGTTTGTTGCAGGCAGGATTTTCGTTAATTGGGTTTAGCTTCCCACACTTTGAGGTTTTGCGAAAGCTTCCCTTTCATCATCATGATCCATTTGACCGGATGTTGATTGCACAAGGGATATCGGAGCAATTTCCGATTATGACACTGGATCAGTTTTTTCCCGCTTATCCAGTGCAACTGATCGATAGAGGCAATCCATAAATGTCGCTGCCGGGATGCCTTAGACAAAAGCTGCCATGCTCCTAAGCTCTGCGCCTTTGCCCCTCACCCTCGCTACCCTCCACGACCACATGATCTGGGTGGAAGGCGGCGTGTTTGAGAT
>DAITMB010000174.1:0-8043 GCA_036835375.1 Bacteroidota bacterium
CAACTCCCAACTCCCAACTCCCAACTCCCAACTCCCAACTCTCAACTCCCAACTCTCCAACGCTCCCACCAGCGGACCTACGCTTTGGGTTCGTGGCCAAAGTTTTGGGGTGGATGATTCCTTTTGTGGGCTTCCCTTATTACCTTCATGATCGGAAGATGGGAGGATCTATTCCCGTTTTTGATTCTTAACGCCCCAAGTCATGTCCACCCGCCGCCTCGCTGCCATCATGTTCACTGACATTGCCGGATATACCGCGATGATGCAGGAAAATGAAGCCAAAGCCATTATCATTCGTGCCAGACACCGCGAGGTTTTTGAGCGGCAACACCGAGCACATCGCGGTCAGATCGTGCAATATTATGGCGACGGCACGCTGAGTGTGTTTGACTCGGCGATTGATGCGGCGGCATGTGCGGTGGCGATGCAGGCAGAATTCAGGGAGACACCTTCGGTGCCGCTTCGCATTGGGATTCACACCGGAGACATTTTGGTGTCTGAGACTGAGGTGATCGGCGATGGGGTAAATCTGGCATCCCGGGTGGAATCGCTGGCAGTGCCCGGTTCGGTGCTAGTGTCGGAAAGTGTGTATGACAACTTGAAAAACCAGGATGGATTTTCGGGCAAATCACTCGGCGTTTTCACCTTCAAAAATGTATCTAAGCCCGTAGAAGTGTTTGCACTTGAAGCTCCTGGTCTCACAATGCCTGAGGTGCGGAGTCTCACAGGCAAATTTCTCAAGCGCGAAAGTCGCGACAAGGACTGGTTTCAGCGAATGCCGATTTGGGCGAAATATGTCGCTGGATTCGTCGTGTTTCTCCTGCTGGCTCCTTTCATTTACTCACCCTTCATCAGCCTGTTCGACGCGGGTGCTAAGCCCAATATGGTGTCTTTTGTGGACGAAAATGGGAATACTTTCCTCCGCCAGGTGATTCCTTCAGACCTCCGCAAAAGTGTCTATCTCCATGCGTTTCAAAACCAGGGCCAAGACAGCACGATTGATTGGATGCGCGTCGGGATTCCGCTGGCACTGGACATGGATTTTGATCAGGATCCCTACATTTTCAACATGTTTCAGCCGCAGGATGCGAATGGGTCTCTCAAAGATGCATTGGAAAATGCCAAGCGGGAAGGGTGCTCATTTGTGCTCAATGGCGATTTTTCGCAAGAAAACGGCATGTATCAAATCGATCTGGCGCTGCTCACTGTGCCATCAGGTCAGCCCCACGCCAAGCGATCGCTCCAAGGGCCAGCATTGCTTCCGCTGCTGGATGAAGTGAGCTTTGCCGCCAAGGAGATGATTGGGATTCCACAAGAACACCTGCGGGACTTTGTTGACCTACCGCTCACGGCCATGCTCACGTCCTCTCCCCTCGCATATCAAAAATTTTCTGAAGGTGTGATCGGATTGATAAGCCAAGATCTAGCATTTTTTACCCGTTTTGAAGAAGCGATCGCGTTAGATTCTACCTTTTCTTGGGCCTCCTACAGTTATGCCCGAACGCTGTATTTCTATCAGCGGAGCGAAGAAGTGCAGAAAAAGTTCATCGACAAGGCGATGCGAACGAGCGACCGATTGCCCGACATGTTTGAGATGATGGTCAAGCAACTCCACTACCGCATCAATGACATGCCCGAAAAAGCGCTGGAGCTTTCACAACTCATGGTGGAGATAGATCCTGATAAGGCGAGCAATTGGACATCGTTGATCAGTGAAAGCTTTTTGCAAGAAGATTTTGAGCTGTGCTTGGACGCCATTGAGAAATATCGGAAGCTTCGAGGCGATAACGATTTTCAAGCGTTGACGGAAGCTCAGTGCCATTTGTGGCTGGGCGATGCGGACAAAGGGCTCAAAGCCATCGAAAACTATATGCGCCTCAATCCAAGAGATCAAGAGGGCTTGATGATTCAGGGACAGTTATTGCTGGTCGAGGAAGAGCCAGAAGAGGCCAAGGAGGTCTTTAAGAAGGGAAGTTTGTTTTATCCTGCTCATGAACCCTTCGAGTTGCTGATCCGACACTGTGACCACGTCATGGCGCATGGGGCGCTTTCAGAAGGGGAGCTGCAGGACTATGTCGGGGAGTATTGGATCGCTGACATGCCTGCCTTTGGCATGAATATCAGCTCCCAGCTGGGTTATTTGGTATTTCAGGCGGGAGATCAATCCAAGCTGTTGATGTTTCCTTATGACAAAGAAGATCGCTATGCCATGAGCTTTACGGCCAAAGCGAAATTTTCAAGAGATTCTGCCTCACAGGAAGTCACGAAGATGTTCTTCGAACAAAAGGGAAGTCGCGGATTCTTTGCCTTGCGAGTAGATGACTTCACGAAAAAGGCTCACAGATTAATTAAGTCTGGCGACCTCGACGAAGCCATCGTTCCCCTGGATTCCGCCATTGCCCGCCATCCCTCCTGGAAATTTCTCCAGCCGCTCCGCGCTCATCTGGACTATATTTCCACGGATTCTTACAAAAAAAGTGTAGCGCAATATCAGTCAGTCGCTGGCATCTATCAACTCCGGAGCCAAAACCTCCTTATTGAGCATCGGGAAAATAATTTATACCTGTCCTCAACCTCCGAAAGCTATGGCATGGCGGCGCATAAACTTCTGGAATTCAAGCCGGACCATTTCGTGACCCTGGACAACCTCAACACGTACCTTGTCATCGAGCGAGGACCCCGAGGCGGAGTCGAGCGCTTGGTGTACCGATTTCATGATTCTGATGAGTATGTGGAAGCCGAGCGGGTGAAATAGTGGGGTAGGATCAAAACTTTGATAACCTGTTGAGATCAAAACTGAAAGTAGATAAAGGGCATGCCACCGTTGAACGTCTGGCTTTGCAAGACGAGATACATCACGAAGGCCATCACAGCTGACTGGGCGAGCACGGGGATGCGGGCAAAGGTGATTTCAACCCGGCGATCAATTTCTGCGGGGATGAAGTGCAGGATGTATCCCAGCAACATGAGGAGAAAAATATGACTATAAGTCGAAAGGACTTGTCCTGCGACTTCTGGATGAAAATTATACCAAATGTTGCGAATCATATCATGGGCTTTTTCAAGGCTTTCGGCCCGAAAATAAATCCAGGTGAGGCACACAAAGTGAAAGGTAAACACGAGGCCCACTATGTGCCCAATGGCCTGGGTGGCGAGCCACACCCAGCCGTGCATGTACCAGCGCATGCGCACGAGCCATTCTTGTAGCCCCGTAGCCTGGCCCTGGCCTTCTTGTGAAGCCACCACAGTCTGGTCCAGCCGATCAAACCACGCGCTGAGCTTGCGCCGCACCCAGTGCCGGGTGTCGGTGAGCATACGATCCAAGGCCAGCATGACCCCGTGCATGGCCCCCCAGATCACAAATCGCCAGCTGGCTCCGTGCCACAATCCTCCAAGAATCATCGTCAGGAGGAGATTCACATAGGTGCGGATTTTCGACTTTCGATTGCCACCCAACGACACATACAGGTAGTCTCGCAGCCAGGTGCTGAGGGAGATGTGCCAGCGCCGCCAAAAGTCGCGTACACTGGCTGACTGATAAGGTGCCATGAAATTGATGGGAAGCTGATAGCCGAGCAGCAAACCAATGCCAATCGCAATGTCGGAGTATCCCGAGAAATCACAATAAATCTGTAGCGCGTAGCCATACACGGCCATCAGATTTTCGAAGCCTGTGTAGAGCGCTGGTTCTTCAAACACTTGATCGCTGAATCCATTGGCGATGAAGTCGGAGATGACGGCTTTTTTGAACAAGCCGATGCAAATCAAAAACAAGCCGCGCCCAAGGTCTTCCTGAGTCACCCGGATGTTGCCGCGGATCTGTGGCAAAAACTGGGAAGCCCGCACAATGGGTCCTGCCACGAGTTGCGGGAAAAAACTCACAAAAAATCCAAAATCCAGCAGCCGCACCAAGGGCTCCAGCTTTCCACGGTAGATGTCGATGGTGTAGGACATCGTCTGGAAGGTGAAAAAGGAGATTCCCACAGGCAAGGCAATGTCCCACAGCGAAAGCGACCCGTTGGTGAGGTCATTGATACTCCCGATGAGAAAGTTGGTGTATTTGTAAAAAGCCAGCAACCCGAGGTTGATCACCACGCTGAAAATCAGAAAGAGGCGTTGCCGACCGAATTCGCGGTAGGGTGCTACGATCCAGTACGTGCCGCGATCGAGGCCCGTGAGCACGAGTTCACCGAAGAGGCGGAGTGGATTGGTGAAGTAGCGTGCTACGCCCTTCGTCGGAAACACAGTTTCCACCGCGCCATTGGTCGTGTAGCTGTAGCTCGCCAAGCGATACAAGTCCACCACCCGGCGTGTCTTGCCAAAGATCTTCACTTCTCGATATGGCACTTCCTCCAGCTGGTAAGCATAGATCATGATCCCCAGCAAGTAGTCGATGACGGTAGAGAGGATCAGCAGCAGGAAATGCAGGCCGTCGCTTTTGTAATAAAAAAACAGCGAAAAGGCCAATATGTAGATGACCCGCAGCGGCTTTCGATCCGCCAACAGCAGATAGCCACCCAAAAACAGCACGAAGAGCACCAGAAAATCCCACGTAGGAAACAGCAGCGGCTGCGCCTTGTCAAAGACGAACAACCTTCGCAGCAACGTTCCCCAGTTATCTGGATGTATAAGCCAAGTATCTCCCATATGCCTCCATCAAGGCCTGATACAAAAGTTTTCCCTGTAGCTCATAGCCTGCCTTCGTGAGGTGAATCCCATCTTTTTGTGCCAGACCATGAGATTGCCAAGTAAATATAGCACCACTTCCGCCCATCACGTGCTGAAAATCCCAAGCAGCGTAGCCTTGGCTCAGCGCCAAATCCATGAGGGCGACACCCGCTTTCACAATGGCTGGATTGGGGTGGGACCGACCCTTGAGCGCATCTGGGGGGGTGGTGAGAAGAACGGAGCTGGTCGGAGAAGCCTGCTTCACCCGAGCGATCATCTGGGCAATGTCTGCCGCAAATACCTCCGGACGAAAGCCGGGTAGCGTCGCCTCATTGGTCCCCAGCGAAATGATGACCAAGTCTGGTTGCAACGAGGCCAACTGAACCCAGAATGCCTGGGACGCCAAATAGTGGTCCACCTTGGCGCCGTTTGCGCCAATGGCATGGTAGAGCAAGCCTGGCGACATTTGTTTGTCCAGCACCATACCGTAGAGGGTCATGTGATGCTGGGCAGCCGTGGCTTGGTAGCCCGAGAGGGTCATGGTGTTCACGGCATAGGGCAGGCGGACCCGGCTCACATAGGGGCCATACAGGGGCGACATTAACTCTAAATCGACTTCTCCTCCGCCAGAACGAGAGAGCATCTGAGGACTCATTTCTACCGTAGGCGCACTCACAATCAGGGTTGTCCCAATAAATATGCGGCTGTCCGGCAAGTTGTTCCACCTCATGAGGTCCTCAATGCTGCAATGATATCGCCGGGCGAGATGCGCCAGGTTGTCGCCGTTCACAATGTGATGTCGTAGGACAGCGTGCTGGCCCGGTGCAGGCGCTTGCTGCGGTGCGCGCAGTGGGACCTGGGATTCTCCGAGTCGGGCACTGAATACACCTTCGCCTTTTTCTGTGAAGAGCGTAACCCGGTCAAATGAATAGTCTAGCCCAGCGTTGTTGGGGAGAATCGAGAGCGAAAGCTCATAGCCGGGAGAAGCGGTCTGGAGACTGAATCCGCTGATGCCCACGGGCGAATGATGCTGCCCCGAGGAGATCCGTCGCGATTGCCAGGTGACATTGCTGGAGGAGCGAATGTCTTGCGGGGCGTTGGTGTTCGCCTGCCGATAAGGAAAGACCAGCCCCCGACCTGCATTCCCAAAAAACTGCTGAAGACTCATGCGCACGGTCCCCGAAAACCAGTCGGCCTGAATATGGGAGTCCCCGATGTGAACCACCGTGACCCGATCCTTTCGCTGCGCTTCCAGATCAGAGAGGCACTGGAAAAAGTACGCCATTCCCTCTTGCGCATTCCACACGGTGTTCAGATTGCGATGCACAGGAAACGCCTGTCCCGAAGGGGGGACTTGCTGCACTTGTGACGCCAGACGCCCACCTCCCATCGTCAGAAATATCAGGCAAATCAAAGACAAGAAGAACGGCGGTACAGCTCGGTGCATGTGGGAAAATAAAACAGTCAACAAACCTGGGCGATCACAGCGCATGGGTCAAAAATAATACCATGTATCCAAGAAATCAGCAATGGTTTCTGACTTTTGTTGCAAATGCGTGAGCGACACACAACCGGGAAAGTCCCGGGTAGGAGGTGCTTTGGAGGGGTGGAAAAGGCGCATTGTGAGAAAAGCACCACCAAGTGTTACAACCTCTTTCAAGCGCCAGTACAAAAAACCCTTCACCGAAGCTCCCCCAACCCTTTTGGCAACAACTTCCACATCTGTTTGGGTGCCATAGCGGAATACCCGTATTTGCCAGAGATATTTTACATAAATATGCTGACTGTATTTCTCATTCGCCACGCCGAGAGCATCGGTAACATCAATTTTCACCTGATCGGGGGCCAAAGCAACCACTTTCCACTCTCAGAGCAGGGGGAAGTGCAGGCACATCTCCTTGGAGAGCGCCTCGCGCGGGAAGGCCATCGCTTTGATGCCATCTACTCCTCAACGGCTGTGCGCACCCAAGCCACTGCCAAGATTGCTTGCAGCTACCTCTCGGAAGTCCCTCCCCTGGCACTTCGGCCCGAACTGCTGGAACTGAGCCAGGGAGAATGGGAAGGCAAGGTTCGAAAAGACATCTATACCCCCGAGTGCCTCGCCCTCGTACGTTCCGACGCCTACGACTTTCGGCCGCCACAAGGGGAGTCCCAGCGCGACGTAGAATTTCGGATGTACCAATGGCTCAGCGAACTCAAGACACGCTACGGCGAGGCCACATCGCCCGTATCCGTCGCCGCCTTTTCCCACGGATTTGCGATCAAATCGCTGCTTCGCGGCATCTTCCACTTTTCCCCCAACATGACCTATCGCACCATGATCCACAATACCTCCATCACTGGGCTCTACCTCCAGGGCGGCGTCTGGTACGTGGAGCGCGTCAATGACTTTCAGCACATTGTCGGGACGCCGTTTATTGATCATTATTAGGGGAGGGATTCGCGGTGGCGAAGTGCGTGGGGGAAATCGGCGCCCTTGGTCGAGGACAGTCGGACGGCACGACTCAGTCGGGTTTTTATTAAAAATCTTGAGTTCTTCTCTCAAGTCTCAGGCAATGCCCCTCAACTCTCAGCACTCGTGTATGGAGGAAATCAGGATCAGACATGCAGCCTTGGCAAGATTTAGGGTGAAGCCATTCTGTGGGTTCTTCTAAGGGTGCTATGTGAGACACCGTAGTGGATCTGCTGGGCTGAGCATTTTGGTGATACTCATGCTGTTGCTCCTTGGAGCAAGGTGGTAAATCGATAGATCATGTTCGGTACCGTAAGTAAAAGAGCAAGTCGAAGCCCTTCTTCAAATGCAGATTTTGCATTTTTCCAGTTTTGCATCTTTTGATAGACCAAGCCTAGCAGTTCAAATAATTCTAGCAACTCCATCTGGATATTCAGTTGTTGAAAAACCTGAATGGCTTCAAAAATAGATGCTTCAGCATCTTGATAGTGACCTTCGAGATACAAGACTTTGCTGAATTTAGCCCTCATTTCACCAATAGCGAACTTATTTCTTTCCTGTTCTGCCAATTCTATCGCCTGGTTAAATAGGATAACAGCCATGGCTTTGTCCTTTTTTTGCAAGAAAATCTGGGCTTTATGGAAAATCGGCTGCTTGATACTTGCCATAAGTCCAACTGATTTCATTTCATCAATGGCTCGATCGAAAAAAGTCAATGCCACATCAAAATCACCAAGGTACTGATGTTGCATCCCCACAGAATGCAAGGTCTTTGCATAGGCCTTTTGGTCCTGATCCCTTTCGGCCATTTCAAGTGCGATGAGCATATATTCCAATGCCCTTGCATACTCCCCCTTGAACTGAGCAATCACCCCTTTTTGATGGAAAACATCCTTTTTTTTGTTGTCGGGTAAATAGCTTAA
>DAITMB010000175.1:0-8034 GCA_036835375.1 Bacteroidota bacterium
CGATCTGGATTGCCTGGCTGACACATGTTGCGGTGGCCCTTTCGAATGACTATGTAGCCTTGAGATTCAATCCTGATATGCGCGTGCAGTGGAAAAGCTGAGCCAGCGATATAGACGCTTCCATCGTCCTATTTGGAATGATGGCCAAGGAATGGTTCAAGAAATTTCTCTTGGGCCTTTCAGCTCCTTTTAAATCCTCATTTCAGGCAATTAATTTTGTGCGCCGAACGATCGTAGGTTTATGTGGAAGGAGAAAGTAGCATTGATCACAGGTTCAGGCAGAGGCATCGGAAAAGCCACTGCCGAGGCTTTGGGCTTGGCTGGATGTCGAGTAGTAATCACGGGTCGGGACGAGGTCCGATTGGCCGCTGCCGTCACGGACCTTCGCACACAGGGCATCGAAGTGGAGGGAATCTCCGGAGACTTAGCTTTGCCAGCATCTGCGAGATCACTTGTGCAACAAGTAGTGGAGACCTATGGCCGTCTCGACGTGGTGATCAACAACGCCGGGCTATCGATGCGAGGACGATTTGAGGAATTACAGCCCGAGGTGTTTCGAGAAATCCTTGATGCCAACGTTCTCAACGCGATGAACGTAAGCCGATACGCCATTCCGCATCTGATTCAGACGAAAGGCTCTTTGGTGTTTGTGTCGAGTGTGGTGGGACTGAGAGCTTTGCCAATGACTTCGGTGTACAGCGCAGCAAAAATGGCCCTCACAGGATTGGCAGAAGCGCTTCGGCTAGAGCTTCGCACAGAGGGCGTTCACGTCGGAATTGTTTATGTGGGATACACACAAAATGCGCCTGACAAGACCATGATGAATGCGCAAGGACAGCTCGTGAAGCTCAAACCAAGAGATGGGGGAGTAGCAGATACGCCAGAAGGCGTTGCGAAAGTCATCGTAGGCAATGTTCGCCGTCGCAAATTCAAAAGCATCCATTCGGTCCCAGGCAAGGTCAACGCGATCCTGAATCGATGGGCCCCCTCTTTGCTAGAGCGAATCCTGGCCTCCCTCTACCGCCGAAAACCACATCTCTTTGAGTAGAATTTCCCCTCCCCAGCTACCAGCGGAATCTGCTTGCTTGGACAAATCTCACAATACCCTACACGTATAAAGACTTTCATGACTTTCTCTCCACCCCCAACTTTTCCCTCCAACACCTTGCAAAAATTGACTTAGATATGGCGATTGACCTTAGCTTACAAATCGACGTGGTTGAAAATATCTCCAGAAAAGAATTCATGGAGAACTACCACAAGCCACAGCGCCCTGCCATCATCAAGGGCTTGGTGGATCAGCAGCCCGCCGGCGGCAAATGGACCTTGGAGTGGTTCAAAACCTATATGGGAGACGAAATGATCGGGCTGTATGACAACAAAGTGGAGCGCCACAAGTGGTCCACGACGACTGTCCCCGACATCAAAATGAAATTCAGCGAATACCTTGACATCATCAACCGCGACGAGCCGACTGATTTGCGGATGTTCCTGGCCGATTTGTATAAAATTCGTCCAGATCTGCGAAATGACTTTTCCTGCCCTGATTTTTACAAAAATCCGCTCGGCAAGCTTGGCTTCATGTTTCTCGGAGGCAAAGACACCGTGGTGAGAATGCACTACGATGTGGACAGTTCCTGCGTGCTTCTGACGCAGATTTTTGGCGACAAAGAAGTGATTTTATTTAGCCCGGAAAACACCAAATACCTCTACAAAGTCCCCTTCAACACCCACTCCTTCGTGGACATCAACCATCCGGACTTCGAGCAATTTCCGGGGTTGCGCTACGCGCAGGGCTACCGGATGGTCCTCCGCCCGGGAGATTCTGTGTACATGCCCGCCGGATATTGGCACTACATCACCTACCTCAATGGAGGCATGGGCGTCTCTCACCGCATGATGAGTCCCAAAGTGGGCGATTGGCTCCGTGGTGCAGCTTTTATGGGAATATCTATGCCATTTGACAAGGTCATGAACCGACTTTATCAGCAGCGCTGGTATCAACACAAAAATGAGCTCATGCACCGCAAAGTCAACGAATCTGTGGCCAAGCACCAGCCCAAAGACCGTAGCATGGCTGGCCAAACCACTTCTCGATAAAGCTTCACATTGCGAGCCCAAGAAGGGCTTATGCGATAGGGATCTTCTCCACAGCAGGCTCTTCCAACAGAGAGCCTGCTTTTTTTGGCGTCTCTTCTACAGCGGGAGAGGAAGAGAAAGCGCAGGCCGCCATGAAAATGAAGTACATCGAAGGAATCATCAAGACGTGCCCCAGGTCATGGTAATTGAACCATTTGTCGGGTGAAAACTGCGTGGCACCCACGATACCTGCAGGAACAAGGCTTGCCACTGATAGCAGCATCCAGCGCCTTCCCGGATGCGGATCCCGGCTCTGGCCATATCCTTGTAGCAAACCCACAAACAACACCAGCCCGACCCCTAAGTGAGGATGAAGGACTTTAAAATCAATTTGTTCCAAAGGAAAACGACCGATGTAAAGCAAAAAGCCCAAAATCTGTAGCGCGACGATCCGCTGGAAGGAGCGGAGGGTCCTTGGCGACAACAGGGACTCCATGGTATGTAGATTGGCCAATTGCAAGACCGTGAGACTGCTCCCAATGATCAGGACCATCGGTGCTTTCCAGCCAGGACCCAAGAGATAGAAAAAGGCATGGTTCACCAATCCTCCCTCTATGGTTCCGATGCCCATCATCACAAAAAATGCGGTGAACCAGCGGGTTGAAGCTGCGTGAGAACGCAGGAAAAACAGTCGATAAGCAAATAACAAACAAACGCCGCCGAGCAGCAAGTCTGTAAACAATGTCATGGGATCTTGCACTCGAAGGCCCATGAACTGAATAAAAGTTGGTTCCATGCAACGGACTGGGGAAAGGATGGAGGCTACCCTAAGAGGCGGGATACAATACAAGTAACTGCAAATGGGCAAATAATACCTGCGCCAGCACAGGATGTTTCTACGGGGATCGCTATTTATTCAATTTTTCAGATACTCTCATAAAAAAAAGCCTCTTGCTTCAACTTCCCACGATAGGAACATCTAAAAAAGTAACGTTTTCCGCCCCTGAATCGACCTGAAAGCCCTTCACACTTCCTGCCTGGATATCGACCACGCAAAAACTGTGAGCGACTCGATAAGGCCCTTCGGGTCCAAGGGCGGCTCCCATGATCGCACCAGGATTCAGCAGGCGCACCACTCGCCCATTCACCTCGAAAACTTCCAACCGCATGCGGTGATCATGACCAAAAAACACCCAGTCATGGGTGCCAGCGCGCGCAAGGTCGCCAGCGATGCCGTCAAAATGATTCACTGCGATGTGGGCGCCGCCTAGCGAAATGTGCGCATATTCGCCGTGGAGGGTGATTCTGTCGGAATATCTGTCTTTGGCGATGCTTGTGATGCGGAACGTGTCTCCATCATTGTTGCCAAAAACAACATGAATGGGACCTGCAAACCCCTTTCCCAACATCGCCAATACAAACGGTGAGCACAGATCACCACAACAAATGAGGGCCTCGCACTCGCTCATCGCTTCAGAACGCAGCGCCGCCGCCAGGTGCCATACGTGGTCGTGGATGTCAGAGAGAACCGCGATTTTCATAGGCGTTGCCGAAAAAGATAAGAGGGTGCCACCCCCGATTGTGGGATCTTTGTGGCAAATATGGCCAGAAGCCACCTAGTAGGCAAGATACCGTGGGCCGTTCCTAAAATGGAAAAAAGTAGGGCAATAACCACAGCACGACCACGCCATAGAGCAACGAAAGGCCTAACCCGATTTTGAAAAAATCAGTGAACCGGTATTTACCCACACTGAACACCATCAAGTTGGTCTGGTATCCGATGGGCGTGAGAAAACTGGCGCTCGCACCAAAGGCAATCGCCAGCACAAAGGGCATATAGCTCACTTCCAAGGACTGTGACGTGGCATAGGCAATCGGGAACATCAGCGCCGCAGCGGCATTGTTGGTGACGAGCTCAGTGACAATGACGGTGCTAAGATAAATCCCCACCAACGCCCAAAATGGCGATTCCATTCCTGTGATACTCAAAATCCCCTCGCTGAGCAAGGTATCGACCCCGTAGGTGCTCATGACAGCCGCCAGCCCCAGGGAACTGCCAATCATGAGTAGCAGTCCGAGGTTGAGATTATTTTTCAAATGCTTGATTTTCAAAAATCCTAGTGCCATAAAGAGGAGCAAAACAGCCAGCATGGCTTGGAACAAAGAGCACCACCCCAAGGCTGCGCAAGCAATCGCCCCCACAAACAATCCCACGGCCTGCCATCCTTTAGTCACTGCCAGGGTGTCGTCGAGCTCCACTTCAGAAAGGAAAATGAAATTGCGACGGAGGTTCTCGTGCTTCTCGAACTCCGTGCCGACGGCCAGCACCAAGCTGTCACCAGGCTGAAGCACCATGTCCCCGATTTTTCCGAGCAACCGCTTTTCCCCCCTCCGCACCGCAACAATGACAGCGTCGAATTTTGTGCGAAACTGAGCCTCCTTGACTTGGCTGCCGATGATGGGCGCATTGTGCTTGATCACAACCTCCTGAAGATTGGAGCGGAGAATGCCCGCAGTGCCGCTGTGCAACTCCAGCCCGTCATATTTGACCAACTCGTGTATCTGCGCCACATCCCCCGTGAAGACGAGCGAATCGCCTGCTTCGATCAATTCTTCGGGCGTCACAGGCGAAATGAGCCGATCATTTCGCACAATTTCAGCCAAAAAGAGCGAGTCCATTTTCCGAAACCCATTCTCAGCCACGGACTTACCCACCAGCTTCGATCCCGCTACCACATCCGCTTCGAGAAAAAAATCCCGCTGCTGTGTCTGCACTTTTTCTACATGCGCAGGGAGGAGCTTCGGCGAAACAAGGACCAAGTACAGGGTGCCTACCACTGCCAGTGGCAAGCCCACATACGCTACATCAAAAAACCCAAGGGAAGGCAAACCAGCCTCAATCACGAAAGAGTTGACGATCAGATTGGTGCTCGTCCCGATCAGTGTGATCATTCCACCCATAATTGCGGCATACGACAGGGGAATTAGCAAGCGGGACGGGGCAAAATGTGAATTCTGCCGAATCATTCCCATGAAGGAAGCAACCACCGCCGTGTTGTTGAGCACTGCAGACAGCAGGATCGACACCACCGAAAGCCGCGACAAGGAGGCATGAAGCGATCCAGCGCGGATCATTTTTTTCGACAGCCAGGGAAGGATGTGTGTCTTCTCCAAGACAGAAGACACTTGCATTAACAAAATCAGCCCCACCAATGTCTCGTTGCTGTAGTGTAAGAGAAGGTTTTTGGGAGCAATCCAGCCAGCAGCCATGCAGATCGTCACTGCGCCCACGAAGACCAGTTCGGGCCTGATCTTGTTGCTAATCAATGCACCAAACAACAAACAGAGAAGGCCGAGGATCCAATATGCTTCCATGAAATTTCCTGACTCAAAAAAAAGTTCAAGCGCGCCAAAGCTAAAGAAGAAATCGATCAATGCCGTACCTTTCCCCGCCCATTCTTGCCCGCTGACACGCTCAATCGCCACCGAACCTCGCTGCCCCATCCCCTTTGCCTCCTCCCACCTGTTCCTTCTGCCTAGGAGAAGGATTTTCGGGTGCTAGCCCGTAATTTCCCCTTTTTATACTTTATTAACGCTTCCTCCCTCATGCACAAAATCGCTGTACTCGGAACCGGACTCATCGGTCGATTTTATACCCAAGCCATTCAGGAGGCCCGCTCCAGCGATCGAGTCGTTGCGGTGTATTCCCGACGTCAAGACCGTGCTGAAGCCTTCGCTGCCGAGTGGAAGATCCCCTACCCTACCAGCGACTGGCGCGAAGCAGTGACCCATCCCGAGGTGGACCTCGTGATCGTGGGGCTTCCCAATCACCTGCACAAAGAGGTGATTTTGGCAGCGGCAGCCGCGGGCAAAGGCATTCTGTGCACCAAGCCCCTCGCCATGAATGGCGCTGAAGCCCTCGAAATACTTCAAGAAGTCGAAAAAGCGGGCGTTTTTCACGGATATCTCGAAGACCTCGCTTACACACCCAAGACCCTCAAGGCCCTCGATAGCATCCAGAAGGGGGCAATTGGGCAGGTCCTCTGGGCACGGTCCCGGGAGGCGCATCCGGGACCTCACAGCGACTGGTTTTGGGATGCTACCCAATCTGGCGGAGGCGCCATCATCGACATCGGCTGCCACTGTATCGAGGTCACACGCAATTTCATCGGCAAAGACATTCGCCCGCTAGAAGTCATGTGCTGGGCAGATACCCTCGTCAAACCCATCGAAGCTGAAGACCATGCGATCGCCTTGATCAAGTATGCGAATGGTGCTATGGCTCAGTTTGAGGTCAGTTGGGCATTTCGGGGCGGCATGGACTTACGCGATGAGGTCGCCGGAACACAGGGCACCATCCGGCTCGACCACTTTTTTCATACAGGCTACGAAATGTTTACGGCTGGCGGCACAGGTGGCTACGTCGCCGAAAAAGCCGAAAGCGAAACAGGTTGGCTCTTTCCGGTGGGGGACGAGCTCCATGCTTTGGGGTACAACTTCATGTTTCGTGATATGTTCCAAAGCATGGACGATGGCAAAATACCGTTTGAAAGCTTTTATGACGGATATGTGGTCAATTGCGTCATGGACGCCTGCTATCGCTCTGCGAGTTCGCGGCAGTGGGAACCAGTGCAACTACCACTGTGGCGCGGCCAAACAGGCCACATCGATAAAGTGGGCCGCACCAGCTACGACGATACCCACTGGCTGGTCAAAGAAGAGTTGATGCCCGATGGCAAACGAAAAGTCGTGCTCAAGGAGAAAGAGAGCGGAAAGTTGGTGGAAAAATTTCGTTGAGGACGTTTTTCACTTTTTCACTACATGGGTGGAAAGCCTTCGTGAAGTCGGTCTGGCAGTATGCCATGTATGATGTATCGCAAAGCGAAAATTGATTAGGGATATGATCCTCACGACCCTCCTAAATAGTCGGAAGATTGGGATTTTCCTATCCTTCGCTTTCCCATCGCATGGGTGCAAAAGAATAAATTAAAAAAATTTCTTCTTATTTGACGCCGTGTAGCACGCTGGTTTTCAGCGTGCTGGGCTTTTTGTTCTCTCTTTGTATTTCTCTAAGGTAAATGATTTCGTGTGACCTTGATGCTTTTTTACCGTAAGTTATTGTATGAAAAATTACGCAATACTCCTCCTATTTGCCCTTGTGGCCTCCGTCTCTCTCCAAGCACAAGTGCCCCAAGAAGGACAGTTTGAGCTCAATAAAAAAATTGCACCCACAGCTCCGGGCCTGAGCATGGTCTATGATGCCAGCTTAGAAGACGTACAAAGCGCTTTTCAAGAACGCCTCCGCCCCATTACGACCAAGTCCCCCAAAAAAATCAAAGGCTCATTGGTCGCTTACAATGCGCTGGTCATCCCTGAGATTTCTAATCAGACCCTCGACTATTATCTCAACATCGAGTCCGTAGGCCGCAACAATAGCCAAACCCGATTGACGCTTTTTCTCTCCCTTGGCAACGATAATTTCATGGATGCGCGGACCTACCCTGGCGAGACTGCCAACGCTACCCGCTACCTCGTCACCTTACAACAAGACATCAACCGCAAAAAGTTGGAGAAAGCCCTTGTAGAAGCCCAAGCAGCCCTCGCCGCACAAGAACAGGCCTTAAAGGATCTCGAAAAAAACACGCAATCCCTGGCAGCTGAGAAGAAAAGCATCGAAGAATCCCTCAAAAAGAACCTCGAAGCCACCCAGCAGGCCGAGTCCACCCGCGCCACCCAAGCCAAAGCCCTCGAAGAGCTCCGCAGCAAAATCGACAACATGAACAAGGAAATCCAGCAGTTGAAAAGGCCTTAGGGGAGGCGGATTTGCCTAAAATGCTCAGAAACAGTGGGGATCAAACGCTCATTTCTTCGTGCGATCTACCCTGTAATCATCGTCAAAAACGTTTGGAAGGATCAAAAAAAGCCGGACACTTGTTCGGCTTTTTTGTGTTTTGA
>DAITMB010000176.1:0-8029 GCA_036835375.1 Bacteroidota bacterium
GAAAAAAACGCTGGCATGTGTCCGGTTTATCTCTTTGATCAGGAAGGAGATATGGCTACGTATGAGTACTCAGGAATATTTGCCGACAAGGAAAAATATGATGGAGGCATAAGATTTGAGCCAAAGCTTTACAGCGATTTGGGGCCATTCAATGATACGTTGCAAGTATTCAGAGCATTTTCATTCTCACTGAGAAACGACACTCTCACCCTCTCAAAAGGTGAAATCAGCCATATCCGCTTCGACGAGCCTCGTTACGTTTCCCAAAACGCTTCCCTGGTCCTCGTGAGAGAGCGTTGAGCTTTCAGGAGCTGGCCGCGCGATCGAAACCAATGGCAGGGACGGGGTCGATTCCTTTCCCTGCCACTACATGAAAACGGACATCAACCCATTACACCACACATGAACAGAATCATCATCCTCTCCGCCCTCATCCTCCTCGCGGGCTGCAAAGTAGATCTTGAAGAAGAATTCGGTACCGCAGTCGAAGGCTCTTGGGAAATCCACTCCATCACGTTTGGAGAATCGGATACCACGGTTTTTTTCAATAGCCCCCGGCCCCGGATGGAGTTTTTTCCTTGTGAAAAAAACGCTGGCATGTGTCCGGTTTATCTCTTTGATCAGGAAGGAGATATGGCTACGTATGAGTACTCAGGAATATTTGCCGACAAGGAAAAATATGATGGAGGCATAAGATTTGAGCCAAAGCTTTACAGCGATTTGGGGCCATTCAATGATACGTTGCAAGTATTCAGAGCATTTTCATTCTCACTGAGAAACGACACTCTCACCCTCTCAAAAGGTGAAATCAGCCATATCCGCTTCGACGAGCCTCGTTACGTTTCCCAAAACGCTTCCCTGGTCCTCGTGAGAGAGCGTTGAGCTTTCAGGAGCTGGCCGCGCGATCGAAACCAATGGCAGGGACGGGGTCGATTCCTTTCCCTGCCACTACATGAAAACGGACATCAACCCATTACACCACACATGAACAGAATCATCATCCTCTCCGCCCTCATCCTCCTCGCGGGCTGCAAAGTAGATCTTGAAGAAGAATTCGGTACCGCAGTCGAAGGCTCTTGGGAAATCCACTCCATCACGTTTGGAGAATCGGATACCACGGTTTTTTTCAATAGCCCCCGGCCCCGGATGGAGTTTTTTCCTTGTGAAAAAAATGAGGTCATGTGCCCGTTGTTTCTCTTTGACCAAGAAGGAGACATGGCAACATATGAGTACCGCGGGGGCCTCTCAGAAAAAGATCAACTTGACGGAGGAATCAATTTTTTACCCAAGCTTTTCGATGAATTAGAAGACCTCAATGACTCAATACAGGTGTTTCGAAACTTTTCATTTGTCTTGAACGGCGACACCCTCATTCTCTCGGATGGCTCAATCAACCCTTCAAAGGTGGGTGAGCCCTTTATTTCAACAAAAGCCTCCCTGCTACTGGTAAGAGAGCGTTAGTTGCCCTTTTCCGCAAAACAGAATAAATCGTCTTTCCTGACACAAACCGACATCGCTGGTGGGGGCCCTCTCTTCTTGCCAATTATGTTCAACCAGCTCACTAACATTTCCCAACGGTATGACCAAAACAATCACACTAACCGCCATGCTCCTGGCCCTTTTGTCTGGCTGTAAAGTAAATCTTGAAGAAGAATTCGGTGCCGCAGTCGAGGGCACCTGGGAAATCCATTCCATCACCTTCGGAGAATCGGATTCCACCCTGTTTTACTCTGGTACACGGCCCCGGATGGAGTTTTTTCCCTGTGAGAAAAATGAGGTCATGTGTCCGAAGAACAAGAGTTGAGATGTTGAGAGTTTGAGAGTTGAGAGTTGAGAGTTTTGCGGTCGCTGAGCGCCCGCACTGCCTGTCTTGAGCCTGTCGAAAGGAGCATGTCGAAGTGTGTCGAAGCATGAGATGTTGAGAGTTGAGAGTTCGGGAAGCCCCGAAGGGGCGCAATTCGTTAGCCGAGGGTGAAGCCCTCGGACGGGAAGCCCCGAAGGGGCGCAATTCGTTAGCCGAGGGTGAAACCCCCGGACCTAGGACAGAAGGCCGCGACGCCCCCCCACAAGTAAAACCCTTGCACAAAGATGCTGAAATCAATAATTGTGCTATATTCAATTCACGAAAGCCGCTAGGGTCGCAATCAAATGACACGAATCGCGTGCCCTACGGTAAAATGGGGGTTCTCGAATTTGCTGAGAGTGAAGTTTAAGCATGTTTACTTGTTATGCCTTCCCAACATCTTAACGATCAGCAGAATAAATTCCATGAGTTATTTTTGAAGAACTATCGTGGGCTTTTCCAATTGGGATTTGGAGTCTGTAGGCAACGGGATCTCACCCGGGATACCCTACAATCCTTTTATGTAAATATGGTCGAGAAAGAGGTATGGAACAGGGACATACTTGATCTCAAAGCCTATCTTTTTAGATCATTCTACCGACAGATTGTCACGGAGATGAAAGCTGAATCGCGAAGAAACCAGTCCTCTTTTCAAGAAGAAGAGGAGCATTATTTACCCTTCGAAGAAGCTTTGATCGCTTCTCAGGATCAGTTATTTCTCCAAAGCCGCTTGAAAGAAGCCACAGATGCCCTACCTGAACAACAACGAAAAGTCCTGCTTCTCAAATTCCGGGAAGGGATGGACTATGAGGAAATAGCAGAGATCACAGGGCGCAGTAGCCAGACGATTTATAATCAAGTTCATCAGGCGATTGTCAAATTAAGACAGATGCTTGCAGAAAAAAAAGAATAATTTTTTTCCAATAGGATAGTAAAGGCAATGTTCGGGCGCATCTATTATGAGAAGTCTCGGCTGATGAGTCGCATGCTTCCTCATCATTTGATCCCATTTCATGCAGGTTGATGACAACACAGTAGAATTTCTGGTCGCATCAGAATCTTTTCAGGCTCACTGCCTACGTCCCACCGCCCAGTCGCGAGCGACCTGGGAGCGTTGGGCGGCTGAGCGCCCCGGTGCAATTTCTCGCATGAAGGAAGCCTCTCAGCTGGTCTTGGCCCTGGCCGGGCATCTCAGCGACGAAGATGTCCGGGATTCAACGCGCGCATTGGAGATGATCAATGCCCAGAGATTCGCTAAACGCAAGCGATTCGTATCTCCCCAGCTATGGGTTGGGATGGCAGCCACGGTGCTGATCATGGTTTGCCTATGGTTCACGTGGTCACCTGATAAGATGGAGTCCATGATGACATTTTCCACTTCCTATGGCGAAACAAAAGAAATGGCGCTTCCAGATGGGAGCATCATCACCCTAAATGCCAACTCAGATGTCAGGTACTTCCAGTCTTGGGAGGAAGCGCCTACGCGTGAAATATGGTTAGAAGGAGAGGCATTCTTGGAAGTGGTCAAAAGCCCCGATCTGCCGTTTGTAGTGCATACCGATCAGGCTGATGTGACTGTACTGGGGACTTCCTTCAACGTGATCCAACGGAAAGACCAGTGCATCGTGACGCTTGTGGAAGGTAAAGTGGAAGTGGACGCCAACCAAAAAGGAACTGCCATTCTCCATCCGGGGGACCAAGCTCGTCTCACAAACCAGGGCGTCATCGTGGAGGCCATCGACCCGGCCCAATTCATCGCGTGGAAGGATCACAGCCTGATGTTCCACGGACAATCTATTCAATACATCGTAGATCGCCTCGCTTGGGAATTCGACATCAGTGTCGAGGTCGCTAATAAACAATTATTGGAAAAACGCGTGACTGCAGTCTTGCAAACCAATGACCCCGCTCTGTTGCTGGAGGCCCTTGCCGCCATTTATGACCTCACCATTCGAAATGTAGGAGATCGGAGGTATATGATCGAATGACCAAACCATTGAACGCTTCCGTTCGCTACCTCCGACGATTTTTTTATTACTGAAACTCGCAAGGATGAAAAAAACTACTACTCCCATTCCTTCCCTTTTACATCATCTGACAATTCTGGGATTGATGCTGGCCTTTTGTCTGCTCAGCCCCCTTGTCATGAGAGGAAACGAACCTGACCTTCACGACATTCAGAAGGATCAGAGCAATTTTCTACTGAGTGAAATCATAGACCAGGTCGCCAATTATCACCAAGTCAGCATCGCTTATGACACAGATCAGGTGCGTGGGGTCTATGTGAGAAAGTTTGATGTTGGCTCCAACATTGAGCAGGACTTGACCCGACTGCTGTTAGGAACTGTTTTTTCTTACAAAAAAATCTCAGACAATAGTTACATCATCAAGCGAGTCCAGCAGACAACGGCTAGCCTGTCCAAGCCGGCAAGCCTGTCAGAGGTACCCACCGAGTTGCGTCCTGTTCCCCCTGTACTCGTGGAGGGAATTGTGATTGATGGGGAAACCAAAGATCCACTCATCGGTGCATCAATCATTGAAAAAGGGACCTCGAATGGGGTACTTAGTAACAGTGAAGGCCAATTTTCGATCAAGGTGGAGTTGGGAAAAACCCTGGAGATCAGATATTACGGGTATCTCGAGCGGGAAATCGTGGCGAGCAATGCGCAGTTGGGGCAAATTGCGATGCAGCCACAAGCGCAAAATTTATCTGAAGTAGTCCTGATCGGCTACGGAAGCCAGAAGCGCAGTGACCTCACAGGTGCAGTCTCTTCCATCAGCGAGCGTCAAATCAAGGAATTGCCTTCTACGGGGCTGGATCAGGCCATTCAGGGGCGCGCGGCGGGTGTGTATGTGACGCAAAACTCTGGTGCCCCCGGCGGCGCAGTTTCGATCCGTGTGAGGGGAATTGGGTCCACGTTGTCGGCTGAGCCGCTCTACATCATCGACGGGATTCCGGTCGTCAACGACAACCAGAGCACCTCTTCCAACTTTGCCGAGTTGGATGGAGGCGGACAAAATTCCAATGCGCTCAACACCATCAACCCCAACGACATTGAGTCGATCGAAGTGCTCAAAGATGCCTCGGCGACTGCCATCTATGGGGCGCGTGCCGCAAATGGCGTGGTGATCATCACCACCAAAAGAGGAAAAGAAGGGAAATCTAATATTTCCTTTGACTCCTACTATAGCACGCAATCACTCGCTAGAAAGGTGCCAGTGCTCAATTTGCAGGATTATGCAGGGTATTACGGCGACGTGGGATTTGAGCTGATCGAGGAATTTGAACGACCAGAATTGTTGGGGGAAGGGACTGACTGGCAGGACGCTGTGTTCAGAAACGCAGCCATGCAAAACTACCAGCTCACCCTCACGGGAGGCACAGCCCAAACGAAGTTTGCACTCTCTGCTGGATATCACTACCGAGAGGGAATCGTGGTAGGTTCAGACTTTAACCGGACCTCGGTCAAGTTGAATCTGGACCATTCCTTTTCCAAAAAAGTCAGGATAGGCAATAGCTTGCTCGTGAGCCGCACCAATGAGAACATCACCTTCAATGACAACAGCAGCGGGGTAATTTATACCGCCTTGCTGATGGTCCCGAATGCACCCGTGCGCAATGCCGATGGCTCCTTCGCTGGACCGCAGGAGGAAATCACCCTTTCGTTTGACAACCCAGTGGCCCGCGCACTCGAGACCAATGACATCAACACAAAAGCGCGGGTTTTAGCCAACATCTATCTCGAAGCAGACCTTTTTCCTTGGCTCACCTATCGCACGGAGTTTGGTTCTGATATTGTCTATTCCAATCATAATACCTTTTTTCCGTCATTTGAACGCGGTAGCTTCTTTGGGAAATCAGGTGTGAGAAGATCTTTGAACAACAGCTTGTTTTGGATCAACAAACACCTGCTCACATTCAACAAGACAATTGCTGACAAACACACCCTCACGGTGTTGGCAGGTTATGAGGCGCAAGCGGGCAGGTATGAGTGGATTTATGCCTCCAGGGACAATCTTCCTACCAACGATCTTCAACAACTCAGCCTTGGTGATGCCGGGCAGATGATCAATGATGGGGGCGCCGGTCACTGGGCCTTGCTTTCTTACTTCGGGCGACTGAATTATAATTTCGACAACAGATACCTCCTCACAGGTACCTATCGAGTCGATGGTTCCTCCCGATTTGGTCCCAACAATCGCTACGGATATTTTCCATCTGTCGCGGCGGCATGGCGTGTGACGCAGGAGGAATTTTTCATGAACTCACATCTCAAAAAAATTCTCCAACCTGATCTCAAATTCCGGGCGGGTGTCGGGGTCGTCGGAAACCAAGAAATCGGATTGTATTCCTACAGCTCCAACATCCGGTCGGTCAATGTGGTGCTGGGCGACCAACTCATCACGGGATTCGCCCCCGACAACCTGGCCAACCCTGATGTGAGATGGGAATCTTCCTTTCAGACCAATGTGGGTATGGACTTTAGCTTGTTCAACAACCGCGTCGAGTGGGTGGTGGATTATTACGTCAAAAAGGCCAATGGCATGCTCTTGCCCGCGCTGCTACCTTCCACAGCCGGAAGCCTGAATCCACCTTTTGTCAATATCGGGCAGGTGGAAAACCGGGGGATCGAAGTATCTCTTCGCACGGTGAACTTTGACAAAAAGTTTCGCTGGGAGACCACGATGAACTTCTCTACCAATCAAAACCTCGTGGTAAGCTTAGGTTCCAATGGCAACCTCACGGGGCTCATCCAGCGAATTCCCGTTACACGGACCGAGGAAGGAAAGCCCATCGGCCAATTCTATGGATTTCAGGTAGAGGGAATCTTTCAGTCGCAAGCAGAAGTAGGAGAAAGCCCCTTTCAGGAGGAGGGTACCAGAGCTGGCGACCTGAAGTTCAGGGACCTGAATGGCGACGGCGTGATCAATGATTTGGACCAAACTTTCATTGGAAGTCCACACCCCGATTTTACGGCTAATCTTGTCAACGACTTCAGATTCATGGGATTTGATATCAGTGTGTTTTTCCAGGGTGTGTATGGCAACGAAATTCTGAACCTGATCCGTCGGGACCTGGAAGGCATGGCGGGATTGTCAAATCAATCAACAGCCGTGCTCGACCGCTTTACTTTTCAAAATCTTGATACGAACGTCCCTCGCGCCACAGGCAACGACCCCAATTCCAACCGCAGAATCTCAGATCGATTTGTGGAAGATGGCTCTTTCATTCGCCTGAAAAATCTTACCATCGGATACACCCTGCCAAATGATCTGCTTCAGACCATTCGGTTTGAGAATGTGCGATTCTATTTCGGTGCGCAAAACATCTTCACCTGGACCCGCTACACTGGCTACGATCCCGACATCGGATCCTTTAACCAGAATCCATTGATCAACGGGGTTGACAATGGCAGGTATCCGATCTCCAAATCCATGACCATGGGCGTTAGTGCTACTTTCTAAGTTTTTCCACCAGATAACCGATTGAATGATGAATCTACACAGAACATTATGGCTCATTTCCGCCCTGTCTGTTGGGAGTTTTTCTTGCGAAGGCTTTCTCGATCGGCAGCCGCTCGATCAATTGACAGAAGATAGTTTCTATAAGACAGAATCTGATGCCAACCGGGCATTGCTCTCCGTGTACACGCCCATGATGGACGTGGAATGGGGCGGAAAAAGCTGGATGATCACCGAAATCCCTACCGACAATACCCAGCCAGGCGGCCTTGATCCAGATTTTACCCCGATTGATAATTTCACCGTAGCTTCTGATAATCAGCCGATTGCCAACTACTGGGCCGTGCACTATCGGCAGATCATGCTGGCGAATGTGGCCATCACGAAGGTGGAAGGAATGGAGATTGAGGAGGAGGTAAAAGGCAAATTTATTGCGGAAGCCAGGTTTTTGCGAGCCGTCGCCTACTTTGACTTGGTGAGAATCTATGGATCCGTGCCCCTGGTGGTCGATGCCCCCGTCTATGGAGCTGATTTACTCCCGACCCGCGCGCCGATTACTGAGGTGTATGAATTGATCAACAGCGATTTTGAATATGCTGCGGAGCGACTTCCGGTGAGATGGGATGCGGCAAATGCTGGGAGGGCAACTGCTGGAGCAGCCATGGCCTATTTGGCAAAGGTGTACCTCACCACCAGAGAATATGTGAAGGCGCGAGACAACGC
>DAITMB010000177.1:0-7827 GCA_036835375.1 Bacteroidota bacterium
TAGAAATACTCATCTTAGTTAGGTTGGTTGTGTCAACCTATTTTAGGACGTGACCAGAGGTTGAGAAGCGAGAGGTTGAGAAGCGAGATTTTGAGAAGCGAGAAGTGAGACAAGAGCCCCTCGATGCCTGAGGCTTTCCCTTCGATGCCTGAGGCTCTCGAAGGCGGAGACCCACATTGAGGCGTAGCCTTGCTTTGAAATCCGGGGCTTCGAGAGCCTCAGCCGCCGGATGTTTGCGCCTGCGGCGTGTCTCCCGCTGGCGGGGGAGGTACTTCGCCTAACTCAGCACAGGCCTGCGCGACAGAGGGTGGAGATGCTAGCAGAGTGGATCCACCCCCTGCTGCGTCCAAAGCGCCACAGCTTCCCCCGCCGGCGGGGGATAGGGAGTTCTACGCTAACTGGGGGTGAAGTGCCCAGGACAACGCCCCCGGCTATCTTGAGGTACATGCACGCTGAGCGTAGGCTACTGGTGCTGATCGCGTAGGAGGTCGTTGACTGTTTTGACGGGATTGAAGGTCTCGATGGGGACTTCTACAAACACTGTGTTCCAGTTGGCCATCGCGCCATTCCACAGGCCGGGAAGTTCTTGTGCCTTGAGCTCTCTGCCATCTTTGGATTTCATGGAGATGAAACCTGTCTTGGGGTCGCGAAAGCTGCGTAGGTCATAATTTTTACCATTCATGTCACGGGTCGCGCACACGAGGTCCACGGGATTGAAGTGGGTGGCCGCCTTGGCTACAGCAGCCTGGGCAGGGTTGTCCATGTCGATCTGGGCCGACTCAGCGATTTGAAGGGAAATGGAGCCGTCCTCATTTTCTGCCCAAAACGGCCCTCCGCCGGGTTCTCCCTCGTTTTTGACCATGCCGCACACCCGCAACGGACGGTCGAGCTTGCTGCGCAGATAGGCTACTTGCTCGTCAAAGGGAAGCTCATCGAAGTGGGTGGGGGGAACGACACACATCTCCGCTTGAAGAAATTCGTCAATCTCCTCAATCAGTCCCTGGCCAGGATCATCGAGCTGGTAGAGGTATTCCCAGACTTGGGATTGATAGTCGAGGAGCACCCCTGCGAGCGCTTTTTTGTAGCGAAAGGTCTCCGGCTTGAGGTGATCCGGGACGACATTGTCGATGTTTTTGATGTAGATGATGTCGGCGGCTATTTCGTTGAGGTTCTCGATCAGGGCACCATGTCCGGCGGGCCGAAAAAGCAGAGAACCATCGCTTTCGCGAAAAGGCTCGTTGTCGAGGTCCACAGCGATGGTATCCGTGCCGGGTTTTTGCTCCGAAAAGGAGATATTGAATCTCAGCTTAAACAGCTTTTCATAAGTGGGCAGGACTTGCTCTACCAAGTCTTCAAAACGGCTGCGGTGCTCCGGTGACACCGTGAAATGGAGCGAAGCGTAGTTTCCCTTCAGGCCTGCATAGTTGGCAGCTTCCACGAGGTGCTCTTCCATCGGGGTGCGGGCGCCGTTTTCGTATCGATGAAACTTGAGCAGGCCCTTGGGAAGCTGACCATAGTCGAGACCAGGTTCATCGAGCAGGTGATGAAGCACCGTGGCATAGTCCTGCTGAGCCAGGGTCTCTGCTAGCGAAGGACTCGAAAAGCTTGCTTTGAGGTCTTCGTAGAAAGCAAATTTCTCCAATTCAGTGATCACTTGACGTGTCAGCTTGTCTTTTTCCAAGGCGGCCTGCTGCGCTTCGCCTGGCTGGCCTTGCTGGGCCGCTTGGAAGGAAAATAGGTGCTTGAACATCCGGCTGGCTGCCCCAGAAGCAGGCACGAACTTCACGATTCCCAGCGTGGGTTGCTCATTTTCGAAGGTCTCAATAGCACCGTTTACTTGCTCCTCCGTGAGGTGGAGAATGCCGTCGTGGACCGTGGCTGCTTTATGGATCTTCAAAAAAGGAAATCCCTGCTTGAAGTGCTCGATTTGTGTGGCAACTTCTTCGGGGTTGCTGCCCCGGGTGTGGATGAAATCAAGGTCTTGGGGAGAAAAAGGGGGTACCATGCGAAAGGGGATGAGTAATGGGTAGGGTTGTCGGTAGTGAGCAAATATATGGAAACTGCGGTATTTACGCTTCCGTAGCGGCCAAACAAATCACTACCCGCGGCTAAATTTGAGCCACTGAACCTTTGGGTTGCCATTTCACAAGAAAAGGCCCCTTGCGAGTGCAAAGAGCCTTTGGAAAAACGATTCAGACATAATCGTCGAATTCGTAGTGAGACATTTCCCTCGCCGATTAATAGCGATAGTATTCTGGCTTGAAAGGACCTTGAATCTCCACGCCGATGTAGTCTGCCTGATCGGGTCGAAGCTCTTCCAGCTCTACCCCAATCTTGGCGAGGTGCAGACGTGCTACTTCCTCGTCGAGGTGTTTAGGCAGGGTATAGACTTGGTTTTCGTAGCTTTCGTGGTTGGTCCACAGCTCGAGTTGGGCCAAGGTCTGGTTGGTGAAGGAATTGGACATCACAAAGGATGGGTGACCAGTCGCGCAACCAAGGTTAACGAGGCGTCCTTCGGCCAACAGAATGATGTCTTTGCCATCCACATGATAGAGATCCACCTGTGGTTTGATATTGACGTGGGTATCACCATAGTTATTTTTCAACCAGGCGACGTCGATCTCGTTGTCAAAGTGGCCGATGTTGCAGACAATGGCCTTGTCCTTCATGAGTTTGAAGTGTTCTCCTGTGACAATGTCTTTGTTTCCGGTCGCAGTGACGATGATGTCAGACTCAGGGATCGCATGGATCATTTTTTTCACCTGGAATCCATCCATAGCGGCTTGAAGGGCGCAGATCGGGTCGATTTCGGTCACGATCACGCGGGCACCAGCACCACGCAGAGAGGCAGCGGAGCCTTTGCCTACGTCGCCGTATCCTGCCACGACGGCCACTTTGCCTGCCATCATGATGTCTGTCGCCCTGCGAATGGAATCCACGAGGGACTCCTTACAGCCGTATTTGTTGTCGAACTTGGACTTGGTGACCGAGTCATTGACGTTGATGGCGGGCATGAGGAGGGTGCCGTTTTTCACACGCTCATACAGGCGGTGAACACCGGTGGTGGTCTCTTCGCTCAATCCGCGAATCTCGGAGACCAGCTCTGGATATCGATCCAGCACCATGTTGGTGAGGTCACCGCCATCGTCGAGGATCATATTGAGGGGCTTGCGAGCTTCTCCAAAGAAGAGGGTTTGCTCAATGGCCCAATCAAATTCTTCTTCTGACATTCCTTTCCAGGCATACACGGGAATACCAGCTGCTGCAATGGCTGCGGCGGCATGATCTTGGGTGGAGAAAATGTTGCAAGAAGACCAAGTCACCTCGGCACCTAGCTCAATGAGGGTTTCGATCAACACGGCCGTCTGGATGGTCATGTGCAAACACCCGGCTATACGGGCACCTTGGAGGGGCTTTTCTTCTCCGTATTTTGCTCGTAAGGCCATGAGGCCCGGCATTTCTGCCTCAGCCAATTGAATTTCTTTACGGCCCCATTCAGCCAGGGAAATGTCCTTGACTTTGTAGGGGAGGTAGGTTGTCTTTACTTCAGACATGTAGGGATCAATTTGAATTTAGAACACAAAGGTACGAATTGATTTATCTTTCGAGAAAGAAGAAGTGCTGAATGTCAGATCCATAGATAAATCTCACGAAAAACACAATTTTCTTAAACGATTGTCTATTCCCGAATGTTTGTTCGAGATGTGTAGGGTATCTCTCAGCTTGGCACGTACGTAAGGCTTGTATTTTTGCTGCTCTGGCAGGGGAGTGCGACTCCTCTGGGGACGAAGAGGGGATGAGAATGTGGTTGCTACATAAGGCGTGGCCTTTTCAAGGTTGATGACTTGCTCAACGATCCCCGTGACGTGAGGCATCATTGATCTGGTTCCCTTCCTCCATGCGATAACCCACCCCTTGCTTCCACAAAAAAAACTTTCTTGGTTCTCTGACAAAAATGGCGGAAAACTCGTGCTCTAACCCTCATAAGGGTAAGGAAACCCTTATGAGGGTTAGTATGCGCCAAAATTGTCAGAGAACTACTTTCTTTAAGTTAGTGCTTTTAGGCGGCCTAAACGATGTTGTTACGGTCGATCTTGTCAAAGGAGAAATGTTAGCTATACCCCAAAAAGGGGACTGATGGGGTAGTTGCTATGCCTGTAATCCCTGTCCCAAGCTGAGTCAGTCCTGGTGTGCACCCCCAAGACTTGCGTCAGCGAGATGGAAGATTGCCACTCCGCAATGGCACTTGGTACCGCCGCAGCATACCTTTTTGTTTCGCGCAAGTCGGTCAGATAGGAGTTTTTCGTTAGATTGTGTTATCGAATGAAAGAGATGTATGAACATGCCCAAGTATCAAGCTCTTCTTGGCAATGCAGTGGAGCTGCTGTTGTCCACACCTATTTCAATTGCTGACCCGAATAGCACCGAAACGGCTTCGGGATTTAAATTCCTGATTTTCACTCAGGGCACAGACGAGCGGGAGATGATTTTGTGTTCAATCACTGATCGTGATCAGTAGAAGACGAGCTCATGGTGAGCACATGCCACTCAAAAACTAACCCATTTAAACTTTTAAGAGATGAAAATTTCAAACCAACTGATGGGATATGTTCTCGTCATGATGATGGCGCTGAGTTGCGGCAATGGGCGAGCGGATGACTTTGACTACGGACGTGTAGAAAATGGCGTGTATCTGAATGATTTTTTTGGCATCCAAATCAAGCTGCCTGAGGCATGGATCGTACAATCCAGGGAACAAACTCAGCAAATTTCAGAAATAGGAAAAGAGTTGATGGCGGGAGATGACAACATACTAAAAACCCAAATTGAAGCCTCTGAGGTGAATACAGCCAATCTATTGGCAGTATTTCAATATGAACTTGGTGCATCTGTTGAGTTTAATCCAAGTATTATGATTGTTGCAGAGAATGTATCGATCATCCCAGGGGTCAAGAATGGAAGTGACTATCTATTTCATGCGAGAAGAATGATCATGCAAGGACAAGTTGAATATAGTTATTTATCTGAAAATTTTAATAAAGAGATTATTGGAGAATCGGAATTTTATTTCATGGATGCATATATTAATTATATGGGGATTGAGATCAAGCAGAGGTACTATTCAACAATATTAAAAGGCTTCAGTTTGAACCTGATCATTTCTTATGCTGATGAGGAGCAAAAAGAAATTCTTGAAAATTCTATTTATACTATGACGTTCAAAAAGTAAGGAGCCGAACAATTTTTGGGCATGTTCTTGATGGCTTCCTCCCACCGCGTTCGCTCAACGTCCAGGCTGTGTTCTTTACCATGGGGTGATGGGGATAGGCGCATATGCTCTGCGCAGAATCCTTTGACGATGCACCAAGATTCAACCACTGTACAGTACTTTTTCAAAATATTCTCTATTTTTCTACAAAAGGTTAAGTGATTAGTAAATTTTGTGGCATAAAAATTTTTATCCCAATCGCGTGATTGTCTATTCCAAGCAATTGAGTCGAATAGTTCACGCGCAGCCCGCAACTGGCAAATGAATTTGCCGCGATTTTTAGTATAAATCTTTGATTAGGTCCATTAAGGGCAGATATGTGCTGTGAAAGGGTGGCGTGCGCTCGTGGTGCTGTCGCCAAAAATTATTCATGAATCTCCCACCCCAGCACAAGCGAATTGTATTCTTTATATGTTAATATTGAGGTAACAATGTTTCGATATTCTTGATGGGTATCGTTGCTTGATAAAAGTAATGGTGTATTATTCCGTCGCCTTTTTTGTCGAATTATCCCTCATCACCCCCCTTATTTATGAAAACGAAAAAAATTGCCGCTGCTGCGCAGGGCGAAACCACTTCTCTCGCCAAATCCCCTTCCTCCGAAACGGAAAAAGAACTCTGGGCGGACGGGGATTTCATCTTCAAAGAACTCTTCCACGCACTAGATACCGACCAGCGTGGAGTCATTAGCCTGAACCATATGATTCGGCGGTTGAGTGAAATGGGCATTCGAAAAGACGATCCCAGACTCCGTGGAAGCATTGGTCCATATCTGGATCGGGTCGAGGACATGGACGATGTGACATTTGACTTTCCGACTTTTCTGAAGATGCTTCAAGCAGGCGGGGGGGCAAATCTCATACGCCAGGCCGTACGGGGTGAGATGATCATTCCTGATTTTAGGCAGTTTAGCAACGAAATCAAGCAAATCTTTGAGCAAACAAATAGACACAATTCAGGGCAGGTAGCCACCTACATTCCCCAACTAGGCCGTGTAAATCCAGATTATTTCGGTGTCACGATCTGTACGGTCGATGGGCAGCAGTTGCAAATAGGGGATCACAGGCAGTTTTTTAGCGTCCAATCCGTGTGCAAACCCATTGGGTACTGTATTGCCCTTGAGGAGCACGGGGAAGCCAAAGTACACCAACACATCGGTCGCGAGCCTAGCGGCATTGGCTTCAACGGCCTGGTGCTAAACCAACGGGGGCTTCCACACAATCCCATGATCAATTCCGGCGCTATCATGGCCTGCTCCTTGATCAAGCCGCACCTAAAGATGGCTGATCGATTTGACAATGTATTGGATATTTGGACAAAGCTGAGCGGGAACGTACCCGCCCGGTTCAACAACGCCATTTATTTGTCTGAAAGAGAGACTGCAGACCGGAATTTTGCATTGGGATATTTTATGCGCGAAAACCACGCCTTCCCACAGAATACCGATTTGGTGCAGACCTTAGAGTTTTATTTTCAATGCTGCTCCATTGAGCTGAATTGCGATCAACTGGGAGTGGTCGCTGCTACCTTGGCAAATGGCGGGATTTGCCCCACGACGGGGGAACGTGTGTTTCATCCCGATACAGTGAAAAATTGTCTGAGCCTCATGTCTTCTTGCGGAATGTATGACTTCTCAGGCGAGTTTGCCTTTACCATTGGTCTCCCTGCCAAAAGCGGGGTGTCTGGTGCGCTGATGGTCGTGGTTCCCAACCTGATGGGCATTGTTATCTATGCACCTAAGCTAGACCATCTAGGCAACTCGGTCAAGGGAATCGAATTCTGCCGTCGCTTGGTGGAGGACTACAATTTTCATATGTATGATTCTTTGGCGACTTCTACCAAAGGGAAAAAAGATCCGAGGATCAGCCGCTTTCAGTCACGAATTGACGGAGTTATCAGCCTGTGCTGGGCTGCCAGTGAAGGGGATATTTTCCAGATGCAATCGCTGGTGGCGCGTGGGGTAGATGTGGATGCTGCTGACTACGACGGGAGGACCGCCCTTCATCTGGCGTCTTCGGAAGGACATACCAAGGCCGTGAGGTACCTTCTCAACCAACGAGCGCAAGTCAACCCCATGGACCGATGGGGCAACACACCGCTGGCCGATGCACGGCGGGCTCATCATCACGAAGTGATCCAGTTACTGACGGAATACAACGCCGTCTCTGACAACTAGGCACCACTAAAAAATAGGTGCTGAAGCGTCTCGCGTTTAGATACGGACTTGAACCATTTGAAGCTCAGCAGGCTATGAATTACGTGAGTCTCCATTGATCTATTCCGGGTTGATGGAGATTTTTTTTCAATCATTTATTTCCTTGTGAGAATGTACATTCCTTGGTAGCGGGATGGACGAGTGCGACCTCCAGGGTCGGGATGAGAATGTGGCTGCTACTTGGTGAGAGGAGATGAAGCACATCTTTTCCATCTACAATTACCCAGAACCGTTTTTCGAAGAGGGAATTCAGGCAAAGCACCTGCGAATGTTGTGGCCAAAATGTTGTGATTCAGGAGATGATTGCAGTGGTTGATTGCCAAAGAAAACATGACCATGGACA
>DAITMB010000178.1:0-7824 GCA_036835375.1 Bacteroidota bacterium
GAGCGTGTATCCTAATCCCGTGCGCGACCTGCTCTATCTCGATCTGCCTGGCAATGGGTGGCGCGGTGAATTGCTCGACGCGCAGGGCCGGCGCTTGCAGCAACACGCGCATTTGTCCCAAACTCTGGACTTCTCCGCCCTGCCCGCGGGCATCTACCTGCTCAGGCTTGAGGGACCCGAGGGACAGCGCTGGAGCACCCCGCTGCGAAAAGAATAGAACATGATCCTCACGTAAAAATCAGGGTTACAGCCCCGGCCACTTGGGTCGGGGCTTTTTCATGTAGAAACTTAGCAGTGATCGGACAACTTGAAATTCTCCAATAACTGCCCAAATCTTCACCCCAGCACCTTTCCCAGCTCCAGATAGCTCAGCACAGTTACCCGCTCGGTCAGCGGGTAACTGCTTTCGACCGGGCAGATCAGATAGCCCTGCGCCAGTCCCAGGTCTTGCATGACCTCGTAGAAGCCCCGGCTGGGTTTGGGGGTCGTGGAAAACTTGATTTCAGCCAAGGCTTTCGGGATGCCGCCCTGCGCTACGATCAGATCAGCCTCGGCACCGTCCTGGGTGCGGTAGAAATGCAGCTCTGTGCGGGGGACTTGCAGGCTGCGGATCTGCTGAAACATATAGGCCTCCCAAGAGCTGCCCAAGGACGGATGCCCCAGCAACTGCCCGTAGTCCTGGATGCTGAGCAGCGAATGCAGCAAGCCCGTATCGCGAAGAAACACTTTGGGAGACTTGACGAGGCGTTTTTTGGTGTTCCAGGCGTAGGGCGCGACGCGGGTGATGAGGAAGGCTGATTCCAGAAAATCCATGTACCGCCGCACCGTCGGGCCGGTGATGCCCAGCGACCGGGAGAGGCTTTCCTGGTTGAGAAGCTGGCCGTTCAGGTGGGCGAGCATGGTCCAGAGGCGGCGCACCAGCATCGGGTCGGCCTTGAGGCCTAGTAGCGGGAGGTCGCGCTCCAAGTAGGTCTGGATGAAGTTTTCGCGCCAGTCGAGGCTGTCGGCTTCGCTTGAGGCCAGCACCGACTCCGGGAAGCCGCCCCGCAGCCATAATTGTGAGAAGGGGAGGTCGGGCAGCTCACTGGCCGATAACGGCACCAGCTCCAAATAGGCGACCCTGCCTGCCAGGGACTCCGACGAATCGCGGATGATGTCGGGCGAGGCGGAGCCCAGCAGGATGAAACGCCCGGGCTGCCGGAAGCGATCAATCACTGCCCGCAGCACCGGAAACAGCTCCGGCATCCGCTGTATCTCATCGATGATGACCACCTGCTCCTGCATGTGCTCAAAGAACAGCGCCGGATTCGACAGCTTGTTCTGGTCTTCCGGGTATTCCAGGTCCAGATAGACGGTAGGTTTCCCGAGGCGTGCCTGGATCGCCTTCACCAGCGAGGTTTTACCTACTTGCCGGGGTCCGGTGATGACCACCGCCGGGTAGCGGGCTGCCGATTCCAGCAGCTTCGTTTCCAGATGTCGGGGGAGATACGCACTCATAACCCTGTAAATTTAAAAATTACTTTTGGATTTACAGGGTTATTCTGAGCACATGATCGACAATTGCGCCATCAGGGCAGTTACTGATTCCAGTCTGAGTGTGCATCACGCACCTGTCGGTTTACCTCCTCCAAGGTATGCCCCCGGCTGTTGCCCTCCGCTTAGGCGGTGTCGCGGGCCAAGACTTCTTCCACCCATGCATTGGATACCCCGAAGTCGGCGGACTGTAGGGCTTCGTGCGAAATGATACGTACAGCGATCCGACAACTTTTAGGTAAATCAACCACAATTCATTGTGCCGTATTCGTCTCACGTTCTTCAAAAAACGCGTCGATCACGGAAGGGATGTTGGATAGCACCCGGGGTTCTACCACGATTTCTCCGCTAAGGGCTCCATCCGAGAAGAGAAGGACCCTGCCTTGAATGAAACCCTGATCCACATAAGACATGAAAGCGCCATTAGGATCGAGATAGAGCCTATCGGTGGTTGGAGACAAATAGTTTGTCTGCAGCTTTTTTAGGATCGTGGCTTCATCTCGTGCGGCTACGACGCAGTAGATCGGGCGCCGGGAGACAGCATTGTGTTGCTCCCGAAAAAAGTCCAGCATATAGTCGAGGCATCCTTCACACCCCATCGAAGCGGGGACAAACAAGACGACATAATCTCCCCCTTTCAGGTGGTGAATCTCCTCCAAGTAGGCTGGCAAACCTCCTGCTATTATGGGATCAGCCTCAGCAACTGCCCGTTGTCGATAGCGATCGATGTCGCTGGTCTCGAAGGTATATTCGAAAATGCTAAAATGGAGTGAATCCTGTTGTACGTCTGTCTTTCTTGCATTTGACAATATGACGCCTCTAGGGGTGAAGATCGCCTCTAACCCATGACCCACTGGAGCTAGCCCCTCCCCTAATACCTGGAATGTGCTATCGAACACCAAAATGCCTACTTCTGAATTGCTCCCATTTTGAGCCTCCTCTGCATTCTGAATCGGATACTGGACAGTTCTCCAATATCTACCAGTTCCGGGATCCTGCTGTATGTCAAAGTATAAGCCATACTTGTCAGCCAATGTGATTGAGCCAGCCAGCATCTGCTTTGGTTGAGGGGGAACGGAGTCAAAGATCGCCGAAGGGACCCGAACTTCATATCGAGGCTTTCCGGGCTGCTCTACTACCAATCGAGGATGATATTTGGTGGAAAAGATACGAGTTCGACCAAAGTGTGAGGCGATAGCAAATTGAAAGTTGATTGGATAATGCATCCCTGGCGTGGAAACAAGGCAAAAAGAATCCTGGGTAAAGCTCCCTTTTCTGTCATGGATATCCAGATAACCAACAGGATAGATCTTGGACGTTGATGCGCGAGAGTCGCCCAACGGTGATCCATACCTAATGAGTGGGATGCTCAGGCCAAATTCACTGTAATCGAAGGAAGTCCCTGCCACTACATACACGGAGTCTCTTCCGATGGCATGATTTACCTTCGTCCACACAGGCGCTTGGTCTAAGTTATAGGCATTGACGATGTTCCCATGTCGGTTGAGGAGCAGCACGGTGCTGTCGTGCCAGTAGTTGGGCCATCTCGCAGCATTCATCAAGCAAAAAATGGAGTCGGGACCGTGCACATGGATTTCCCAAATATCGTCTCTCTGATCTCCAAAAGGCCGTATGGGTGTCTTCTGAACCAAAGATCTCGACTTGAGATCGTACAGAAAAAGATCCTTCTCCAAAAGGTAATAGACCGATAAAAGCGTCGAGTCGCCAGTAGCGACTTGGGTAGCATACGGAAGCTCCTCATAGCCTGGTACGAGCGGTAAAGCCAAAGAATCCACTCTTCTAAAGATCACTTCCTTGAACCCAGCATCGGGCTGCTCGCAACTGACACACAAGAAAAATAGCCCTACAAGCAGTAGGCACCAACGATAGGAAGATAAGATAAACTCCATACAACTTTAGAATGAATAACTGTTCATCACCAACCCAAAAGAAGTAGAATAGGAATCAATCCCTAAGCTACTTCTTTATGTGAATGACTGCTCGACTTAGAAATTTAGTCGACACATCGAACGATGACAACAGAAGTACCATGAACTGCCCAGTGGCAACCCTCCCCAGTATCGTAGCATCTTTGTACTTCAACCCTTCTATTACCCACGGTTGCATACACCTTATCATAAAATTGATCACACATTGCTTCCAATGTTGGATGTTGCCCCCCTCCAATGTCGGAGTTGTAGGCATACACTTCAGCCATAGGCTCCCCTGGCTGATAGTACAAAAACACCTGATAGGCAGCCAACTCAGCGATTTCTGGGTAGAAAAAAACGTAATTCTCCGGCGCCTCCTCCAGAGATCCATCGGGATTGTCCCACATGAATAGTACAAAGTAAGTAAAGTGACTTACCTGTCAAAAGTACCCCCCCCGAAAAAACAAGAAAAAATTTAAACAATTAATTCATTCACAAAATTGCTATGACTTGAAAGTCTTTGATTTCTGATAATGAGGACGTTAAGATTTTCTCTCTTTTTCTCTTAGTAACGCGAGAAAAATAACTTCCCGGATTCGGTTAGGGATTCCGTTCCAGATCAAGGAAAAAAATCCGAGCCTAGCGAGCTAGGTGAGGGTTTTTTGACGCCGAGATGGGGCGGAAGACCAAGCGAAGACGACCAACTTATTTTTTGAGCGTTACTTATCTCGGTGTCGTATTTTGATGTGAAAAAAATTTCACAGAACTATTTGGGAAAGCGCCTATGTACAGGACAAAACATGAAATAAGCGGATGTTAAGGATATTTCCGCCAGGCTTGCGTGATGATGGCTAATCGAGCAGGAGGAAGCCGGGTTAGGCATTTAACGCTCGTACTCACGGCGGTTTCCTTGCTGATTGTACCCGTTGATGCATCCCGGCGAGGCTGCAAAGTGCGCTGTTTGTGAAGCATAAGACACTTTTGGGCCACGCAGACAAGTAGGGACATCTTCGGCACATTTCGACAAAAATAGTCTTCTTGTTGAGCTTTTAAAAAATGAAGGCTCCATGATAGCCTGTAGGATCTGAGAAAGTTCGTCACGTAGGAATCAGGGTTATAGCCCCGGCCACTTGGGTCGGGGCTTTTTCATGTAGAAACTTAGCAGTGATCGGACAACTCAAAGCTGCCCGATAACTGGCCTAATCAAAAAAATAATCCCCCTTCCCTGTTAACCTCAAAGCGAATTTCGCCATTGCTGAATAGTGCCGTTGCATGGGTGTGCTGGCGGTCTTAACTGTTGCTATATGAAACAACTGATATTGGTCATGTGCTTTGTGAGTACTGGGGGGTTGCTGGCCCAGCCGGGAAGTCTTGATCCGAGCTTCGGTACGGGTGGAAAAGTCACGACTAACTTTGAAAATGAGGCCGACAATGCTCGGGCGGTGTTGCTGCTACCTGAGGGACGGATTCTGGTAGGGGGCAGTTCGGAAAATGCTTCCGGTGGGGATATCGACATGGCTTTGGCTATGTACCTGTCGGATGGCAGCCTCGACTCCAGCTTTTCGGGCGATGGCCTCCACAAAACCAGTATCGGGGGAAGTGACGTCATTCACGCGCTGGCCTTGCAGCCCGATGGCAAGATCCTGGCCGCAACGACGCGACTTCTCAATGGCAACAGCGATATCGCGATTGTGCGCTATCTGCCCAATGCCGCGCTGGACACTGATTTCGGCACTTTTTTCGGGACAACTCTGATAGATTTGGGCAGTAACCAGGACGTGGTAAATGACATGGTGCTCTTGCCTGATGGAAAAATCGTACTCGTGGGGTCGAAGGGAGGAGGCAGCGATGGCGATTTTATGCTCATTCGCTTCACAGAAGGCGGACTCGTGGACTCGACCTTCGGGACCGATGGGATTGTGATCACCGACTTTGACGGAAAAGAAGATTTTGGCTACGCAGTCGCGCTGCAGAGCGACGGTAACCTAGTGGTCGTGGGCGGGGTGACGGATTCTCTGGCATCGGACAATGAAGCCTTTGGTGTCGCCCGCTACTTGCCCAATGGCGATCTGGATACATCGTTTGGCGATGAAGGAAAGTTGTTTGTGAAATTCACCGGGTTCATCGAGCAGGCCAACGATGTAGCGATTTTGCCCGATGGGAAAATTGTGATAGCAGGTCATTGCCACGAGTTTGGCGTCTTGAAGCTTGCCATCACGCGCTTAGAATTTGATGGCAGCCTGGACCATACTTTTGGCACGGGAGGTAAATCCATCTTTTCCTTTATAGGATGGTCCCACGCCAACAGCCTCGTGGTGCAGCCCGATGGCAAGTACCTGATCGGCGGCTTTGGTGGTGCAGGGAATTTTTTGATTGCCCGCGTCACCCCGGATGGGCAGTTGGACCCAACCTTTACCGACAGCGCAGGCATTGCAGGAGCGGTGTTTACAGCGTTGGGGAATTTCTCCGAATGCACTGCCATGGCCTTGCAAGCCGACGGTAAGCTCGTCGCTGTGGGAACGTCCGGGAAAGAATTTGCCGTGGTGCGCTACCTCACCGAAGGCAATGTGGGCCTCCGACCTTCTGTTTTTGAAGCGAACAGCCTGCACGTTTTTCCCAATCCCCTGTCGGAGCAATCAACCCTTCGTTTTTCACTTGCGCAGAAACAAACCCTCGAAATTCAGCTCCTCGACCACTTGGGAAAAGAGATCCAATTCATTGTCCGTCAAGATTTTACAAACGGAATGCACGAACTCGACCTCCCGCTGCCGAATGTGCCAGCGGGCATGTATTTGCTTCGATTGACCGGAGAAAGGGAGCGCGCCACGCTGAAACTAATCAAGTAGTGCGTCTGCAAATCAGGCCCTTTGCCTCCTCCTGTATTCAGGATGACCAAGCATCTACTCCCCAAAATTTGTCCATTCCACTTTTCTTTTTTTAACCTGATCAATTACCCCAACCCTATGTCGCGATGTATCTCTGGCGGGATGCTCTGCTTGATCCTCGTGGCTGGTTTGTCCAGCCTCCAAGCTCAGCGCCGTCCTTATTTCCCTTTTTTCCAGCAAGAACATTTCTTTGGTCCAGTGCCGAGCCCGCGCACCGAGAGCATGGGTAGATCGGAGGTAGCTGTTGGTGGGACGGTCACTACCTCCTGGCACAATCCAGCAGGAATTGGCACCATCGCCGACTGGGAGCTGGACCTCAGCACCGCAGCGCCATTCTATGCGCTGCGCGAATCAGACTACTATTATGCCGGAGTGGCAAAGCGGCTCCACCCCAAACTCGTCACGGCACTGAGCCTCAATCGACTGGCGATCGGCCCCACGAGTTTTACCCTGAATGTAGATGGGCAAAATTATCCGGTGAATGAACCTTACGTCAATGATTTGGTGGCTACGGTGGCGGCAGAGTTGTTGCCTGGGCTTCACCTCGGCGTCAATGCTCACTTGTTTACGTTCAAAGCTTTTGACGAGGTCGCTGCGGCCCGCAGTTTCTATGTCGATGCGGGTGCGCTCTACGCCTTGAAATTGAGTGGCGGTGGAGAAGTTCGAGTCGGAGCGAGTGTGGTCAACCTCAACTATGCCGAACTACTCTTGGAAAGCCCTGCCGGAACATCCTCTTCGAATGTATTTCCCGTGATCGGGCGAGCGGGCATCGCGTATGAGCAGGGTTTTGACATCGAAGTGCCAGGAGCAGGCACCCAATCGCTGCGGGTGTTGCTCAGCAGCGAATATCAGGATCTTTTCAACAGCCCGATACGATCGGCATTTCGCTTGGGTGGCGAGGCCGTCCTGGCCGACCTATTGGCGCTGCGATTGGGATTTTTCACGCAGTCCGAGGATGATTTTGGCTTTGCCAATAACCGCGACCGCATCAATGCTTTCACCTACGGCTTTGGTCTAAAGGTGCCCGTGGATCGGTTGAGCGGCGGAAAATTCCCTGTGAGCGCACACCTCGATTACTACGCCATGCCCAGCCCTGCGGTGATCTTTTCCGGAAGTCGACTGCCCAACAAACGCGGATTTGGCTTGCGTGTCGTCGCGCTTCTGCCTTCTCAGTCCTGAGCGCTACCGTCAACTCCACCTATTTCTCCTTTTAACTCTCAGCTTTAAGCTTCAGTATATGAATGCCTATCGGTCCATACTTGTCCTGTTCTTTTGGATAGGAATATCAGCGACATTGCTTGCGCAACCCTTTTTCGGTTATCAAACCATCGGGGTTCACACATATTATTTTTCGCTCAGTTGGGACGGCACACAGCCTTATGTCGGACTGGGGTATCTCGGTCGTCTTCCGCAGAGTGGTTTCACAGACATCGGGGCAGAGTGGCGAATGCCGCTAGCGGCTCCCTTTGATTGGG
>DAITMB010000179.1:0-7784 GCA_036835375.1 Bacteroidota bacterium
TTAACGGGAATCTCGGTTGACGAGGTACACGCTCGTCGAAATCAACATCATCGCCAGGATTTGGGAGATGAGCACCGTTTCCCCATCCCAAATGCCCCAACCCACCGCGACGATCGGGATGAGGTAAGTGGTGAGACTGGCAAATACTGGGCTGCTGAGTTGTACGAGCTTGGCAACGAGAAGCAAGGCCACGCCATTGGCAAGGATGGCCAGAAGCAGCACAAAGAGGGTGGCCATGCTGCCATACTCATGATTCAATGCCTGAGGCACTGCTCCCGAAAAAGCGACATACGCCAGGGCTGGCACCAGGGTGAGCAGAAAGGTAAAAGCAGCGACTTCGACCGGGCGAAGTTCATGGAGGTGAAACTTCAGCAGATTGTTCATCCAGCCATTGCCGAAAGTCGCGAACACCGCAAAAATAGCGAACACATTGATCACGCCCCATCCGCCATCTCGTTGCAAAAAAATGAGATACACCGCCCCCAGAAGACCTATCAGAATGCCTAGAAGCTGGAGCCATTTTACAGATTGACGAAAAAAAGTCCACCCTACCAACAAGGTCATGAGCGGACTGAGGGTGTTCAAAATGCCATTCAGTGAACTATCGATGCGGCTTTGTGCCAGGGCGTAAGACAGCGAGGTGCCAAAGTTTGCGATCAGGGCAAACAGCAGCAACTTTCCCCAAAGCCTTCCCGGCACACGTCGAAAATGTCGCAATGCAAAAGGCAGAAAGACCAGCCCGGCAATGCTCATTCGGCCAGCCACCAATTGATCGGGACGAAAGACGATCAACGCCCGCTTGAGCATCAAAAACGAACTTCCCCAGATGAGTGTCACCGCCAGAATGATGATCCAGGCTTGGACCTCAGGCTTGGACAATGATGGAGGAATTCGGAAGCTCACGGCAAGGAGTGTTGTCTACAGTCGATGGGAATGGATCAAGATGAATGCGGGGGGCGCAGCTTCTGCGGGCTGGAATGTGTCGGTCTGCTAGCGCTTTTTGACAAATTGAGAATCAGTTACCATTTATGCATCATGTGATTTCTCGAAGTCTTTTGACGCAAATAAAAAGAAAGGCGGCTGAAGTTGTGAATTTTTTTGAATAGCAGATAACCATCAATCGCGATTCTTTTGTTGTCAGGGGAAAGGATCCGAAGCTTTGCTGCTTCCGAATCGGTTCGGAAAGCGCGAGAAAATGCCCTTTTCAGTGGGCGGGGAATGATTACTTTTGTGGCTTAACCCAAATGTGCTGCATGGAGGAACCAATCAGAATGGTGGACTTGATCAATCAATTGCGCCCCATCCGCGAAGAGATCGACCAAGCATTGGCCCGAATCATGGAAGAAGCGAGCTTTGTTCAAGGTCCATATGTGAATGAATTTGCTTCGAAACTAAGCGACTACTTGGGCGGCACTGAGGTGATTCCGTGTGCCAATGGCACCGACGCACTTCAGATCGCGCTCATGGCTTTGGACCTACTACCCGGAGATGAAGTGATCGTGCCGGCCTTCACCTATGTGGCGACGGCGGAGGTGATTGCCCTGCTGCGCTTGCGGCCTGTGCTGGTGGATGTTGATCCTCGGACTTTCAACACCACGGCGGCTCATCTCGAAGCAGCCATCACGCCGCGCACCAAAGCGATGGTCCCCGTCCACTTGTTTGGGCAGTGCTGCAACATGGAGGAGATTTTGGCGCTATCTGATGCCACGGGCATCCCTGTGATTGAAGATGCCGCACAAAGTCTCGGCAGCCAGTTTCATTTTTCAGATGGCCGTCGCCAGCCCGCTGGCACCCTCGGCGTGATTGGCTGCACCTCCTTTTTCCCTTCTAAAAATCTTGGTGCTTTCGGAGACGGTGGCGCCATGTTTACCCGCGAAGCCGAGTACGCCGACGCGCTGCGCATGATCGCTAATCATGGCCAAAGCCAACGCTACTACCACGACCGTGTGGGTGTCAATAGCCGACTGGATGCGATGCAAGCGGCCATTTTGAGTGTCAAGTTGCGGCACCTCGACCGATACAATGCCGCGCGACGCGCAGCCGCAGATTATTACGATGAGGCATTTTCGGCCACAGAAGCCCTCCTGCCTCCGTTCCGGGCGGCATTCAGCGACCACGTGTTTCATCAGTACACACTTCAAGTCCAGGACGGTAGGCGCGATGCCCTCAAGGCGCATCTCGACCAATTAGGGATACCAGCGATGATCTATTATCCTGTGCCTCTTCACCACCAAAAAGCTTTTCAATCCACCCTTCTACAACCAGCAGCACTCTCCACTACCGAAGAGCTTTGCCAAAAAGTGATCTCTTTGCCCATGCACTCTGAGCTACATCCTGCCATGCAGGATCGAATCATTGAGGCAGTGTTGTCATTTTTTTGAAGGTTGTCACGGAATCAAATCAGGCCATGGACGCGCAGCACTACACCGCTCACCCCACTGCAACCATCGACGAGGGAGCTAACATTGGAGAAGGGACCTGCATCTGGCACTATAGCCACGTGATGGGAGGAGCTGTGATCGGCAAGGCCTGTTCGTTGGGGCAGAATGTATTTGTCGCCCGGACGGTGGTCATCGGAGATGGTGCCAAAATTCAAAACAACGTCTCCCTCTACGACGGTGTCATCTGCGAAGCGGAAGTGTTCATCGGGCCATCGGCTGTGTTCACCAATGTGATCAATCCCCGGAGTGCGATCTCTCGCCGGGACCAGTTTCTTCAGACGCGCGTGTGTCGCGGCGCGACCATCGGTGCCAATGCCACCATCGTGTGCGGCGTGGTGTTGGGAGAATTTGCCTTCATTGGTGCCGGATCCGTCGTGACCAGAGACGTCGCAGCTTACGAGCTGGTGCTAGGAAATCCCGCGCGGCATCATGGCTGGCGCAGCGAATGGGGGCAAGCCCTCAACTTTGATGCGGTAGGAATGGCCACCTGCTCAGAGAGTGGGGAGCGCTATCAGTTGTCTCAAGGCCAGGTTTCCAAATTAGCTCCCTCGATGCCGTAGCTCCCATCCTATTCCTATGTCCGAACTCACTCCCATTCGCTTTGCCATTGTAGGTTGTGGACGCATCGGTAAGCGACACCTTGGCATCATTGATCGCCACCCTGAGGCAGAGGTCGTCGCTCTTTGCGACGTACGCGCGCCAGAGGAGATTGGGATGGCAGACAGCCATTTGCCCTATTTTCAAGACCTCGACAGCCTGCTTCGCGCCGGGATTGCGCTCGATGTGCTGTGCATCGCTACTCCGAACGGGTGGCACGCTGCCCAAGCGATTCAGGGGCTCAAGGCAGGGCACCATGTGCTGATCGAGAAGCCCATGGCACTGAGCAAGGCCGACTGCGAAAAGGTGATTTTCGAAGCATTTCACCGAGCCAAGCAGGTCTTCTGTGTGATGCAAAACCGATTTTCGCCCCCGGCAGTATGGCTCAAGTCGCTGCTCGAGTCTGGGCAAATGGGGCAGATCTATCAGGTGCAAGTGTCATGCTTTTGGAACCGGGATGATCGCTACTACACCCCCGGAGGCTGGCACGGAAAGCGGGAAGATGACGGCGGCACGCTGTTTACCCAGTTCAGCCACTTCATCGATATGATCTACTGGCTATTTGGCGACATGACCGACCTGCGCGCCCGCTTCGCTAATGTGGCTCATCAGCACAGCACAGAATTTGAAGACAGTGGCCAAATTCATTTCCGCTTCGTGCAAGGCGGCATGGGCAGTCTAGACTACTCTACCGCCGTGTGGGACCGCAACCTGGAGAGCAGCCTCACCGTGATCGCTGAAAAAGGCAGTGTGAAAATCAGTGGTCAATACATGAATGAAGTAGTGCATTGCCACGTGGAAGGCTATGAGATGCCGCAGTTAGCTCCGTCGGAGCCACCCTACGATTATGGGCCTTATCAGGGATCGGCTGCGAATCACCACTTTATTTTTCAAAATGTAATTGACGTGCTCCGCGGCCGCGACAGCATCGCCATTAATGCGCTGGAAGGACTCAAAGTCGTGGACATCATTGAGCGGATGTATGCGGCAGGAGATGGAGAGACGTGAATGAGATTTTTGATTGAGTTTTCAAAAAGTATAGGAGTGAACTTGATTCAATTAGGAATATAAAAAAAGTGGAAGTTCCACATTCGGCCACAACCTTTCATCCCAAGTTATTCCAAGAAAGCGTTGCATAAATGACACTTCAGCCTTCCTGCAAGAGAATCTCAATGCTCCGGGGCTAATTTGCCGGTCTGAAGCAGAAAGAATCAAACGTAATCCCCTGTTTTCTTACAGGGCATTTGCCATGGGTCTTATGCTTCGGACTAATGAATGAAACCATGAAGTACTTTCGATCGGTGATCGACTGGCGTGGACTGTGCTTGTGTTGCTGGGCAGTAGGGGCAAATTTTTTTCTTCTTGGGCAGACCACCATCTACTCTGAAAGCTTTGGAACCTGGATCAACGGTGCTCCCAGTAATTGGACACAGGTAGGTATAGGGCCTGGTTGGTTGCCAGCAGATAGTCTTCCGGGTAGCTCCCGACCTTCGTTAGCAGGCTGCGACGCTGCTGGCACCTATCTTCGCTTTCCTTCTGCCTCGGGCCCATCAGGCCAGTTCAGCTCGATGATCAGCCCCTCGCTGAATCTGACTGCATCCGCATTTGCAGCGCTAGAGCTTCAGCTATGCCTGATCAATCCGGGTCCCGCTGTGGGCGAAGGAGACGGCATCGCAGTCTGGACCTCTGGAGATGGGGGGGTGAATTGGATTCAGCTGGGGATAGATAGCAGTGTGGTAGGAAGCTGGACCACAATGGGCTGGCCGATTCCCGCAGCGGCGAAAACCAATCAATTTCGCATCCGAATCGATGGATTTGGCGATGGGGCACTGCTGGATGTGGGTATCGATCGCGTACGAATCGTGAATCCGGCACCGCCTTGCCCTGCCAGTCCCAGCAGCATTACAGCGGTGGTGCCTGCTTTTGTTTGTCTCGACGGCCAAGCAGATGTCGTGCTCCTCACCCAAACGGGAAGTCAAAACAGCAGTTACACATGGATGCTCGCTGATACCCTCGATCGCTTGCTCACACTGCTCCCAACCGCCCAAATCGACTTCAATGGCTATTCGCCCGGTGCCTATCGGCTCTATGGAATTTCTTATGTTGGGAGCTTGACTGCGCTCATCAATGAGCCTGTGCAAGATATCTTTGCGAGTGGATGCGCCATTTTATCCCAAAATTTTCTCTCCTTTCAAATCAGCGAATTGCTTCTCACGACGACCATCACGAGCAACTACTCGGGATTTGCTGTGAGCTATGCCGCCGCCAGCGACGGAAGTGCGCAAGTAGAAGTGTTGGGCGGAAGTGGTCATTTTCGCTTCGAATGGTCGGGCAATCCGGGAGCCTCGGGATCTCTGGTCACTGACTTGCCTGGCGGTATGCAGACCGTTACCGTGACCGACACCGTCACAGGATGTTGGCGAACGGACACCCTCCAACTTTCTTCGCCGGACCCACTGGTAATTACCATGACGCCGTCGCCGATCCGCTGCTTCGGCACCAACGACGGGCGGCTCCAAGCGAGCCTTGGCGGCGGCGTTCCTCCCTACACATGGCGCTGGAGCCATGATACCACCCTTGTAGCGCTCGAAGCGACAGGGCTGAAGCCGGGGACTTATTCTCTCACCGTGACTGATCTCAATGGGCACTCGCAGGAGCTGAGCGTGGTCCTCAGCGAACCGGAACCGCTGATCATCTCTATCGACAGACTCAAGCCAGTATGTCCGGGACGTGAGGATGGTTTGATTGTGCTGGAGGCTGCGGGCGGTACTTCTCCCTACGAATGGCAGTGGGGTCACGGACCCACAGGAAGCACCCTCTCTGGCTTGTCGCCGGGGGGATATGCTGCTTTGGTACAAGACGCCCGGGGTTGTGATACCTTTTTGAATATGGTGTTGCCCCAGGCACCTCAGCCGATGGTGATTGCCGAAGCGACGCATCCCCGCTGTTTTGGTGATGAGAATGGTGAAATTCGGCTGGTGGCGCTCGAAGGGCTCGACCCGTTCTATCATGTGTGGGAGCACGGCGCGCAGGGAGCGGAACTTGCGGGGCTGTCGGCAGGCAACTACCGGGTGTTTAGCACGGATGCCAATGGATGTCAGGACACGACCGCTGTGACGCTCCTCAGCCCCCCTTTTTTACGCGGATCGGTGACCAGTAGTCCTGATTCAGGGAGTGGTACGGGCACTGCAACCGTGAGCATTCAGGGTGGAAGTGCTCCTTATCGGATCTTTTGGAGCAATGGAGACAGTGCGAGCACTGCCAGTGGGCTGTTCGCGGGAGTTCAAGGCGTGCTTGTGCAAGATCGTTTTGGCTGCGAATGGGGAGCCGATTTTGAATTGGCCCTCGATCCAATCCCCGATTGCCTTGCGCCAGATATGGGTTTTTCTCCGAATCAGGACGGGATCAACGATCGATGGGAATTGCCTTGTATCATGCGCTATGATGCGCATGAGGTTCAGGTGTTCAATCGCTGGGGGCAGCGGGTCTTCTTTTCTCAAGAATACCGGCAAAACTGGGAGGGGGAAGTCAATGGGGCACCACTCGCAGATGGAACCTATTTCTATGTGATTTTGCTGGAGTACCAAGGCCGCCGCCAAGAGTGGAAAGGGACCTTATCGATTGTCCGATAAACATGAATACAACCAATTTTAAAACAACCTGCGTTTCTTTCCTTGGGTTTCTTCTTTGTTCGTTCCTGGTACTTTCCGTGCAGGCGCAGCAGGAACCCCTATTTTCGCAATACCGACTCAATGCCTTCGTGATCAATCCAGCGGTAGCAGGCTCACAGGCTCACCACGAGATTCGGCTGAATTATCGCGCACAATGGCAACAGTTTCCAGGAGCGCCTCGCACCTCAACGCTCAGCTACCACGGTCGAACGGATGATCGAAGTGGGCTGGGGGCGATCCTTTTTTCGGATAAAGTGGGGCCCAGCCAGCGCACCGGGGCTCAAGTAGCCTATGCGTATCGGATTCCTTTTGGGGGAGCTAGCGGATCGGGTGAGCGAAGCCTTGCCTTGGGATTTTCGGGTAAAATGATTCATCATTCGTTCCGAATGGCACAAGTTCTCTTTCAACAAGCTGGTGATCCAGCCGCGCTGGAAGCTTCTGAGGGCCTCACCACCGCAGATGTGTCGCTGGGAGCTTATTGGCAGCAGGAGCAGTTTTACGCAGGATTTTCGACCCCAAATCTCATCCAGAGCGCTTTTGGACCAGCGATTCCCACTGCCTCCGGCACATCGTTGGTGAGTCAACTGTATCGACATTATTTTTTTATGGCAGGCTACCGGATTCTCTATAGCCGCACGACCTTGGAGCCTTCTGTGTTTGTGAAGAAGACCGAGGGCACGCCCTACCAGATTGAGGCTACCATGAAGTGGACCTTGATGGATGACCATCTGATGTTGGGACTTGGGTACCGGACAGATTGGTTGTTGACTAGTTTTTTTGCCTTGCAGAATGAAAATTGGGTCCTCGCCTATAGTGCTGACCTCATGCTCGGGGCTTCTCGTGCCTCCAGCGCGACGTTCGGCCCTTCCCACGAATTGACCCTAGGCCTTGATCTTGGCAGGAAGTGGGAGCAGGTTTTTCGCGGGGAATAGGGGTGGTATTTGTTCCGAGGGCTTTGCCCTTTCCCGGGGGCTTCACCCCCGGCTGACGTATTTCGCCCCGTTGGGGCTTCTCAACTCCCAACTCTCAACTAGTCGTGTTCATTCGATTTTCGTATCAAATGAGGTTTTCGTTT
>DAITMB010000180.1:0-7741 GCA_036835375.1 Bacteroidota bacterium
AATTCTCAGTGAAGAATTCTTCCTTTCGCTCGCTCACGCTCGTGGGCAAGGATTGCGCTGCCCAACTCAGCCATAAAAGGCAAAGCGACTTCGTCGTATTCGTAGCGATCGTCATTGAAAACTTGATTTTCATTGGTCCACATAGTAGCTGACAGCAAAAATTCGATGCCATGGGTTTGGTCCACGATGTAGGCATTGTCCGTGACCCATCCGTAGGCGATCCCCACTTTGTTGTACACGCGTATGTCCGGCGGGATGGGCGCATGACTGTCACCAAACAAGAAAAATTTGACATATCCATCAGGGTAGATCGCGTTGTCGTAGCGAGGGAAAGAAGATTCCCGAGGGGTCATCCCGAGGTATTGGATCATCAAAGCCCTGTCGGCGGTATTGAGGCGCAGCGCATGTTGCTCATTATGGTCCAGAAAAAAGATTTGCTTCAAAAATTCTTGCTGGTCGCGGAGGGGAAAGTAGTTTTTATCAGAAAAATCTTTGGGTCCATTCACCAATTTCCCTCCTACCATCTCTCCTTTACCGATCAACACATCAGGTGTGAGCGAAGGCGGCAGGCTGTCCCAGCGTGCCGGGAGCCTCAACAATGTGTCTTTGCCATCTGCCGACAAAAAATAGAGGGGATTGAGGTGCTGATTTGCGCGGCGAGACAATGACAGCGACAAGCGATGCACAATGCGGGTATCTGGGAATCCCAGTTCGGTCATGCGCAGATGGATGCGGGCTGGACCTACGAACTCATAGAGTCGGTTGAACGCGTCGTTGTCGCTGACGAGCAGAATCTTTTTGGCGTAGTGTGCCACAGATGGATAGCCATTTTCTGCGCTACTGTCGCGCCATGCAGGCGATTGAGTCGTTCCAGCGCTGTCTGTGAGCATGGGCCAAGTAGGATCCAGCCCCAATTCGCGGCATAACTCCAAGGCCAAAGCCACGACTGGGAGCTTGACGGTGCTGGCGGGATAGAAGTAAGCCGATGAATCTTCACGCAGTGAATGTTCGCGAAGAGAAAAAGTGCGAAAGCTGGGCCTCCCAAGCGAGTCCCGATCAATCTGGGTATATCGAATTTGAAGATGATATTCTTCTGCTCTCTCCGCAACAGATTGAATCAAGCCGCCGGATTGCCTGATCAGTTGCTCCAGCAAAAGGCCTTGATTAGGCGAACAGCCCGAAAGTCCGAGGCACAGTAGGACAGAAAGAAAAAATGGGAGGACAATTTTGCACATAGAACAAGATACCGATTTCGCGCATTCTACAAGAATCAATTGAGATGACTTCGTCAAGGTTGTCAATTCCAAGGGCTTTTCCGTAATTCGACGCCTAAGCAATTTTCAAATCTTTTGACAATATGAATCGCCCACTCTTTCGTTCCATTTCCCTTAAAAAATACGCCCTATTGGCATGGATGCCTCTTATTTTGACCGTTCAAGCATGTGCGCAGCAATCCATTGTACCGATTGTTCACCAGAACATTGAGGTCAGTGAAGGCAAAGCATACATTGAGGCGGATGGCACACGCTTCGAAGAGTTCACCCCCACCAACCGCCTCGGCCTCTCGCACATGAAAGGCACATTCACCGGAACCGAAACGGGCCTCACAGTAGATTTCGGACAGCCTACGCTCTCAGGGACCATGTATTACGGATTCATTCCTTATGGCGACTCGCGCCACCCAATGCCAGTGTATTTCAAGGCTCCCGCCAAAATTGTGGAAGGAAAGACCGAGATTATCATCACTGATGAATTGGACGGTCGGTACGACATGGTGAAATGGGAGGAAAAAGGGATTGGGACCTTTGGCTACCGCGTGGTAAACGAAGCGGGTACTTTGCTGTACGACGGAAAAATCACCTTCACAGGCAAAGGTCCTTTTCAAGTCGTTCCCACAGTGATAGAAGGCCCGTTCGTGTGTAAAGTGGGTCCTGACTCTGCCGTGATTGCCTTTGTGACTCAACTCCCCGTGCAAGCCAGTGTGCTCATTGGCGGCCAGACCTTCAGCGATTCCCGTGCAGAGACACATCACGAGATCACCGTCAAGCACCTCGCACCCAACTCTGAGCATGCCTACCTCCTCCAAGTCGGGGAATGGAATGCAACCTTTTCCCTGCGCACTGCTCCTCAGCCCGGCACACGCCAAGCCTTCACCTTTGCCTATGCAAGCGACTCCCGAAAGGGTCAAGGCGGAGGCGAGCGGAATCTATACGGAGCGAATTTTTACATCATGAAAAAGGTCATGGCACTGGCGATGCAGCAAAATGCCGCTTTCTTCCAGTTTACGGGGGACATGATCAATGGGTATCTCAACGATGCCGACGAAATGAACCTTGAATATGCCAATTGGAAACGAGCAGTAGAACCCTTTGGGCACTACATACCCGTGTATCTCACCATGGGTAACCACGAGGCATTCATGCGGAGCTTTGTGGATGAAAAAGGGCGAAAAATCGACGTGAACCGATACCCTTATGAGACGGAGTCTGGAGAATACATCTTCAGCCAAAATTTCACCATGCCCACCAACGGCCCGATGAGCGAGGATGGACAGGCATACGATCCCGATCCTGACAAACAAAATTTTCCCTCCTACCAAGAAAATGTTTTTTGGTACCGACATGGGAATGTGGCAGTCGTCGTCTTGAATTCCAATTACTGGTACACCCCCACGACCCCAGCGATACCGCTCATCGGAGGAAATCCTCATGCGTACCTCATGGATGCCCAAATTCAGTGGCTGGAGCAGACCCTTTCCGCCATGGAATCAGATCCAACTTTGGATCACATCTTTGTCACCCAGCATACACCAGCTTTTCCCAATGGAGGTCACGTTCGCGATGATATGTGGTACGGCGGCAACAACGATGTTCGGCCCTGGATTGCAGGAAAGCCCGCAAAGTTTGGCATCATTGAGCGAAGAGATACTTACTTGGATCTGCTGATCAACCAGAGCAGCAAGGTGCGGGCAATTCTCACCGGCGATGAGCATAACTATGCCAGAACAGAAATTGGTCCCGGTATGAACATCTACCCTGAGTCCTGGATTCTCCCTAAACTGGATATGCGCCGCACCATCTGGCAGATCAATAATGGCGCTGCAGGGGCTCCGTATTACGCCCAAGAACAAACTCCCTGGAGCGAGCGCGTGCAGGGATTTACTACACAAAACGCTGTAGTATTTTTCGATGTGGATGGCGAGCGTATTGTGGTCCGCGTCCTCAATCCCGATACCCTGGAAGAGGTGGACAGCATGGTCCTTCGATAAGTTTTCCGACAGACTCCCCTACTAAACACTACACGCTTCCCAATTTCCTTCATCATGACATACTCTACCTTACACATTACCCTTGAAAAAGGCGTAGCATGGGTCGAAGTGGCCCGCGCGGAAAAGGCCAATGCCCTTGATGAACAATTTTGGCAAGAACTCCCGGCGTGTATGTACCAGCTAGACCAAGATGCTGCTTGTCGTGTCGTGGTGTTGGCAGGCCAGGGAAAGCACTTTTGCGCGGGCATTGACTTGGGATACCTCATGAAAGTGGGAGGCGCGCCACAACAAGGAGCCTGCGAAGGTCGTCGCAGAGAAGCCCTTCGAAAGATGGTTCTCGATTTGCAAAACGCGATTACTTCCGTGGAACGCTGTGCGAAACCCGTCATTGCAGCCATTCACGGTGGTTGCATCGGCGCTGGTGTGGATCTGGTCACCGCTTGTGACATGCGCTTCGCCACAGACGATGCTTTCCTGCAAGTCAAGGAAATTGACATGGGCATGGTCGCCGATCTGGGCACACTCCAGCGTCTTCCCAAGATCATTTCAGCCGGGCTGGCCAACGAAATTTGTTACACCGGGCGGAAAGTAATGGGCCAGGAAGCTGCATCCATCGGCTTGGTCAACCGATCCTACCCTTCCCAAGAAGAACTGTACCAAGAGGTCGCAGCAGTAGCAGCCAGCATTGCGTCTAAATCTCCCTTGTCTATTCGCGGGACCAAAGAAATGCTACTCTACAGCCGCGACCATTCTGTCGAGGAAGGGCTTCGCTATATCGCTACCTGGAATGCGGCCATGCTCCTATCTGACGACTTGAACCAAGCCTTTCAAGCTGCCATGACAAAGCAGGCTGCCATGTTTCAGGACTAATTCCATATGCTTAGGCTTCTAGCGCTTGTGATGAAGGTCTCCCACCACAAATTATTGACAATCGGAGCGAAACGCGACTTCTATCCGATGAGGCGAGTCGAGGAGACGAAAAAATTCCTCTAAGTAGTCTTTGCACGCATGACGGCTTCGCTCACTCAGATGCGGGCAGGTATCTACTAGCAAAAACCATTCGTCCTGGACATCCCGAAAGACTTGGAGTGCCGCTTGAAATTCTGATTCTGTGAAACAAATGCCCTGATACACGCGTGTCTTTACGCTCGGAATTTGAAGATCAGGATTAGGCTCAGCGTAAGGGGCATCGACCAATCCTGCGAAATCAAAATCGTAGGGAACTAGCACAGGTCTGGTGACCATCGGGTCGTTGGAACGAATCACCTTGAGATTATGCAAATTACCGACATGCCAATCCGAATTTCCGATGGCATATTGGAACAAAGCGAGCTGAAGAGTCCCCTGACGGTGTGCCCACGACTGGAGCATTTGCTTCGGCTCCATTTCAAAAGAGTCATTTCGCTTCGCTAGTTCATCAATGTCTTCCAGCAAAAAGCCCATTTGAGCCACATCCGGATAGCGTTGGTTCACATCCTTGTAAATGATGTGGACAAGGCGAACCTGAAAGCTGGCTGGATTAATGGTTTGGTATAATTTATACGCCAAATACTCTTTCATGAGCAACTGCTCGAACACATCTTGCTGTCGGCAGCCGGTCACCAATTTGATTTTGGAGAGGTCATCCCAGGCAGCAAGCCCAAAATTCGCTTTCTTGAGCTTGAGGCTCAAAGGGGGAATGTTGCAGTAGCTTCGCCGAAATTCTCCTCTGGCCTTGACTCCGATGGGGCGCTCAATAGCGCCTTGGGCAGTGTGAATCGTCAGAAAACCTTCCTCGTAGGATTCGTCGGACTTCTTGCGAAAGATGCTCTTCATGTCGAGCACAAGCTCCAACTCAATGGGAGCCTCAGGGCCAAACAGGGCCTGACTTTCCGCTGAAAATGCCAGTGAATACGTTGCATCAACATCATCACCTATTTGGGCAAAAGGGATGGGTTGTGATTTCAAAGAAGAAACCAACAACAACAGACACGCTACCAAAAATAGATTACGAAGGGAATTATGAAGGCTCATACAAAGCAAATAAGACGGAAAATGACAGGAATCGGGAAAGAAATTTGCGATGTAGAAGCGTAGTATGCAGCCTAGATGCCAGTGTAAACACCCACTTGATACGCAGCGTTCGGAGGAATGTCCCTCTTCTCACTTAAGGCGATATCGTTCTTATTCAAAAAATCCATGATAGCAGCATGGGGCTTCAATGGAAGTCCGGTGAAAAAATGATAATTTGGGAGGGTTGAGCGCATTAATGCACATTTATGCACGATGAATGACAAGGACTTTGGCTACTAGCAAATGAGAATCTCTCTACTATTTTTTTCTTTATTCCTGGGACTGGGACATTGCGAAGTCATTTCACAGACTTACATCACCAATGGCGATGCACTGAACCAAGGAAACTGTTACCGACTAACAGCAGATCAAGGGTGGCAATCGGGATCTGTCTGGTATCTCGACAAAATCAACCTCGAAGAGGATTTCGACCTTTACTTCGATATTTTTCTTGGCTGCAAAGATAATACAGGTGCTGACGGCATTGCCTTTGTCCTGCAGCCCATCAGCACAAGCATCGGCTCTGTGGGAGGTGGACTGGGTTACGAGGGGGTAGATCCTTCGGTCGCAATAGAGATTGATACCTGGCAAAATGGAGAGCTAAATGACCCTTGGTATGACCATGTTGCCGTCCAAATTGATGGCAATGTGTCGCACGGCATTGCGGGTGGAACAGCCGTTGGGCCAGTAAGTGCCCTGCCAGGCTTTGGCAATATTGAGGACTGCAACTGGCACAAGTTTCGTGTGCGATGGAATGCAGATTCGATGAGACTACAAGCATACATTGATTGTAATTTGGTGATCTCCTACGTCAATGACCTCACTACCAATTATTTCAACAATGATCCTTTGGTATTCTGGGGGTTCACAGGGTCCACAGGCGGCTCCTGGAATGAGCAGCAATTCTGCCTGGACTATATCTCCTTTACCGAATCCCAGCGCGACACGGCCATCTGTCAAGGCCAATCGGTGACCATGTCCGTCGGCTCGGGATCCACCTTCCAGTGGTCACCCGCCACCTGGCTGAGCGACCCCACGGCCATGAACCCTGTAGCTAGCCCTGACACGACTACCACATACACAGTCATCGTTCAGGATGCTTGTGGGCAGACGCGCTTCGATACGGTCACAGTGTTTGTGCAGACCGACACGGTGCTGGATGTCCTCCCCGATCAGATCTTCCTCTGCCAGCCGGGGCAGGTAACCAATCTTTCCGCCAGCTATTTGCCATTTACTTCTTACCTCTGGTCCAATGGAGACACCACGCGCTTCACGACGGCAACGCAGCCCGGAAACTATCAGGTAACTATGACAAATTTTTGCAGGACTTTCTCCGATGCTGTGCAAATCCTCCCTGCCACCCCGCCTACCCTCAGCTCCCAAAATGCTACTTGCCATGGAGCCAACAACGGATCCGCTACGCTTACCGCAGCGGGACTCGGCCCCTTCCAATACACTTGGCGTTCTCTCAACACGGGAACCGTTATTCAATCCCAAACCAGTGCTTCCCCCGTTTCGACAGTTTCTAACCTGCCAGCAGGTGTGTACTTATCAATTGTGCAAAATGCCAGCGGGTGCAGGGATACTGTTCCTTTTCAAATCACGGCCCCGCCCGTGCTCACCCTTCAAGTCACCGCTGCCCAAAACCTGATTTGCTTTAATAACAATGGAGGGAGCATCACAGTGGCTGCCACAGGTGGGACGGGAGCCAAGTTGTATCGATTAGGCAATGGAGGTCTTCAAGCGAATCCCACTTTTGGAGGCTTATCGGTGGGCAGTTACACGATCACAGCGGTCGATCAAAATGGCTGCGAAGCCAGTACCAGCGTCACACTCACTCAACCGCCTCCGGTCGTACTCACGCCGAGCGTGGTCCAAGGAGTGGATTGCTTTGGAGCAGCTACGGGATCTGTTACGGTCGCAGCGTCTCAAGGCGTGGCTCCTTACGAATATCGCATCAATGCAGGACCCTATCAAGCCGCTCCTACTTTTGCCAACCTCACCGCAGGCAACTACAACGTCATCACCCGCGACAACAACGGCTGCTTGCGACAAATCACCGTTACGATTTCTGAACCTTCTCCCCTCACCGGCAGCGCTCAAGTCAATCAAGTTGATTGCTTCGGAGACCTTAGCGGAGTCGTCACACTTTCTGCTAGCGGAGGTGCTCCAGCTTATGCGTTTTCATTTCAGGGAGGTGCATTCAGCACGCAAACTTCCTTTACTGGCCTTGGGGCAGGATCTTACTCCATAGAAGTGCGCGATGACAGCGGCTGCGTCACACCCTTCATGGCAACTGTGCTTCAACCTCTCGCCCTTGGCATTCAAGCCGAATTGGTGGATGCTGCCTGTTTTGGCGAATCCTCGGGCTATGCGGTTGTGCAAGGCGTGGGCGGCTGGGGCGATTACCAGTTTTCTATC
>DAITMB010000181.1:0-7406 GCA_036835375.1 Bacteroidota bacterium
CCAACTCAATGCGACGCCCTTCGGGCAGAAACTCACTTGGAAAATGTCTATCAACGAGAGGGCTCGACGGCGAAGGGGTGATTGTGGCCATGATTGAGCGGGGCATCGACTATACGCACCCCGATTTTATCGACGAAGACGGCAAGACCCGCATCGCTTATATCTACGACATGCTCAATCCGGCAGGTGCGAATGCGCCGGTCAATCCCTACGGCATCGGCACCATTTATACCCGTGCACAAATTGACGCAGCGCTGGCCGCCGGTACGCCTCTCGGATCGACCGACCGCTATGGACACGGCACGGCTTGCACGGGCATTGCGGCAGGAGATGGCAGCGCCATGCCGGGTGCGCCGTATCGCGGGGCAGCACCGGGTGCCACCATCATTTCTGTGAAGGTAAACCACGATCCTTTTCCGGCGACGGGATCCATCGCCGGGCAGGCTGGCGTGTACAATCCCGCCTTTATTCCCCCTGCGATTCAGTTTGTGAAGGACAAAAGCATCGAACTGGGCCTTCCCGTGGCGGTGCTGATGAACCTCGGCTCGATCGGTGGTCCTACCGATGGCAGCAGCGCAATCTGCCGGGCGATGGAAGCATTTGGCGATGAACCGAGGCGCGTGTTTATTTGTGGTTCCGGGGATGACGGCGGCAATGACAACCGCGCTGCCGATACGCTGGCGCAAGGGGGAGTATCCGAATTGATGATCAAGAAAGCAGCTGTAGGTAATCTTCGTCTGGAGGTTTGGTACAGTGGCGACGACCGATTGGGCGTGTCGATCACCCGCCCCAATGGCAATTCGACGGGCGCCCTGCCCACCCCTGCGACCAATACCACCACTTCTACCCATAACATCGGCGGTATCGCTTATTACCACCGAGGCTCGGAGGTGGATTTTGTGGGTTCTGACAATGGGCAGCGGCAGATCATGATTGATATTTCGGCAGATACGGGCACCTACCTCGTGCAGCTCACAGGCAATACCATCGTCACTGGAACCTATTTTGCCAGCCTGAATCCCTCTTTGTTTTACAATGAAAACCGCTTTCTCAATCACCTCTATCCTAAAGCCAGCATCAACGATTTTGCCTCGGCCTTCAACATCCTTGTGCCCACGGACTATGTGTATGACACGACCTACATCGACCTCGACAACATTCCCCGTTCACGAGGCGGACAGGGCGCACGCGGCGACATCTGGATTGGCAGCAGTGAAGGCCCGACCTTGGATGGTCGCATCGGCGTGGACATTGCGGTGCCGGGAGAGCTGAGCGTCGGCGCTTACAGCCCCGATACCTATTATGCCCAGTTTCGCTTCAACATGATGCAGGGGAGCAATGGCCTGTATGGTCTGCAAAATGCGGTGAGCGGTGCGGCACCTACGCTGTTGGGCTTCGTAGCCCTCATGCTTCAGGTCAATCCTACCCTTACCACTGCGCAGATTCGCAGCATTCTGCATCAGACGGCCCGCACAGATGCGTTTACGGGGGCTACCCCCAACTCCACCTGGGGACATGGCAAACTCGATGCCCTCGCGGCCATTCAGGCCACCTACCAAACCCTCAGCTTGGAGCGGGCAAGCCTGGAAGCCTTGGGATTTTCTTTTTACCCCAATCCATCGAAAGGAAACATCACGTACGAATGGGAACCGGAAATGCCCATTGGCCATGCCCAGGCGACCCTGATGGATGTTCAAGGCCGGGTGCTGGATGAAATGAATATTGTGTCGGGAACAGGCCTATGGACGCTACCGAGCCTTCCCACCGGGATGTATTTCATTCGGGTCACAACCGCAACCAACGTGGGATTTTCCCGGCTGGTGCTGGAGTAGGGGGGGCGAAATTTGTGAATAGCATATATCTACAGGACAAAAAATGAAAGTAAGTTAATGTGAATGGTTGATGTAGAAGATATTGCCCCTGAGGAGAGTGTTTGTATGGATCTGGTTCTTCCAAGGTGTCAGTCGCGATGCGCCTGATATGAGGATGGGAATCGGATGGGCTCTACCGAGGTGACAGTCACTACGCGCCTGCGGGATGTGCTGGTGCGGATTGTTCCACATTAGGTCAAAAATCGAAGCGCATAGGATCGGAATCGGATGGGTTCTACCGAGGTGTCAGTCGCGATGCGCCTGCGGGATGTACTGGTGCGGATTGTTCCACATTAGGTCAAAAATCGAAGCGCATAGCGATTCGCACCTCGGTAGCCTTGGGCCAATCCCTACATATCGCAGGCGCGTAGCAACTGCCACCTTTCAAAGTGGTCATCCTGCAAAGCTGCCTTTGCAATGAGAACAAATCAAATTTTTTTGTCCTGTATATTGAGAATGGCATTTTTATCGGCGTAACCAAGATCAATTTCGAAGTGGAACTGTGTCTGTGTATTGATGTGGCTGGAGTTACCTGTTTTGCCCGACGAAGAAGCATGCCATGACGAGGAAGGTAATAGTGATCAGAATGTAAGCGCTCTATTCGGCGTAAATGCGTATCTTGAATTCATGAAGCAGAATCTATCGTCATTGCCGCCGCTGATACTGGATCGGCTGGACAAGCTCGGCCAACTGTGTGAGGAGCACAAAATCAAACGCCTTTGGCTGTTTGGGTCGGCAGTTCGTGGCGATTTTCGGGCGGATTCGGACATCGATGTATTGTATGAATTTGATGACGACAACATACCTGAAATGCATTATCTAACTCATTTTTGGGGTATGTGGGATGGTCTGGAAGCTTTGTGGGGCAGAAAAGTCGATTTTGTGCATTACCCTGATCTCCAAAACCCGTATTTCAAAGCCGCAGTCGATGTATCCAAGCTACTGATTTATGACGCAGAACGCGAAAAAATACCTGTTTGACATCGCCCAATCCATTGACATTATATTCAATATTCACCTCAAAGAAATTTCTTCTCTTGAGGAATATAAGCATAGTATCTCCGCACAAGATGGCGTTGAAAAGCGACTGATCGTGATTGGGGAAGCTGCATATCGCCTTCGGCAAATGGGAGTTTTTCTGCCTTTAACTGACCAGTTGGTAAACCGGCGAAACAGCATCATTCATCAATATGATCAATTTACACATAAAGCTATCTGGTACACAGCACAGCAAGAACTTCCGCCTTTAAAAACACATGTACAGGAACTGCTAGAAATAGAGGACTAATGACGCTAGACTCACGTTGCTAGCACCCATTGGAAGTCAGTAAATATTCTTTATTGACAATGGAAAGATAGTGATCCAATATTCACGTATCAAATGATTTTTTTTCATGATCCTTCAGTCTGATAATCTGGATTTTTCTATCAAGAAATAGAAAATTATTGGCAAAAAATGCTATCTATTTAGTTGCCAAAAGGTACCGCTATTCCTCCTTTCCTTCCACGCCATACTTGGCTGCGGCTTCTTCGGCTTCGCTGAGTTCAGGACCAAAAGTGATGCCCGCATATATCTCCTGGAGAGATAAGCGAAGGTCCCATTCTGGAAGGTCAATGTAGTCTTCCAGGTCTTCGTAGAATCGCACCTTCCACAATTCATCCCCCGAAGCTGCTGAATCATATCTATGAAAGTGCTGTACGCTGCACTCGCTCTGCTCCACGAGCAAGTAGTGCCGCAGCGATGGCAACTTGAAGTATTCGCGCTGCTTGAAGGCCAACTCTTTGTGGGTATTGGTCTTGGAGAGGACCTCTATGATCAAAGAGGGGCTGCGGACCCCATGTTTGCTTTGCAAATCCAGCGGGTGGCAGGTCAACATCAGGTCAGGATAGAGGTAGCGATCGCTGCGGTGGCGAAAGAGCTTGACGTTTTCGGTAAAAATCGTGCAGCCCTTCATTCTCGATGCAGGCTTGAGACTGAGGACCAGGTTGGTCACCAACTCATTGTGCTGATTGGTAGCGCCCGACATGGCCACAATAACGCCATCGTGATATTCGTAGCGATCTCCCTGCTGGGCGTCCAGGGCGATGTACTCGTCCCATGTGTAGGGTTGGGAGGAAAGAGGATGAGCCATGAGAATGAATGTTAACGGGTGGTGCAGTTGGTACTGAAGGTTTTTGGATCAGTCATTTGTCCCGGATGGCTTCCGCAAGGAAATTCCAGCGAGACACAGACTTGACAAACTAAGTACGGAAAAAATGCCGATGGTTTCAAGTCCCCTGAACTTGCGCATGAGGGAATTGACCCCATCAAACCCAGCCACTTGTAACGAACATCGCTCCGGACGATCGAGCGACGTTCGACGATGCCGGAGCGAAAATGTGAGCGAGAAATGACGGAACAAAACCTTCTCAAAGTTTCCAGAAAAGGCCCGCTTCGATGCTGGGCGAAGCCAGCACATTGGTGGCAGCAGTGGCAAAAAAGGCCCCTGCACTCAGCCCCAGGTGCTCATTGACCTGATAGCTGACCTCAGGGCCGAAACTCACGAATTGGATGTTGTTGGAGAAAATGCCGGTATTGGATTGTGGAGCGTCACCGTTGAAAAAGGAGCGAACGGTGTAAGTCTTGAGAATGGCCGTGACTTTGTCGCCGATCTGTGTCCCCACATCAAGACCAAGGTGAAATTCGTCGGAAAAACCTCGGGTGCGGTTGTTGATGCCAATGCTGCCATTGATAAAGTATTTTTTCGGCCAAAAGGAATAGCCCCAGTCGAGTTGGAGCAACTGATTAAATTCTCCGTCGCCAGACTGAAGCAGGCCAGTCTCTCCACCTGAAGTCTCGCCAATGGGCAGACCGAGGCGTAGCGTGACGCCGAGGGCCAGGGCTTTGCCTTGGTTCAGGGCATAGGAAATGCCAACATCAGCATCGCTCAGCCCCGTAAACGAGTCGCCAGGCTGGATGCGGCCACTTTGCTCGAAGCGAACTTCGTTGAGTGTGGACCGAAACAGGATTGGTACATACGCTTTGACAGTCCAGCGGTCGCTCAAGCCATATTCGCCATAGAAGCTCGTGACGTGTACCCCTGTGGTTGTGATCGGAATGATCTGGCCCTCAGGGTTGTAGAATCGATCACTGACGATCCCGCGCTGACCGAGTTTAAAAAATCCTTTGCCTTTGCCAGCTGGCCAAGGGCCGCCTGCCCATGCATCCGTCGCGAAAAAACCGAGGACAAGGAGTATTAAGATGATTCGTTTCATCGCTAAGGTCAGTTAATGGTGGCGGATCCGAAAGGAATGCTGAATGGCTTACATAGAATGATGACATTCGAGTAGGTCGTGAGTCCCACGCCTACAGGCAGTGTGTAGCTGTCTTCGCCCGAGGTTTTTCGTAAGCGTGCTACCTCCACGCCTCCAGCTACACTGGTGGCGCTGTTGCTGAGATACACATAGAGGCCAGGACCATTCGAAGTCTGAAAATCGGGTCCCAAGCGCAGCATTGGGCCATTGTCGGAGTTCTCCATGAATGCAGTGCCGCGTACCTGATATCCGTTCAGGCCGGAAAATGTCCCGCTGCGGGAAGGAACAGCCACCTCAAGTCCATAGCCGGGGGAGGAAATGCCTGCTACTTCGGCAAAAATCTGGGTAACTCCTGGCATCAAGCCCTTGACCATACCCTCCTCAGCCACCTCAGCAATTTGAGGATCCAGACTTCGCCATTTGAAGGTTTGTCCAGGAATGACTTCGCCCAACGCATTGAGCGCTTCTGCTGTCAAAGTGATCATGCCACCCAGTGGCAAGATGGATCCGCTACCAGCAATGCGGACTTCTGCCACACCAGTGGGATCATCCACCACAGCAACAAACAAGGAATTTGACAATAATTCTTCATACTGCGCCCGCACCTCCACTTGTCCCACGGCATAGGCAGTCAAAACCCCCGCTACTGACACATCCGCGATAGCTGGGTCGCTACTGGACCAAGATATCGGTCCATCAAATCGATCACCAAAAGGATTGACCAATTTGGCATCGAGTTGCATGGTGTCGCCCTGAAACAAGGCATTTTTGGAAGAGGTCGCTACTACACTAAGGACCTCATCTTCAGCAACGTCCACGCCAACGCAGGCCGACAAGGAGGCTAGCGTGAGCAGACAGAGGAAGGAGATTGTTTTCATACAGGAAATCATTGATGGAGTGAACAATGATTCCTTCAACGACAAGCTTCTCTCTCCGGCTCGGCTCCGCTGGCCCTAATCCCCATAAGGTCGGCTAGTTGACAAACCTTGCGCCTCGACACAGGCCAGTGCGTCTTTCAAGGTTCACACAGAACAGATCTCGACAGCTTTTTTCAGCGAAGCCATTGGCGAATCTCCAGCGGGAATGAACTCTTGTGCGACAAACCCTGTGAAGCCAGTCGCCGAAATGGCGCGCATGATGGCGGGGTAATAAAGTTCCTGGGTATCGTCGATCTCGTGTCGGCCTGGCACGCCACCCGTGTGGTAATGGCTGATGTAGGTATGATATTTTTGGATGGTAGCGATGACGTCTCCTTCCATGATCTGCATGTGATAGATGTCATAGAGAAGCTTGAAGCTGTCAGATCCCAGCTTTTCGCATAGCTCGACGCCCCAGGGTGTGTGGTCACATTGGTAGTCGGGGTGATTGACCTTGCTGTTGAGCAGCTCCATCGTCAGCATGATGCCATGCTTTTCGGCGATTTTGGCGACGGGGTCCAAGCCTACGGCACAGTTTTCCAAACCTTGCTCCTCGGAGATGCCATTTCGGTTGCCGGAAAAAACGATCATTTGCTGGAGGCCCAGATCGGCAGCTCTCGGGATGAGGTCTTGATAATCCTTGAGCAATTGCGCATGATACTTCGGGTCATTGAAACCGTTAGCGATCCCTAGCGGGCTGCCAAAGGACAGGGCGCAGGTCATGCCGCGGTCGAGGGGCACCTGCCATTCGTCAGGATTAAGCAATTCTACGGATTCGATCCCAATGGCTTTGGCTTCGTCGCAGAGTTGCTCCAGCGAGAGATGGCTGTAGCACCAGCGGCAGACGGAATGTCGGAACGTACGAACGCGGGGAGTGTGACGGGTCATGTCGGCGGGTGTTTCGGGCGCTGCGCCTTGCAGGCTGAGTCCCGTGAGCGGAAGGGTCGCTGCCAGGGCGATGGATTTGAGGGCTTCAGATCTTTTCATGTGGAGATAGTCGCTGGTAGAGATAGACCAATCGGTAATCGGAGATAGAGATAATCAAAAAGTGGTAGCCACCCAAATCAGCAGTTGGATTTTTCGAGAAGTCTGATCATTCATCTGTTGGGGATGTGGCTTATTGGGAATGGCTGGGGCACTGGATCAGTTGACTTCGATTCGAGCTGATAGCGGATGGGCAGCGCAATCTGGAAATCAAGCACCTGCAGGATTTTTGCCTTTGGGTATCAGCTTTTAAAAGGAGAAAAATTCACACACATTTACAAGTGGAGTTTCCAACTGCAATGCAAATAGCGCCGTTATTCGAGGCGAAAAAATCGGCGTA
>DAITMB010000182.1:0-7400 GCA_036835375.1 Bacteroidota bacterium
AGGAGTTGCTCCTTTTCGGGGTTGTTTTCGTCGGGGAGGGATCTCCAGCGTTGGAGGTACTGGATGTGAAGATGATGGAGAATCTTTAGCTTGCCGTTTCTCCAGGTGAGGTTGTCGTATTGGCCTTCTCTGCGGGTTGCGACAGGTTCGTCGAAGAGCTCGCCGATCATGGTGAATCCGTTTTCATGATCGGTCAGGATTTTGTTCAGGAAGAGGGCTCGCTCTGCGGGGTCCTCATCAAGCTCGGCGTAGCGCTTCATCGTCTCGACATGCGAGAGGATCAAGTTGGTTTCCGTTTGGATGAGCAGGAACTTGAAGAAGGTCCAGTCGTGAATGGTCTGCTTCAGGTCGGCAAAAGCCCGGGGCCTTTCCGCTTTCAATTTCTTCAAAGCCGCCCCCAGCCCGTACCAACCAGTGAGGGTGATCCTGGACAGATTCCAACTAAACACCCAAGGAATGGCTCTCAGGTCATTGAGCGATCGGGTGCCTGTTCTGCGTGCGGGGCGGGAACCTATCTTGCTTTTTTCCAGCACATCAATGCAGGTGGCCTTGCTGTAAAAATCGAGGAATCCGGGGGTTTCGATAAGGTCTTTGTAGTGTGCCAGGGAATGCTGGGCTAAAAACTCCATGGTTTCATGGGGATAATCTGCCTCTACAGGGTGAATGTTGCTGTTGATGGATTGCCGGGCAACGCCGGAGGCCAAGGCGTTGAGGTTGTAGGTGGCAGTGAGCGGATTGCCAAACTGTTGCGCCACGGATTCCCCCTGCACGGTGATTTTGATGGTACCGTTGACAGTGTGGGCAGGCATACTTTCCAAAAAGCGGTGATGCTTGCCGCCGCCTCGGCTGATGGTGCCTCCCGTTCCGTGAAAAAAATATACCTCAGTTTGGTGCTGACGGCCAATTTCAGCGAGTTTCTTTTCGGCTTTGAACAAATTCCACTTGCTGGCGATGGTGCCGCCGTCTTTGTTGCTGTCGCTGTACCCGAGCATCACTTCTTGCTGGTGCGACACGCGAGAGGCCCTTTGCTTCGTGATCGGGTGTTGCAGGAATTGGTCCAGGATCGTGGGGCCGTGATGCAGGTCTTCGATGGTTTCCAAGAGTGGGACCACCTTGAGGTTGGTATTGAGCAACTGGGTTTCACGCATCAGGAGGTACACCACGAGCAAATCGCTGAGACTTCTGGTCATGCTGACGATGAATGACCCGATTCCGTCAGAACCGTAGTCATGGATGTGGTGGCGCACGACCCGGTAACAGTCCAGGACATTGTCGGCCTCCGCTCCGTAGGAAACCGTGATGTCGGTAATCAGGGCATGGTTTTCGAGGGTTTGGTTCAAAAACGCTACCCGTTTTTCCTCGTCCCAGTGTTCAAAATCATGGTCTTGAGCGCCATTTGACTTCAGAATCTGCGAGATGGCCTTGTCGTGAAAGGCACTGTTTTGCCGGATGTCGAGCGTGGCGAGGTGGAAGCCAAAGCAGCTAACGGCCCGTTCGATAGGAAAAAGCAACTCCTCGGACAGGCCTTTTAAGCCGTTATCGACCAGGATGACCCGCAGGAATTTGAGGTCATCGGCCAGCACTTGGCTTGATCGGTAATGCGCGTGGGCATCTGCGCGGTTTCCGGCAATGGTATTGTCGAGCTGCAACAGACATAAACTCACGTATTGGCGCCAGGGTTCGTAGGAATTTCTTCGAATGGCTTTTTCGCCTGATTCGCCTAGGGATGCTGTTTTTTTCTCAATCGCTTCCGACAGAAAATATGGCACGGGGTTGCTGATGGCGGAAACGGAAAGTTTGCTGGCCAAGGTCACCAATTGGGCCCGAATCAGCGAAAGCGCATGTTGTCGGTGCAGCAACAATGTCTCTTGTGTGATGTGCGGCGTCACGAAGGGATGCCCATCTCTGTCGCCGCCCACCCAGCTTCCGAATTTGATCTTCGGGAAGTGATCGGGATTCTTGATTTTGTTGGGGTTGAGGCCCATTTCGATCCAGGAACCTCGGAGTTGTTGGTCGCATTTCTCCAACACGGTTGGGAACACGTTTCTCAAATAATGTAAGGTGTTGGCTCGTTCGTCGCGGATATCTGGTTTTTCGAGGTAGATTTCACCTGTTCGCCACCATCTTTCGAGCAGGTGGATGATTTTTTCTCTGATCTCGTTTTGCTCGAGTTTGCTGAGGGACACATTTTCTCGCTGCACGAGGAGCAGGTACAATTCCCGATGAATCTCGATGACCGTCACTCTTTTCGATTCTGTGGGATGGGCCGTCAAGACGGGGATCACGGTGGTTTGGGCAATGGCTTGGAGCATGTCTGCTTCGCTTATGCCCTGGTCTTTCCAGATTTTGAATGCTTCTGCCCAAGAGCCTCGAATCGAGGTAATGTCTGCTTGGGTCTCCATTTTTCGTCGGTACTGCGTAGCGGCATTCTCTTCCACCAGGGTCATCAGTTGGAAGTAAATGCTCAATGCCTGAATCACTTTTTCATCTGAAATGGTCTCGTCGAATGAGACAAAGTCACCGCTTGGATCGCCATGGATGAGTGGAATGAGATCCTGCTCATGAATCCTCGTCAACATCTCAGCATAGCAGCCAATGATGAAATGCCTGCGGTCTGTGATATCCTGAAATCGAATTTGGTGGGGCTGCATGTCGTAGGCTCGTTGAAAGGCTGAATACATCTGACCGTGAAGCAGAGGTTTGGAGGTATGATGGCCGCCCCTCCCTTGCTGCTCAAACATAGCCAATCTTCTTTAGAAACTGGGCCTTGGGGTGGGATTAGGGCAGAGTCTGCGACATTCGTATCAACAGCGATTTTTCAACAAAAGGGTAAGCGCGTCTCCCCAGTGCTTAGGGGCAGGAATTCGGGGACGAGGATAGGTTTTGTCTTCATCGCCGCTCAGACAACGGGCCTCCCCTAATGGTAAACACAACAAAGCCAGCTCCAATTAAAAAACCTGAGATGGAAGGCACGGCCAGAAAAACTGAATAGTTACTATTCCAAACCATAGTGATAAAAACCAACACGGAACCAAATAGGTAAATGCCGCTTGTCACCAAGCCAAAAACGCTACCCCAATTCAGTTTTTTCACGATACCATAACCACTCACGATAGATATGGGACCTGTTAAGGTGATGTCTGCCCAGGGGATCAACACGTTCAACAACTCAGTTTGAGAAAAAATACTTCCATCCCCCCAAGTGTACAAACCACCAACGATAGCAAAAATACCAATCAGGATAAATAGTATGCCGAATGCCTTATTCATTGTCCTGAAATTTTATTGTTGAGTTCATTCAAATTTCTTCTCCATTCATTACTCAAGTTATATTCGTTCGTTTTCAATTTTGCGGGAATAAGAAATTCCCCCTAAGAAAAGCTTGATGCAACTACTACTCTACCACTTTTGGGTAACTGCCAACAACTGCTTCTCATTTTTTCATGGCTTTTTGAGTGAGTTTAATCATGACTTTGAAGGAAATGTCAGGGTGTGCCACTTGATTCACTGTGCCCACCACGTACATATTCTCTGATGGACTGTAGAATGCCAGTGCACCCGAAAGGCCAGAGTGACCGATAAAGTACGGAACTGCACCCGTCGGATTGAACATCCAAGGAAGTTTGAATAAGTGTATGCCAATTCCGGCGCGCATGGGGAAAAATATCTTGTTCCATTGTTGCAATTCGTCTAGGTAGGTTGAGGGAAACAACTTGCCTGAGAAGAAAGCTTGAATAAAAATGAGCATGTCTGCTGACGTTGACACCATCCCACCGTCTGAACTAAATGAGATCATTGCTTGTGGTATGGTCAGCTTATTGCCCTTATAATAGAGGGTCTTGGGTGTCTGATCCTCAGCGTCTTGATAAAGGTAAGTGCTTGTCAAGCCAAGCGGTTGAATGATGGACACTTGGCAGTTTTCGGAATATGACTTGTTGGTGATGGTTTCAATGATCTTGCCCAATAGCTGAAAGTTTGCATCAGAATAATTGGCTTTATTTTTTGTACCTGGAGCAAAAAGAGGTTTCATCAAATTAGTTCGTAGAATCGCTTGTTCAAACGTCCAGAATTGGTCCATGCCGCTGGTTATTTCGTCTTCCAGACTTTTGCCGCTGGCACCTTTTCCCTGAAAGTAGTCTGGCAGTCCTGACGTGTGGGATAGCAAATGCTGAATCGTGATTTCTTCTGAATAATCAATTCCTTTGTATATGTGGAGCCCAGCCATTACAGATTTGTCCAAAAACTTGGTGATCTTATCATCCAGCGTCAAATGGCCGTCTGCTCTTAATTGCAGAATGATGGCAGTGGTAAACAATTTGGTGGTGCTGGCAATGAAGTAAGCTTGGTCTTTGGATAAGTCACCAGCGCTACCACTCCACTGTAAACTGTCTTTCTGCACAGCAAATGACACTCCGAATACTCGTTTCCCGTCAACTGCCTGGTCCAAGATCGCTTGAAACGATTGTTCCTTTTCAGTCATACTATTTACGGTGTTAACTTGCCCATACGTCGTTTGGAATACGGCTAGAAAAACTACAAATGCATGTATTCTGGTCATCGACTTTGGCTTTGGTGGTGACGGTTATGAATGCAGAATTTCCCTGATTAAGGTATGAAAAAATGCAGGATAATTTGTTTTCGATCAGTGAGTTACGAAGATTGATCCCCCTCAAGATACTATCCACTTTTAGATTGGACTATGACGGTCAGGCCCTTAGATTGAGGTAGGCGAAACGGATGGATTCGGACTTTCCGCTGGCTGTGTTCCAGATGTAGATGGTGAGGTCTTGTCGGTTGTTGCGGTTGTTGCCAAAATCGCCGAGGTACCAGTTCCCATTTGGGTCTAGGGTCACATCCTCCCAATCGCGATGTACGGCCCCCTCTGTGCGAAGGCTATCGAGCAGTTGCCCGTGGCAGTCAGTGAGGCAGAGGGTGGGCTCACCGCCGCTCTCGTTGTGCCACCACAGCTTGTCGGGCGCCTCGATGAAAAGGCCTGAGGCCTCGCTGTGAATGTCCGGGAGCTTGAAGCGCTTGGGGTGCTGCTGGGCGGAAATGAGGACGGCTGTGAAAAGAATTGCAAGGCAAGAGAGAAAGTGCGTCATTTGAACAAGCTACGTTAGATGAATCCAATGGCTAAATTTGAATACAAATTTCCGGTTTCTGATCCTTTTATTGCCAGAGATGTCACGGCTCCGGACTTTGACATTACCGAGACAGAGAAGTGGGAGCAAACGCTGATGGTGGAGTTGAACGACTTCCGCACACCGGAAAAAGGCCCCTTTCTCGAATTTCTATCTTTCCAGTTAAACATAGCTGAAGAGCATTTAACAAGTTTGAATCAGCACCATCAAAAGATCATTTTTTCAGGCCACCGAGGCTCGGGGAAAACGCTGGAGCTAAACTTGGCGAGTGAATATCTGCATCACCGCGACCGGTATTTTACTGTCTTCATTGAGTTGGAAAAAGTGCTTCCTGTCTCAGAATTCGAGCCAGAAGATTTCTTTGTGCTTCTCATTACCAAACTGGCCGAACAAGCCGCAAAAAGTGGGTTAACCTTTAACACGGAGGCATTTGATGACCTCGCCACGGAATGGTTGTCGGATGTTGAAATCAAAACTGAACACAGCACTAAAAAAGGACAAGAAACCAGTGGTGGCGCAGGAGTAAAGTTTGGAATCGCGAGCTTTCTTGAATTAGGCGCGAACTTCAAGGCGATCTTTTCCTCTCACTCACTCAACTCAAAGACCATTCGCGAGAATGTTAGAAATAACCCGGTTCAACTTATTGCCAAGTTGAATACCTTGTTCCAGGCCATGCGCGAATCTCTTGAGTACCACCAAAGATTAGGGTTGGGTAAAGATTTGCTCTTCGTGCTAGATGGGAGTGAAAAGGCCAACAATGAGGTTTACAAGAAGTTATTCATTGAGGATCAATACCTGATTTCCAAGCTCCAAGTCAACTTAATTGCTTCCGTTCCCATTCAGTCGTTTTATGATATCCAATATTCCGCTCAGCAAAGTGAATACACCGACTACCTCATGCCCATGGTGGACCTGTCGATTGAAGGCGCGCCTGCAAAGCTGGCAGAGGTCGTGACTCGGCGTGTGGATGCCGACACCTTTTTTGGGGATAATACGCTGCCGGAGTTATCAGCTTTGTCGGGCGGCTCCCCCCGAGAATTGCTTAAAATCGTCAACAGTTGCTTTCAGCAAAGCAGAGGAAAAAGGATTACACCGGCGATTCTGGAGCGGGTGAAAAATCTGCTTGGACGCAAAATGCTGGACCGGATGACCTCTGAGCACAAGCAAGCCCTCCGTGCATACAAAATGAAGGAGATGACCTTGGCAGACCCCCCTTTCCGTGACATGCTCACCCAATTGTTTGTGATCAAGTCCAATGGCAGCTTGCACGTTCATCCGCTCCTAGGTCCACTGCTCAGCGATGAGGAAATATTCTGACGACTATCGAGATGGCTAATCCGCATGACCACAACAATGATGAGATGGCTAAACTTCTCTATGCGATCGAGAAGCGGACAACCCCTGCGCTAATCATCGCAGAGATCGAATCTCTTCAGTTGAAGGAATACGTTGCCAATCGCATACGCTTTGAGAGTAGCCAGCCTTTTGAGCATCATCAGGTGGATGTGTCACAGATCGGACCTCAGTCGTTGGCTACGTGGCTAGTAGATCAATTTGGGAAGTATTCCGGTCAAGGCACACCCATCCATTCGATCATTCATCTTACAGGCTTTCAGTATTGCCTAGAAAAGAACGGCCAATTTTTTCCCGAACTCAATTTTGAGCGCGAGGTGATTTTCCGGGATGTGCCCGGCATTCTCATTTTTTATGTGAGTCCCTATTTCCGGGAAAGGATGCAAACTGATGCCCCCGACTTTTGGGATTGGGTGGTGTATTGGTTTGTATTTCATGAAACCAAACAGGGATCTTTTACAGATGAAAAGGAATGGGAAACCTATTTTGGTCAGGTTCAACAGTTATTATCTCCCCTGGAACCCAAATCAAAAGGGTTTCATGACGAGGAGTCTGAGAAAATGATTGAGGTTTATGAAAATATCCAAAAACTGGAACAAGAGTCCAGAGATGATCCCAATTATTGGCAGCTTTTACTTCCATTGATTCTCAAATCAGGCCATTACGAAACAAAATATTATCGGTATCACGAAGCAGTCAAGGAGTTTGTTAAAGCAAAAGCGATCCTTCAAAGGCTCATTCCCTATTCGCCCATATACAGAGAAAAACTTGGGGATGTGCTAATGGATCTTGGCCACAGTTATTTGCGAATGAACAACCATCAAGCGGCAGAAGAGGCTTATGAGGAGGCATTAAGCTATTTACCCGACAACAAAAAAAAGGATGTTTTCCATCAAAAAGGGGTGA
>DAITMB010000183.1:0-7376 GCA_036835375.1 Bacteroidota bacterium
GAGAATCTGAGGGCCTGTGATATAGGTTGTGCATCTTTCTAATCGGTGCTACTATATATCTCTCACATTTGGTCAAATAATGGCGCATCAGTACTTTTTGACATTGGGCGCAGCGCCAACTTACCTCGCTGAGATCTAATATCGACTACCTTGTACCCTGGGCAGTTCTCTCGGAGATTTCTAGAAAGCGCATCCGATCACGGTACTTGCCAGCGTATTCCCTGCGCTGGTTCCATTTAGGTTTCGGTGCTGTCATGCCAGTTACGCGATTTGCTACCAATATCAATCAACCGTCGGGTGTGCGACGGCATGAGTTACTTCAGCCGTGAAATCAAATGGAAGTGGAGCCATGGAAAAGGCGGACCTTGTGGGGTCCGCCTTTCTATATTAGCTGATGATCTGCAAGGAAACTAGAGCTTTCTGCGGATCTCGTTGACTTGGTACGACTCAATGATGTCCCCTTCCATGAGGTCAGGATAATTATCGACGGTGAAGCCAAACTCTTGGCCACTAAACACCTCTTTGACATCATCCTTGAATCGCTTGAGTGACCCAAGCTTGGAAGAATGGACCACAATGCCATCGCGGATCACGCGCACAGGATCGTCTCGCTTGATTTTTCCACTCTTGACCAGACCACCGGACACCGTACCGACTTTGGTAATGCGGAAGACCTGGAGCACCTCGGCGGTTCCCATTTCTTCCTCTTTGATCGTAGGCGCGAGGAGTCCCTCAAGTGCATCCCGGACATCATTGATGGCATCGTAGATGACCGAGTAGGTGCGAATCCCGACTTCTTCTCTCTCTGCCAGCGAGCGAGCCAAGGTATTTGGACGCACGTTGAAGGCGATGAGGACGGCATCTGATGCAATGGCGAGGTTGACATCGGCCTCTGTGATGGCACCAGTTCCCTTTGTCACAATATTCACCTGGACTTCTTCTGTGGAAAGCTTGAGCAATGCACCAGAGAGTGCCTCTACCGATCCATCCACGTCGCCGCGAAGGATGACGTTGAGTTCTTTGAAGTTTCCGATGGCACGACGGCGACCGATTTCTTCGAGGGTAATGCGCTTGGTCTGGCGGAACTGCTGCTCGCGGAAGAGCTCTTGGCGGCGCTGGGCAAGCTCTTTGGCACGCCCATCTTCGGTAAAGACATGGAATTTGTCACCCGCTTGCGGGGAGCCTCCGATGCCGAGCAACTGCACTGGCTTAGCAGGACCCGCTTCTGTGACGCGCTGTCCGTTTTGGTCGATCAGCGCGCGTACTTTTCCGTAGTGAATCCCTGCGACGACGTCGTCGCCAACCTTCAAAGTACCGTTTTGGATCAGTACCGTGGCCACGTGCCCACGTCCTTTGTCAAGACGTGACTCGATCACGGTTCCAGTAGCGCTGCGCTTAGGATTAGCTTTAAGCTCAAGAAGATCAGACTCGAGAATCACTTTTTCAAGAAGATGTTCGACACCTTGGCCTTTGAGCGCTGATATTTCTTGGCTTTGGAATTTGCCACCCCACTCTTCAATGAGGTAGTTCATTTCTGCCAATTGTCGCTTGATGCGTTCTGGATCAGCCCCAGCCTTGTCCACCTTATTGATGGCAAACACCATCGGCACCCCGGCAGCTTCTGCGTGGTTGATGGCTTCTCTGGTTTGTGGCATGACTGCGTCGTCCGCTGCGATCACAATGATGGCTACGTCGGTGACTTTGGCACCCCTCGCCCGCATGGCGGTAAAGGCTTCGTGACCGGGTGTGTCCAAGAAAGTAACGTGACGATCATCTGCCACCCTCACTTCGTAGGCACCAATGTGCTGGGTGATTCCTCCTGCCTCGCCAGCTGCCACATTGGCTTTGCGAAGGTTATCCAAGAGAGTAGTCTTACCATGGTCCACGTGTCCCATGACCGTGACGATCGGCGTCCTCACTACGAGGCTTGCTGGATCATCTTCTGGCTGATCGATTTCAAAATCTTCTTCTGTCACATCGACGAAGTTGATTTCAAATCCATATTCTTCTGCCAAAATCGACATCAGCTCAGCATCGAGGCGCTGATTGATGGAGACCATCATTCCTAGTTCAAATGACTTGCGTATGACGTCATTAACTTGGACGTTGAGAAGATTCGCGAACTCGTTCGCAGTGATAAATTCTGTGACGTTGAGGATCAGATCGTCCTCTGCTGCGCGTGCAGCTTCGCCGTCACGGCGAACGGCGTCTGCGTCCCGCTTGGCACGGCGGAGTCGTTGCCTACTACGGTTAGCCCCTCTGCCCATCTGGCTCAGGGTGTCCTTGATAGACTGATCGACCTCTTGAGCAGTAGGTTTTTCTTTTTTGACAACGGGGCCTGTTCCTGGACCTCTCTTGATTGGAGGCTTGGTCCCACTTTTTTCTGTGGAGGATGGCTGCGTCCCCGTGTTGGTAGTACCGGGTGCATTTCCTTTACGCTTCCTCCTTCTCCGGCGACGCTTTTTGTTTGCGTCGTCGTCGTCTTTGCCTTCGTCTGAAGACGTAGAGGTAGCAGGCTTGGAACTATTATCCTTTTTGGGACGGTCTGGTGACAGATCGATCTTGCCCATCACCTTGAGTCCGGAAAGCTGTGGTGTGCTAGAACCCGCTGTGATCAAGGAGCTTCCTTCCTTGGCCTCTTCGGGCTTCGGCGTGGACTCTTCTTTAGGAACTGCTGGCTTGACGGGGGCTGCTTGCTTGGAGGCATCAGCTACGGGAACAGGCTTGTTGGGATCTGGTCGGTTGACAGGAATAGGCTTGGCGAATCGCTGCTCTGTTGGGCGCTGATCTGCGGGACGCTGCTGTGCGGCAGGACGGTTATCTGATTGCCGCTGATCAGGACGATGGCTTCCCTGATTGCTCGGGCGATCCTGACGCTGTGGCTGCTGGGCAGGACGCTGTGAATCTGTGCGGGGCTCTTCCTTTTTCCTTTGGGCTCCTGACCTATTCAGGGAGTCCAAATCTATTTTTCCGACGACTTTCAGCGCCGAGGGCCTTTCGACTGGCGGCGCAGGAGGCAATTCTTCTTTTTTGACTGGCGGAGCAGGCTTCTCTGCTACAGGAGGGGCTTGTGGCTCCGGCTGAGCAGGAGGAGGCGTTTCGACGACAGGCTCGCTTTTGACCTCAGATGCGGGTGCAGGGGCTGGTTTAGGCACTTCGGCCACAGGCTGCACTGGTTCCGGCTTGGGCGGCTCCGGCGTAGGAAGAACTTCTTTCGGGGCGGGCTCAGGCACACTGGGGGGTGGCACTTCAGCTTTGGCTTCTACAGGCTCGATCTTACGCCGGACGATCGGCGGGTTGATCTTGCCACGAAGTTGTTCCGCAGATAGAATGTCTTTGTCTGGTTCTTCCTCTGCAGGCGTGTGTTCCTCTTCGGGACGACTAGAGACAGTCTTGAGGTCTTCTCTGCGCTTCTCCGACAATTGTTCTGCCTGTTCTTTGAGCATCTTTTCAGATGCGAATTCTTTGAGTAGCATACCATACTGCTCATCGCTGAGCTTGGTGTTGGGAGAATCTTCTACAGACGACCCCAAGCCCCCCAAATGCTCGACGAGCATGGTGGTGCTTACATTCAATTCTTTAGCAACCTTGAACAGACGGATGTTTTTCTTACTTCCCACCATAGAGTGAGTTTAACCGGGATAAAAATAACCAGCAAGCTGATTATTAACTAGTTGTCGAATAATTTTCCTGAGCAACACAAAAAAGAATCTGGGAGAGTCTGTTACTCCCCCAGGGAGATACGAAGGTACTCTTTTTTTGATCAAGTAGTACCTTGTGCCGTACCCGGTAAAAACGATATGCTTGTGCAAGTTGGGCTACATGACCAGTCGCATTAGGCTTCGTCTTCGCGGGGATCGGCATTTGTCTCCGTTCCTTCCTGAGTTGTTTCTCCTTCGTCTATGTCTTCCCCTTCTTCCTCGTTTAGATCCACTTCGAATTCGGCTTGGATCACATTGAGGACATTGAGGATGGTTTCTTTGTCAAGGTCGGATCTCCGTACGAGCTCTTCCATGGACAAAGAAACAACTGCCTTGGCGGTGTCGCAACCGATGCGCTTGAGCTCATCAATCACCCACTGCTCAATTTCGTCATTGAACTCATCGAGATCGATATCCTCTTCGTTAGGATCGAGCTCTCGATATACATCAATCTGATAATCAGTAAGTTTGCTTGCAAGTTTGATATTTAGGCCGTTCTTCCCGATGGCGAGAGAAATCTGGTCGGGCTTCAGGAAGACTTGCGCAGTGCGTGCCGTTTCATCCAATTTGATGGAGGAGATTTTGGCTGGACTGAGGGCGCGGGTGATGTAGAGATTATCGTTGGTGGTGTAGGAGATGACATCGATATTTTCATTTCGAAGTTCTCTTACGATGCCATGAATTCTACTTCCTTTCATTCCGACACAAGCACCTACAGGGTCGATGCGGTCGTCATAACTTTCAACGGCTACTTTGGCTCGCTCTCCTGGCTCGCGAACGATGCCACGGATGTTGATCAAGCCGTCGAAAATTTCGGGGACTTCTTGCTCGAATAATTTTTCCAAAAATAGTGGCGAGGCACGTGAGATGATGATTTTGGGGTTGTTATTTTTCAATGCTACCTCCAATATCACTGCCCGGATGGTGTCTCCCTTGCGGAATCGATCTTTGGGAATATGGTGCTGACGCGGCATGGAAAGCTCGTTGCTCTCATGAAGCACGAGGATTTCATTGCGCCACACTTGGTACACTTCTCCCACGATCACAGTACCGATCATGTCTTGGTACCGCTCCACGATAGAAGCCTTCTCGAGATCGCGGATTTTCTGCGTGAGCGTCTGCTTAGCGGTCTGAACGATTTTCCGGCCAAAGGAGAAGAAGTTGATTTCCTCAGCGATCTCGTCTCCCACCTCATAGTCGGGGTCAATGGCGAGGGCTTCGCTCAGGGGAATTTGGCGGGTCTCATCTTCTAGTTCGAAGTCTTCCACGACTTCACGCTCACGAAATCCCTGAATATCTCCTTTGTCCACGTTGACGATGATGTCGAAATTTTCGTCCGAGCCATATTCCTTGCGGATCATGGTGCGAAATACCTCTTCCAACACGCCCATCAAGGTCGCTCTGTCGATATTTTTGAACCGAGAAAACTCGGTAAAGGCATCGATGAGTCCAATTTTGGGATCAGCTATTACGCGTCTTGTAGCCATTGCGAAAAATAAACTGGCGCAGGTTGCGCGGTTAGAGAATGATCACTTTTGCTGTCAGGATCTGATCGAAATCGATGGCCCGGAGACTGTCGCTTGCATCCTGATCAGGCGATGGTTTTTTTTTGGCTGAAGCCTTGGGCAGCAATTCGAGGGAGATCCCCGTTTCGCCGACTTCCAGCAATTTGCCTCTTAGGTCTTTACCTTCCTGGGTTCTCACCGCGAGGTGCCTGCCCACGTTGGCCGCGTACTGTCGCTTGAGCTTGAGTGGCTGGCCGACGCCAGGAGAAGAAACTTCGAGGTGATAGGCAGCAGAAATGAGTCCTTCTTCCTCAATCATCCACCCCACGCTTCTGCTGATTTTCATGCACTCTTCCAGTGTAATCCCGCTGTCGGTGTCAACATCGATTCTCAATACACTGTGCTTGCCAGGTGCGAAACTCATGTGGACCACAAAGGCCTGCGGATATTTTTCCTCAATCAGTCGCTCAATGCTTCCCTGAAGTTCTGCTGACAACATGACAAAAAAATAAGGGAGAAATCCCCCTTTCAGAAGAAAACCCAATAAACAGATACAAAAATAAGGGGTTTCACTGCCATTTCCAACGGTTTTTTTTTCGGAGAAGCCGAAGGGGGATAGATCATTGTCTGTCCTCAAAACAAACTCATAGCGAACTTTATCGTTTTCCACGATGCTAATTTCCAACTTCGCTCCCTGATCTATCGCCCTACACGTGAAAATATCGGTTAAACCTTCTCGCTCTTTTACCCTTCCGGGCGTGAGTCGGGTTCACTTACAAGAAACCATCTCCCTCTCTGGCCCTGTCATGATCGGCCAGTTGGGCATGATCTTGACTGGCGTCATCGACAACATGATGGTAGGCTGGCTCAGCTATGAGCATTTATCGGCGGCTTCGCTGGCCAATAGCATCTTTTTTGTTCTGGTAGTGGTCGCCATGGGGATTACTTATGCGATCGCGCCCTTGGTGGCCGAAGCTGATGCTGCGGGCCGTCCCCGACATTGTGCCCGGTACTTGCGGCAAGGATTGTGGGTAGGAGTGGGGAGCTCAGTCCTTACCATGGCTTTAATGGAAGGCAGTATATGGTTGCTTCCCTACTTGGACCAACCCCATCAAGACGTGGTGTGGGGTTCGAGTTATTTGCGGCTCCTCTACCTCTCGGCACCTGCGATGATTCTCTTTTTGACTTACAAGCAGTACACCGACGGCCTTTCCCTCACTCGCATTGCGATGGTAGTGACCATCATCGGCTTGCTGGTGAATACGCTCGCCAATTGGCTGCTCATCTTCGGCATTGGAGGCTTTCCACGCTGGGAACTGGATGGTGCCGGGGTCGCTACCCTGCTGAGCCGGGTGGTCATGCTGGTGCTCTTGGCCTGGTATGTACATTTTGGTAAAAAGCGGGGAGCGCCATCGCTTCCTGAAGGCAGTTGGCGCTTACATATGCCCACAATTCGAAAAATCCTGAAGATCGGTGTCCCTTCTGGATTTCAATATTTCTTCGAAGTAGGTGCTTTTTCTGGTGCTGTGATCATGATCGGTTGGATGGGAGCGGCTCCTCGCTCGGCACATCAGATTGTACTCAACCTTTCTTCTGTGACCTACATGGTCGTGACTGGCTTGGCGGCTGGTGCTACTATTCGAGTCGGCAACGCGCTTGGCCGTAAAGACATGGATGAAGTGCGGCAGGCTGGATATGCCGGACTGTGGCTCGGTGGTTTGTTTATGGGGATTGCTGCACTCGCCTTTGTAGTCTTTCGAAACATCCTTCCGACTTTCTACAATGACCATCCAGAGGTGCTGGAACTCGCCTCCAGCCTGATGATTTTGGCCGGTGCTTTTCAGATTTTCGATGGCCTGCAAGCCGTAGGAATGGGAATTTTGCGGGGCCTACATGACGTGATGCGACCCATGATGATCGCCTTTGTTTGCTACTGGCTGGTCGCATTGCCGGTGGGGTATCTTGGTGCATTCGTATGGGGACATGGGGTGCAGGGGATCTGGATCGGGTTTGTCTTGAGCCTTGGAATGGCGGCATTTGCCTTTATTCATCGATTCAATAAATTGACCCAAGCGCGTTGAGTGCCCCCGACCTGCAAAAATGCCAACTCATCCAGCGAAAATTCGCTTGCTTTTTGTTAAGTAGGGGATTACTTTTGATTGGGTGGATA
>DAITMB010000184.1:0-7245 GCA_036835375.1 Bacteroidota bacterium
TGCCCTCGACCGAGCTACCCTGGGAGCAGCGCATCCGCCGGGAAACCGAGCAGGTGGAGGGGCGGGAAATCGAGATTTGGTGGATGTGAGGGGGGAATGTGAGGCAGCTAGCGTATATTAGCACTTCAAATACTTCAAAAAGTGGAGCCGGGATGGCGTGTAGGATCTGTTGTTTGAAAAACTGGTCGTAGCAGAGCGAATCAGGCAACAACGGAGCAAATCACCGAGTAGGGTAGCTGTTGATAGTCAGCGTGTGAAGGTCTCATGCCTGATTGATGGGCAAACCTGCTTTCAATGTACTAAATTCGAAATATCGTGAGCACTGCTAGGATTATTGACATTCTTTTGCTCATCCATATGTGATCCTGCCTCATGTATGATCATCAAGCCTCCCTCCAAAAAGGCTTTTGTCCAATCAACAAACGCCCCTACTGACTCAGGCCCAGGGTGAGTGCTTTGAGCTTTTCCATGATGTCCTGGCGTTTTCCGCCCATGAGCGCTGCATAAGAAATCGGGGTACCGATGGTGACACGAATGGTTTTGCGGCGCTTGTTGCGCACTTCGTGGATCAATAATCCCAAGCGAACGCTTGGTCCGACTTTGCTGGCCAAATGAAACAGCGGGCTATTTTGTCCGTGAAAAAAAATGGGGACAACTGTAGCCTGAGAGCGCTGAATCAACTGGGCGGTGAAGCGTTTCCACTCCAATTCTTTAGCTTTGCCAAATACCTGATCGGCTGTCGCAACGGCACCCGAGGGAAAAATGACGATGGCTTCCCCAGCGACCAATCGCGTGATCGCAAGCTGCCGCGTCGCAATGTTGAGCCGGGCGGCTTCTTTGGTTTCCCCAAAATCGATCGGCAACAAGTTTTTCTCAATGCGGGGATCCTGTCCTCCCAGCACCGCGTTCACGAGCATAGAGAAATGGGTTCTCGTTTCGGCAGCAATTTTACCCATGATCAGGCCATCTACCACACCAAATGGATGATTGGCGATGAAGACCAACGGTCCTTCCCGGGGGATAGACGTTAGCGGGAACCCATCACATGCAGTATTTATCTCAAGCAACTCAAGCGCTCGTGCCCATACTTGACCTTGCTTCAAGTCGGTATTTTGAAGCACGCGATATCGCCGGGTCAGATCGCGCTTTCCGGTGACCATTTCCAGGGCATGAATAATGCCTCTTTTCAAAGGAGGATCCTTGGGATCTACATAGGTGAGCGGGCTTTTTGCCATACCTTTGGGGGATGAGGCTGTAAAGATGGGTTTCTTCTGTGGATTTCAGTGACCATGCTCCAATTTCCTCCCCTTCTGACATGGGTTAATGCCCTGCGCGCGCACCAGCTTCGGGTAGCCGCGTGGTTGCAAGCGGTTCAGTGCCAGCCCCTTTGGCATGATTTGCCTTCCGCTACGCAAGGCAGATTGAAGGAGTATGCTTTGCGTGGACCCATGACCTGGGGGCCTTTGTTGGAGCAGGTTAGCGGCAAGCCTTTGTCTGCTGAGACCTGGCAAGCGCTTCTGTTGGCAAGTGTTGCCACTCCCCTATTTGACGATCTGTTTGACCAGCAGGGGGAAGCGCATCGCGCCATCTACCTCTTGAACGATCCCCTGGCGAGGCCCACCGATGCGCAAGAGGCGTTCCTGCTTGATGTCTATCACCAGCTGATTCCATTGCTAGCTCGCAAAGAGACATTTCACACTCAGCTTCAAAAAGTCCTCCACAGCCAGGATGCTGCGCTGGAACAACGGGATCCCAATATCAAGACTGAAACTATCGCTCGCCTGACCTCGGAAAAGGGGGCTGCTGCCAGCTTGCTTTTTCTTGAAATTGCGACCTCCCAAAACGACGATCTCCTGCTACTTGGCCATGCTTTCGGCGGATTGCTGCAGTTGGTCGATGACTTATTTGACATTGCCACGGACCGAAGAGAGGGTACCCACACACTGTTCACGCAGGCCATGACTCCCCAAGACATGCAGGGTATATTGGATGCGCAGTGGCATATGATCCTCCAAGAATGGCAAGCCCTTCCTTCATGGATAGCTGCCCGACATCGCGCTTTCGCTCACCTCAAGCTCTTCTACCTTTTTGGGTGCCTCGCTATTTGGCGCTGTAAGCAACTCGCCGGCGGAGTACATCAAACCTTCAACCCGGAAGGGTTCTCTGCCAGAGAAATGGCACTTCCTGCGCCGATGATTTCGCTATGGAAACTCTGGCAACTGTGGTGGAAAACGTCGCGGTAAACTGGTGTCAATTTGGCTAGACTCGGGATTTGATTTCGAGATAAAATCCCCTTCCGTGCACATTGAGGATTTGAATAGTATCATCGTGAAGCAAATGTTTTCGGAGCTTGTGGAGATACACGTCCATGCTTTTTCGGGCAAAATAATCGTCTTTCCCCCAAAGGGTCATAAGCAGGTGACTCGCGGGCACGACCTGGCCCAATTGTTCGCAGAGAAGCTGGAGCAAATCGCTTTCTCGGCGACTGAGCTTTTGGGTCTGTCCCTTCCAGACCAGCTCTTGTTTTGTAGGGTGAAATTCATATTGTCCTATCGCGATATGCGTGGGCGCGACCACCTCCTGCTTTTGACTCCGCCGGAGCACAGCTTGAATCCGGGCGATGAGCTCTTCTTCTTCCACAGGCTTTTTGATATAATCATCTGCCCCCAGATGAAACCCACGGAGCACATCCACCTTCATGGACTTCGCCGTGAGAAAAATGAATGGCAATGCTGGATATGCCTCTCGCAGCGCGCTCGCCACCTGAAATCCATCGACCGTCGGCATCATGACATCCAACATGCACAAGTCTGGAATTCGCTGCGCCACGTAAGAAAGCACTTCTCGACCGTCGGCAAGCCAAAGAACCTCAAATCCTTTGATGATCAAGTACTCGCGAAGGAGATAGCCAAGGCTCTGGTCGTCTTCAACAAGGAGAATATAGGGAACCGGTTGCTTCATGACTGGTTTCGGGTAGGAAGGATCAAGGTAAATCGGCTGCCTTCGTGAAGTGTGCTTTCGACCTGGATGCTACCCTGATGGATTTTAGCGACTTGTCTCACGTAGCTCAGACCCAGCCCAAAGCCTTTGACAGGGTGCAGGTCCCCGTGCTGAATCCGATAGAATTTATCGAAAATTCGGCTTAACTCATTCTCTGCCATGCCAATACCCTGATCTGCTACGCAAATGTGGATTTTCCCATCTTGCCAAGTAGTAGTGAGCGAGACAATCGGCGGACTTCCACCATATTTGATCGCATTGTCAATGAGGTTGTCGATGGCGTTGCGTAGGTGGCTTGCATCGGCCCAAACCTCGTCTTGCTCCGCCTGCAAGTGCAGGGCCCAAACGCCTCCCACTTGTAGAAGACGCTGCTCCGCCACCTCTGCCAACTGGCGAATCAGGGCATGTATATGACAAAGTTCTTTTTTTATCACGTGCCGCTCGTTTTCGATGGTGGCGAGGTCTAGCACTTTGTCAATATGAATCTTCAACCGATCGTTTTCATGGGTGATCATCTGTAGCAGTGGCTGGTGTTCTGCCGGCAATCGTTCCCAGAGGAGCTTACTGGCCAATGCAATCGAAAATACGGGCGTCTTGAGCTCGTGGGTGAGGTTGTTGATGAATTCATTTTTGATCTCGTTGAGCTTTTTCTGCTGCTGATTCATGCGGATGTACCACCCAAAGCAGAATAAGATCACGAGCAGCAACAGGAGAGAAGGGATCGTTATACCATTGAGCTGAGAGAGCAGATAGGGAGTCAGCTGGTGAATGTGCAAGTAGAGCAAAGGCTTGCATCCACACTGACTCATCAAAGCGCCTTGGAGCCGGATGGTATAGCGTCCTATATGGGTGGTGGTATTGCCGAAGTCTTTTGACTGGACGAATATGAGATCCTTTTCTTCGTCTGCCAGAGCAAAGGAAAATTCTACCGGGAGGCCATTCCGGTCGAGTCGATCCCTTAAAAAATCTTCCAGAAACCCTTCTGCTGCGGAATGTAGGGTGTCCATTCCCACGCTGAACACCGATTGATCCGAGCGCAACACCGTTGCCAGAAAAAAAGTCAGGTTGTTTTTGCGGCCAAAGTTCTCTCTCATTTGATCGATCGCCCCTTCCATTTCGCGATCAAAAGCAGTTTTTTCTAGGCGAAGACCGATGACGAGGTATCGATATTGGATCAAGATCAATCCTGCTAGCGCAAGGACCAGCAAAATGGGAACCAAGCGATTCATGCCACGTGGGAGGATTCGATTCATGTTTGGAAAAATACGGAACCTTCTTTTGCCTCGCGACTGATTTCTTTCAAAGGACTGTTTGATGCGTAATTTTTAACCAACATTTAACCATCAATAACCATTCCTTAGCCCAACCTTGGCGATGGGCGCACTAGGTTTGTGTTCATTGACCAAGGGAAGCGTTGACTCCTCAAGCACAATCAGACCAAATCTGAAACATGCGCTAAGTTGGTAAGCTCTTTGATCAGGAAAAATAACCAGCGTTCCCCACATTTCACCCGATCACCGACTGATTTTTCTCCTTCCTTGTATCTTTTCCAAATACCTATCTCTACTTCATATGCAACAAGTGTTACCGTCAATCCATTTTCGCCCGATCCTCCTACGAGGTGTGTTGATCGCCTTTTGGAGCATGTCGTTTGTCTTGTCGGCTTGGGGGCAAGGGATCGTGGATGGCTTCATGAAAGGCGCGGGGCAGACCGACGTCGTGCTTTCCTATTCCTACGAGTCCTACAGCAAATACTATGCAGGGACCACCGCGGTGGAAAACCCGAATCTTGGAACCATAAGGACACAGAGTGCCAACTTGTTTGTAGCGGGAGGGATCACCCCTTTTCTGGATGTAGTATTGAACGTCCCTTATGTGCGAGTGGCCCCCACGGAGGGTTATTGGCCAGCTCAGTCTGGTATGCAGGACATTTCAGCGGCGCTAAGGCTTCTGGCTTTTCGGCGTGAATTCGGCAAGTTTGGACAATTAGATCTCCTCATTTCGGGAGGTGTCCGCGCTCCGATGACCAACTATGTACCGGATGCGGCCGTGGCCATTGGGCACCAATCCACGCAGTGGGAGAGCCGGGTGATGCTACAGCACCGTCATCCCTCCGGCATTTTTGCGATGGCGCAGGGTGGGTATGTCCGCTTGAGCAATGTGATGATCGACCGTGGATATGAAGTATTCGTTCCGGATGCCTACGAAGGAGTCTTCCGGTTGGGGTACGCTAGCAGCAAGGTATTTGTGTGCGGATGGCTCCACCGCCGAGATGCTTGGAGCGGAACGGATCTTGGGCCTGGTGTGCCATTTCCTACCAACAAAATCGATGTGACCCGTGTCGGACTGGATGTCGCCATGCCCCTTCCTGGATTGACCCGGTGGGCCGCAGTGCTGGGCACGGGCTTTACGCTCAATGGACGAAATGTGGGCCACGCTACTCGCGTATCTGGCGGCATCATCTATCACTTGCCTTCATGGAAAGGTTTGGCGGCAGCTCAGCCATGAGTGTATCTTGTTGACCTCTCTTGATGAGATTACGCCGTTTTTTTTCCTTCCTATCTCCACCAGAATAAGTCTTTCCTTATGCGTAAATATTTTTCCCTTCTTTTGGTCATTCTCTCTTTGGTGCTTCTTCCAGCTTGCCAAGATGATCCGCTGCCTACCGTTGTCTATGACTTGGCCCAACCCGCCAGCTTAGATCCAACTGGTGGTACTTGGCGAACCGTGATGAACGTGGCTCCCAATGATGTCCAGATTGATGCGCCACAGGCCGTGACCTCTCCTGCATACGTAGCTGAATTGCAAGAAGTGCTTCGCCTGACGCAAGCCAGAACTGTAGCACAAACAGCCGACGCAGAGTATTGGGGGTCCGGCGGGGTGCTACGCTGGAATCAGATCGCCCGCGAATTGGTTGCGAAATACAATGTGCCCCCAGCACCTGGTAGCAGCCCCAACCCTGCCAAGCCCGTGGCGAGCCCCCCTTGGGCAGCCAGAGCCTATGCCATGCTGAGTGTCGCCCAGTATGACGCCCTCGTGATCACTTGGCACTACAAGTATCAGCACCAGCGTCCAGCACCAGCGAAAAACAGTGTTTCTCTCGTGGAACTACTACCCAGCACTGACCTCCCTTCTTTTCCTTCTGAGGACGCCGCAGTGGCTGCCGCTTCTTTTCAAGTGCTGAAAGCCCTTTTTCCTTTAGAGGAAGCTTACCTTAACGATTTGGCTCAGCGCCACCAACTATCGCGGCTGTGGGCGGGAGCCAACGTGCGCAGCGATCTCGTAGCAGGTGCTGAAATCGGCGAAAAAATCGCCGCGCTGGTGCTTGCACGTGGTCGGAGTGATCGCATGGGCACGGCAGCCGATCCAAATGACACCTGGCTGAACATCACAGTTCCCTACACACCATGGAAAAGCATGACACCCGAACCGACCAAACCACTCCTTCCGCTGTTTGGGGAAGTGAGGACCTGGTTCGATTCTGCTTCCGTGTTCACTTTTATTCCCCCGCCCCCTCCGACTGTGGGATCGGTCGCATTTCAAGCAGATCTGGATCAGGTAATCGCTTATGTCAAATCTGGCAAAAGAGAATACTGGCGAATTGCCGATTTCTGGGCAGATGGAGCTGGCACATTTACGCCGCCTGGGCATTGGAATGCCATTGCAGAGACCTACATCCGGGAAGCAAAGCACAATGAGCTTCGTGCTGCTCGGGTCTTTGCGCTCATGAACCGTGCGATCATGGATGGCGGCGTTGCTTGTTGGTACGCGAAGTACAAGTACTTTTTTCCACGCCCGATCCAAATCGATGGGAGCATTCGGACGGCGACTGGCACTCCCAACTTCCCTGCCTATACGTCCGGACATGCGACCTTCTCCATGGCCGCAGCCAGCGTGCTCGCTCACTTATTTCCGGAAGATCAAAGCGAAATCATCGCCATGGCCGAAGAAGCTGGACTTTCACGCGTTGTGAGCGGCATTCACTATCAATTTGATAACCTGGAAGGCCAAGCTTGCGGTAAAGGAGTTGGTAATCTCGCCATTGAGTGGGCGCTCACGGATGGAGCAGACTAGACTGTTAGACTAATAGACTTCCAGACTAGTAGACTGGAAGACTAGACGCTTCAAGTAGTTACAATAAAATAAGAGTAGACTCATCAGCGCAAGCGGTCACCCAGGGGGTTGCCGCTTGTTGCTTTTTGTGGGCCAGGGCTTTGTAAATCAGGAGGTTTTCTTTGGAAAACG
>DAITMB010000185.1:0-7219 GCA_036835375.1 Bacteroidota bacterium
TTAGCTCTATCTTGACAATTGTAGGAGGTGGATTTGGCGCTGCGCCTGGGACTGTTTCCTTCAAAAATGCTGATGATGGAGGGGCTACATGGACCAACGCAGTTGGTACGGATTATTTGTTGTGGTCAGATAGTGTGATTCAAGTGCTCGTTCCCTCTGCCGGAAGTAACGGAACTGCCGGAACCGGACCTGTGCGGGTGACGAATACTGTTACTGGTCTTTCATTTGAGAGCGAGGATACGTTGAGGGTGAGATATGCACTGACCAATATTAGACGGGATCCGGCAGTGACTTTTGCTGACTCTGCGTTGATGGTTCACTTGATTGCTCAAGACAGTTCAGGAGGCTATCCCTTCACTTATCATGAAGACTTCTCAACAGATGTTCTTGCGACCAATGACTTTGAAGCAGCTTTAAGAACATGGCGATGCGCCACAAACGTAAACTTCTCTCTTCAGGGAGACACTAGCCTTTACAGCTATGAGCGAGATTCTGTAAACCTAGTCTTATTTGACACGGGAATGCCAAATTCTTTACAGTCTGGGCAATTGGCAAAAACTAAAATATATGGCGAATACACTTTTTGTTTTGATCCTACTGCCTCTATCCAAAGGCCGATTTTTATTGCCGCAGAAATTGACATACTGATACGTGATACTACGAATTGGCACCATGGTATCGGTACTTCGCCTGGAGGAACTCAGAATGATTTTTACTCCATGATATTGCACGAATTGGGGCATGCACACCTGCTTCAACATGTGATAGAGGAAGATTCCCTAATGCATTGGGCTTATGGAACAGGTGATGAAATAAGAGACATTTCTTTCAACCAGTTCGAAGGGGGACTCCGAGTGATTGATACTTCGGCTATCCAATTGTCGTTTTGTGCTGCGACACCTGCCCCAGCTATGCAGCCAATCAATCCTGTTGATTGTGCAACCCTTAGTATATATTCATTTGAGGATGCCCCGAATTTTCGCCTATTTCCCAACCCCGCTTCTTCAGAGTTATATATTGAGTTCGAGCCAGATACTCCTAGCTCTATAGAACTTATACTGCTGAATAGCCAAGGAAAATTATTTCAGCATGTCCTTCCCGAAGGAGTTTTCACGGGCTTATCTATCTTCGAAGTCTCCGTAGGAAGTCTTCCTCCGGGGATATATTTGCTACAGTTACGCACTTCCTTTGGCCAGTATACCCAAAAGTTCATCAAGTATTAATTTCTAATCATCTCTCTCGCTAGAGATCTTGGTGGGAGGGAATAACTTTGATGTCGCCATGAAATGGACGTTCGCAATTATCCTAACCCTGCTTTTCTGTTCTTGCTCAACTTATCAGCTTCGCAACAGGAAAAATTCTTGTTGTGCGAAGTTGTATGAGCAAATTCCAGCAGTTTGGCAGTATGACTCTACTCGAAAAGTATTCATCTTCAACCAATCAGTCGGAGAAAGGATGGGATTCAATCCCATGTTTTTTGAACTTCATTTTAATGATTGCTTCGTGGGTCTGAATAAAGAAAAAATTTTAGATCTCTTTGGAAAACCGAGTCGAATCCTGGGGAATTCGTTCGAATACTATACTTCAATGGGCTGTCATGGAAGAGGTAACGGCCAATGTAATTATCTCCGCATGGTGTTTGATAGCGAGTCGGGAAAACTAGCTCAAATGACACAGTCGGCGAGAATATCAAGTAACTAAATTTTGAAAAGAAAAATCCACATGGCCTAACGTCACGCTACCCGCTTTTGCCGCTTCGCGGCACAGCGGGTAGCGTGACGTTGTGTTGGTTTTTAAAAAAAATTGATGAAAAAAATATTCGATAAGAGTAAATTACCAATTGAATGGTAATGAAGGAAAATAATTTGAAATAAAGTACGATAATTTTCCTGAAGATGAAGGGGAAAAATAAATTACTAACATTGCTCTAAGTACATGACAAAAGTAATAGCTCATAAGATAAATCTTTGGTAGCGAACATCTTAGCTCTCAGGTATGCAAGCCCTTTGGCAAAGATACTTCTGGCTCTTCTTCCATGTTTTTTAATGGCTCACCTTCGCTTGCAGCCTGTCGGAGATTACCCTTTCATGATTCATACATAAGCCGGATATTTCAGATGAGTTGAAATTGCAGATTGTGCGTGAATTTATTGCAGCTAAACGCGGCCAATACAATTTGCTTCCTGCTTCGATTGAGAAGTGGCTGCCAGAGAACCACCTTGCACGCTTTGTGGTGGAGGAGGTTGACCCTAAATCGCAGTACAACTTCAGCGATGAAGAATCGCGGATCCTGAATACCAACGGATGATCCCCAAACTCCGCACCGAGGAAGGAAAGAACATTTACCGACAGCGCAAGATGACCGTTGATCGTTCACTAAATCAGCAACTAAAACTTTTTTTTGTAAATTCAGGTGCATCTCTGACTTAGTTTCCTCTCAATCAGTCATTATCATGAAACGACTCCTCCTTTTTAGCCTCTTGAGTAGCAGCCTACTCGTGCTCACAGCTCAATCTCTCCCTCGTGCCCAGTACTTTTCTCTTCACAACTTGGAGTACAACGGCATGGATGTAGCCATGGTCAATGATTCTACTGCGTATTTACTGGGGCAGGTAAGTGATTGGCAGGCTAGCTGGACAGGCTTCATGATTGAAGGTTCTTTTACGTTTGGCATACAGGTCTCTCGGTATCGACTGGACCAGGGCACTGTAGAGAACACACGATTTTTTCCGGCCGGTCTTGACAATGGTTTTTTCCCAGCTAAGCGATTGGTGCCATTGGCCAATGGGCGCTTGGGCATCTCCTATGGCGTGCATCTTGGTATCAGGGCCTGCGAAGGGACGCCTACCATCGCTAGTGAGTCAGACGGCATCGGATTCCTCATCCTAGACCAAGACCTGAACGTAGTGTCAGACAGCTTCAGCCAGTATCCATACTGCCAGCGTTTTTCTCAGCTCCACAGCTTTGCCCATCCGGGGGGAGAACTCTTCACGACAGTAGTCAAAAACGAAATCAGCGACTCCATGCAGTTCATCACCCTGAATCACGAGGGGAAGTTGCAATCGGTAAACACCTATTTCTACCCCAGGTCCGTCGGGGCGCAGGGGCGCAATACCCACTGGGCGGTGGACGATCACGGTGTGCTCATGATTCATCCGCCTGAGTTGCGGCGCTATTCCTTTACCGGCGTAGAGCGCTACCGGGTCGATTCGCTGACCTTTGTGCCAGACGCTCGGGCGCTGATCTCCCTATCAGATGGCAGCTATGCCCTGTCTGGCGCAGGCCTGATGCGGCTTGATAGCCTGGGGAATGCCTACTGGCAGACCAGCTTGGCTGAGCCGCTGACCCACTTGGCCCAACTGCCGCAGAGCCAAGACTTGGTCGCGGTTTACCGCAACATGGATCCCGGCCCCAATCGGCGCAATCTGGGCTTTAGCCGCTATTCCCTTGATGGCGACCGCTTTCAGACAGACTTCCACGGCGACACCGCCGAGATCCCGACTGCGCTACGGGCTTATGCCGACGATCGGCTGATCTTATCAGGGGCGCATTTGATCCTGCCCTACGAGCGCAGCCCCGACCCAGGGAAGTTTTACCTGCTGGAAACCGCTGCGCCAGATCGGGTGCTGGGCCTGCTTGAAACAGATCCGGTCTCTTTTTCTCTCTACCCCAATCCTGCACAAGAACAGCTTTTCCTGCGCTATACGCTAGAAAGAGCAGATGAAATCAGCATCAGTTTACACGATCTAACAGGTAAGGAGTTGCAGGTGTTGCAGTCGCTTAGTCATGACGGAGTGGGTGAACAGACCATGGTCTTTTCAGTGAACGATCTGCCGACGGGTATCTATCTCATCCAACTCCGGCTTCATGAGCATGTGGAGTGGCATAAGTGGGTTAAGAATTAACCAAGATGGAGTTGCCACTGGCACTACCTCGTGGAGCTTCGCCACGATCAACGCCGCCAAATGCGCAAAGAGGTACTGGAGTAGGGGAACGTGGGAAAGGATTTTTTTTGACAAAAGCAGAGGCGCAGCGTTTTGCGTCTCTGCGCTGCTTTCTGGTTCCACGGAGCTTCACACAGTCACCAATGTAGGTATGCTGCTTGTTCGTGGACAGGCTGCTGGCAGCATTAATAATTTAGCACTACCAATTCCTCAACTTCATTTCCTTCATGTCAATAAGTGACAGCTAAAAATAAAAAATTTACCTTATCGTGGCTGGTTTAAGTTTAACTTCGGTGGGCATGAATGAAAGATTCATGGTTTGACATGAGCAAATGGAGAAAAGGGGGAGGTGAACCTGCCTTCCTCATCGTTTCCTTAGGATCACTGAGAATCACAGTATAGGACCAGAAAATGGAACAATTACCATGTGATTGGTAACCAACGCTGAGACTAGACGTTACTGAGTGCGGTCAAATGGTTGATCAAACGGACTACTGATTTCGAGAGACTTTCTCTGGAAATTATCAAAAACTGAAAATTCTCAATTTTTTCAAAAATGGCAATCAGACAGCAATTAGAAATTCTCGCCTCAGAAAAGAATACGCCTTGCGTAACCATTTCACTGAACACACACCGGACACATCCCGCCAATGCGCAAGATGAAATTGTCCTAAAAAATCTCCTCAAAGAAGCCGAAGAAAGGTTGATCGGAGAATTCGGAAAAAGACCCATTGCTGAGCTACTGGAGAGGATAGACGATATTGAAGATGAAATCGACATAAACTACCATTTAGATAGCTTACACCTCTTTCTTTCCAATGATACCCAAGAGATCATTCGACTGGCGCTACCCACTAGTGAAAACGGGGTGTTCATTGCAGACACTTTTAACCTTCGGCCATTGATCAAGGCCGCAAACAAAAGCGAAGAGTATCTCCTTCTTCTGCTTTCGCAGAGTGGCGTCACGCTCTACGAAGCCCTCAATGATGGGATCATCAAGGAAATCAGGAACGATGACTTTCCATTTGGAGAAAATCAACATTATAATACCCATCACGACAGAGGAAGCGATCCCAAACACCTGGACGATTTGGTGCGTGAATTTTTGAATAAAGTTGACAAAGCAGTAGTGAGGGTGCACCACGACACAGGATTGTCCTGCGTGGTAATTTGCACTGAAGACAATTATAGTCGATTGATGCAAGTCGCAGACAAGCCCAAGTTGTATCTCGGATATGCCAATATCAATTACAACAACGTCGCCACCCACCACATTGCCCAGCAGGCTTGGGAGATCATCGAAGAAGTTCAAAACAATAGAAGAGCCGAAGCTGTGGGAGAAGTGAAAGAAGCTGTGTCGCAAGGAAGGGTATTGACAGATTTACAAGAAATTTATCAAGCTGCCATTGACGGTCGTGGAGATGTGTTGGTGGTACATGCCGATTTTTCACAACCGGTGTTGATGACAAGCGATCGGACATTTAAAACGATCACCGATACCACTCAGCCTGATGCGATCGACGACATCACCAGCAACATCGCTTGGGAAGTGCTCACGAAAAAAGGCCAAGTATATTTCACCTCGAAGGACGAGATCAAAGATCTGGGTGAGATTGTATTAAAAACCAGATATTAATCTACGCTGCTACGGCATTACTACCGGCTGCGCACAAGCTCATATTCCGTATTTCTCGATTCGTCGGTAGAGTGAGGTGCGTGTCAGCCCCAGTTCTAGGGCCGCGTGGGTAATATTTCCCGAATGTTTCCGGATGGCCTTGCGGATCATGAGCTGCTCCATTTCTTCGAGATTGAAGGATTCGAGCAAGAGTGCTTGGCCCGTAGTGGGAGCTTGCGACAAGCGAAAATCTTCTGGTTCCAGAATGTCGGACTCGCTCATGATGATGGCTCGCTCCATGGCGTGCTGCAATTCCCGGATGTTGCCTGGCCAATGGTAGCCTTGAAGGTGCGCAAGTGCCGCGCGACTGAGTCCACGAATGGCTTTGCCATGCCGCTGGTTGTAGCTCTGCAAAAAATGCTGTGCCAATAAGGGCAAATCTTCCACCCGCTCCCGAAGTGGAGGAAGTGCGATTTCCACGGTATTGATGCGGTAAAGGAGATCTTGCCGAAAATGGCTTTCCTGCAAAAGCTGTCGCATCGGTAAGTTCGTCGCACAGATCAAGCGAATATCCACTTCGATGGACTTGTTGCTGCCCACCCGCGTGACTCTTCGCTGCTGAATGGCGCAGAGGAGCTTGGATTGAAGTGTCAAGGAAAGATTGCCGATCTCATCGAGAAACAACGTCCCGCTCGAAGCGGCTTCAAAGCGACCCATTCTGTCATCGTAGGCGTCGGTGAAGGATCCTTTTACGTGGCCAAACAATTCGCTCTGAAAAAGGGAATCGGATAAGGCGCCCATGTCCACGGTGACAAAGGGTTTGTTCGAGCGAGCAGATCTTTGATGTAAAGCCCTGGCCACCAATTCCTTCCCTGTTCCATTTTCTCCCAAAATCAAGACATTGGCATTCGTCTCCGCTACTTTTTCGATGGCCGAAAATACCTTTTTCATGCCTTCGCTCCGACCGATCATCAGGTTGTCGGCAAGACTTTTCGTAGGAAAGCGGCTGGCAGATGCACGTTTTTCGGAACTGAGCACAGGAATTTTTTTCATGAGAAGTAGCTGATGTCGTTTGTCTTCGTTGCAAATGTGCCGCGCGACGAGGCTTGTCCAATCGTCTCAAATCCTGAGGACTCGTCAGAAGCAATAGTCTGATCAGAAAGGGGAAAAGTTGCACAAGGGAAACTCCCTAAAGTCGATTCGTTACATATTTTTCATGGTAACGGCTGCCTTTTACCTGTGCCAAAAGTGCTTCGCGAAGAAGAATTAACAATTTTCACTCAAAATTTCGGCAAGCTTCCCCCCATCACCAAGTTTTTTCCCGCCTATTTGCCAACTTTTCGACCAACGACACGGATTTGCCCCCGAAGGACAAGTTCTACCTCCATAAGGAGAAGATAATCCCGAAACGTGTGCATATTAACCTGGGGTCGCATTCACTCAGACCTCACGACGGCATCCAGCTTCGCTTGCATCCATCTGCTTACCTCCTCGGCTCTGGTGACGACCATCATGTGGGATCCCCCTTTGACTCGATCGGCTTCCCCGATGCACTTGATGGGCAAGGTGTGGTCTTTGGTTCCATGAAGATGATGGAGATGCGCGGGCACCTGCTCATTGTCCCAATTCATGATCGCATGGAGCACGCCGGGGATAAACAT
>DAITMB010000186.1:0-7171 GCA_036835375.1 Bacteroidota bacterium
ACACCAGCTGAGATGATGATCTCATCCACCGCGTCGCAGAAGGCCGAATTGGTCACCACGACGGTGATGGTATCAGAGCCTGTCACCGGCGGCACCACACTGATGCTTTGGGTGGTCTCACCCGTGGACCAGATATAGTTGGCACCAGGGTTGCCAGCGTTCAGCGTCACGGGTGTACAGCTCGCAATGTTCGGACCGAGGTCCACCACGGGAGCAGGGCTCACGGTCACCGTTACCGTATCGCTGTCTTCGCAACCCAGGAGGTTGACTGTCACAAAGTAAGTACCACTGGTGGTCACTTGCAGGGTCTGGCCAAACTGGCCGGGCTCGGACCACACATAGGTCGCGCCAGGATTGCCAGCGTCCAGCGTCACCGTGCCGCAAGCCGTCACAGTCGAAGGACCGAGGTCCACAGATGGGCTGGGGTTGATCGTCAGCGACACTGAGTCGCTGCCCTCACAGCCGAAGGTGTTGATCACATCCACATAGTAGAGTCCGGAGCTGTTTGCCTGAATCGTTGGTGTGGTTTCTCCCGTGTTCCATAAGTATGACACTAGGTTTGGATCACTTGCATCCAACGCGAAGCCTGCGCACTCAATGCCATCTGGGCCAAGGTTTACGCTGGCAGCAGGCAAGAAGGAAGCTTCTACTGGTACGAGTGGGCTTGGACATCCAAAGGAGGTCACCGTCCAATCATAGAAGAAGTAGTAGAACCCAGCCAAATTGTTGATCGCTTGTGTGATCGAAATCACACCTGGCTGAGTGTATGGATAGATAGCTCCAGCCTGGTTGCTGTATAGCCCCGTAACAGTAGAACCGTTTGCATTCATCCGGTATCCGTTTCCTACAGGAACAACAAAATCTAACGTCAGCACTGTGTCAGGGACCGTACCACCAAAGACAAAGCTTTTCGTGGCGACGTTGGCGCCACCAGCATCCAGTACATTTACGGTAATGTTACCAGCAGAGAAAGGATAGACCCTGACTGTGTTGATTACTAGATCTTGTTCCACGTTGAAGACCAAGCCGTCACCAAAGAAATTATTGCTAGCACCAAGCCCGATCGCGTTGGTCGCTGGTGTGAATCCACTAAAGCCGTCCTGCGTGGTCGCTTGCGCATAATAGGTTGCCGAGGTGTTGAGGAATGGTGTCACGAAGGTATCCCCCTCATGGACCAAAGTATTTCCCGAAGCATCACTATACCAACGAATGCCTCCAACTGCGGTAGAGGCCACTAAGGTGAATTCTGCCGAATCGGTAGCGCAAATCGAATCTCCTATCACCATAGGTGTCAGCGCAGATACGGACACGTCAATCACGGAGAAAGCCGTGTCGTTGAATGCGAGCGTATCGCCAACATAAGCGGTGTAAGCTGCGATTTGGAACGTGCCACCAGAAATGGTATTAAAGGTGCCGATGGTGAAAGGAACTGAAGCACCCGGAGCAACCACCCCTGTGAAGGTAGCCGAGATCGTGGCAGTGCTTGCGCCCGTGATGCTCGCGAACACTGGTACAGTGAAGGCAGTGTCTGAACCGAAGTTAGTGAGGGTCACTTCGATGACGGTAGAGTCTTCCCCGCAAATCGATCCTAGAGGCGCATCAATGAACTCGACGCCCATGTCGTCCCCAGGTCTTTCAAAGATCAAGATGTCATCGAAGGCAAAGCCATCGAACTGAACGAAACCATCCGAGCCGAAGGCCACACGAAGTCGTACTTCCGGTTCACCAGCAAGGCTGTCCATGTTGTTTTTGGCAATCACCCAGCCACCAGAACTGTTCGCTGCAGTGCCTGTCCATCCAATCTGTTGGCCACCTGGGGCACCATTGATGGTGTTATCGTTGTACCAGTTATCGGGGTCATTAAATGCACCCACATTTTGCCAGGTAGCACCGTTATCGACTGTGGACTGAAGCACAGCGCCATCCCAGCTAAACTCGGAAGACCACCACACAGCCATTTCGATGATCGGCGAGGAGAGGTTGGTGAAGTCAAAACAAGGAGAAATGACCCAGCTATCCTCGTTGGGATTGTAGGCACCTGCTTGGCCCTGGCTATTCAGGTAGGAGTTGTCAAGGGCAGTCGCCCACGCATTCACTCCGGAGAAGGCCCCTTGGATCACTGGCTTTGCAGGCGTACCAAATCCCCATGAGGATGCAGCGCCCTGCGCAGTTTCTACTACCCAGCCACCATCTCCCGACTCAAAGTCTTGGATGTATGGGAAGGTCGTCACTTGCGGAATAGACTTAATGATCGTCGTCACTGAGTCGTTGAAGAGGTTCGAGTCTCCTGTAAGACCTGAAGTCCAGGCTGTGACGACATAATCTCCAGGTGTCGAGAAGTTGATGCCCGGGAAGTTGACTGGAATCAGGAACCCTGGAAGCAATGTGTCGGTAATCGCCACAGTGTTGACCGTGCCGCCATTTACGCTGTAATTGACGTTGAGGCCGCCGAAGATCGTGTCAATACCCAAGTTGGCCAGGGCCAGCACCAGGGTATCATTCGCAGGAAGACCACAACCGCTCAACGGCTCTGCCACCAGCGTGATCCCCGCGTCTTGGGGCAGCACGTCCACGATGCGGAAGTCGTCGATGGCAATATCGTGGTTACCGAAGTTGTTGTCATTGTTCACCCGAAAGCGCACAGCAAAGTTGCCGATGTACTGAGACATATCGATCTCGAGCAAGTTCCAGTTGTTGTCCTTATGGCCAATAGGAGGAACGATATCGAAGATCAGATTTCCGTTGAAAATCAAGTCGATGTGCAACTCGTTCTCGTTATTCGGCTGATTCGAATTGTTCGAATGGTACCAGAACGACATCAGCGGAGAGTTCAGAGCTGTGACATCGAAACAAGGCGAGATCAGAATCACCGAGTCGTGGTTGGCAGGAGAGGAATCATCCACGAAGAGGTACTTCGTCGTGCCAGTCGTATGGTCACCAGCAGGCCCCGTGTTGAATCCAGAGGTCCCAGATCGCACAGCCCAATCTTGTGGGTCATCATCTTGAGAGTTCTCCCAGTCATCTGGCAAGGTCACCACAGGAATACCAATGGGGAAGGTGGCGGGCGAAAGGACCCACTGTGGCCCATCGAAGTTCTGGAAGTAAGGGAAAGTAGAAATCGGAGTTTTGTGAATGACTGTCGAGATGCTCGTGTCGTTCACCACATCCGTATCGAGTGCGGCAGAAATCCAATGTTGCACTTGGTAGGTACCAGTCGTACTAAAGTCAGCTGTGGTCGCGAACTCATACGTGAGGGATTGACCCGGCTGAATGGTGTCTCCAGGCGATTCTGTCACCACTGTGCCGCTACCCACGATGGTGTATCCCACCGTGTAGGAAGTAATAGGAGCTGTTCCGACATTGCTGTAAGTAACACTGACCACAGCTGAGTCAGAAAGACCACATCCTGTGACTGGCCCTGCAAGCTTCTCCATCTGGCCATTCACAGGCGAGAATTCAGTGATCGCTACATTATCAAAAGCAAACCCGTCATCTTGCACAGAAGCATCTGAACCGAAGGCAATTCGCAGAAGCACCTGGGTTTCTCCACCGAGGCCGTCGAGTCGATGGCTCGCTGTCACCCAACCTCCAGAACCGTTTCCAGTAGAATTTCGACCTGTCCAACCTTCTTGCTGTCCTCCGGGGTTTCCATTGATGGTGTTGTCGTTGTACCAGTTGTTGGGATCATTGAATGATCCTACATTTTGCCAACTCAGGCCACCATCTATCGTGGACTGTAACACCGCACCATCCCAGCTGAACTCAGAGTTCCACCAAATATCCATTCGCACAACAGGGGTATCAAGCGTCGTGAAGTCAAAACAAGGAGAGACCACAAAGGAGTTTTCGCCTGTATTGTACCTTCCCGCTTCTCCTCCCGCTGGGAAAGCAGCATTGTTGAAGAAGGTCAGATCAAGTCCCCCATTCACCCACGCATTGATCCCCGAGGATGCGCCGATGATGGTTGTCTTGTTTGGTGTTCCAAATGCCCATGAGCTTGCCAACCCCCCACTAGACCATCCTCCATTTCCTGACTCGAAGTCTTCGTAGTAAGGATAGGTACCGGCGTAAGCTGGGAAGTTTTGGACGGTGTAATTGATGGTATCATTAATCGGCACGGTATCCGCTGGCGATATTTGTGTCACTACCACTTGGATGTTGTAGACACCGCCAATAGATAAGTTGGCCAAGGTGGTGAATGTGTAGGCAGTCGTATCACCAGGAAGCAGCGTGCCTGGAACGTTTTCAGGTGTCGTAAAAGGACCTCCGTTGAGAGAGTACGATGCTACTACACTGGAGAGGGGCGAGGTACCGAAGTTGGTGAAATCGAAAGTGATCGCTTCAGCACCTGACAATCCACAACCAGATTCAGGAGCAGTGACACCCACGCCGGCTACATCGATCGGAGCTGGCTGGAACACTGACACATCGTCGATGGCAAGATCGCCCGTGAAGGAAGATCCGCGAATTCCGAGGAAGACAATCTGTACTGACTGCCCTGCAAATGGAGTCAAATCAGCTGTGCCGAGGAGCCAGGGATCTGATTCGGCGGTTTGTTGCTGTCCAGAGAGAGACCAGATTTGAGTAGTGCCCGAAGGGGTTCTCACTTCTACAGCCAACGTCCCTGTAGTAGCCCCATACATGTGATACCTGAAGGAAAGCCGCGGCGAAGTAACGCCTGCCAAGTCAAGACAAGGAGAGACCAAGCGATACTGATTGCCCAGGATCCCAGAAGAGGTCTCGGTGTACATGTAGATTTGCCCGCCAGGTGTATGGTTCTGAATAGGACCCGTGAGGGTGTTGTTCTGAATTCCGTTCTGCTCTACTGTCCATCCTTCAAAAGCGCCACCCCCTTCGATGGTCCAGCCGTTGGCGAGGGTGCCTGGGCTGCCGATAGCGAATGTTTCAAAGGTCTCAGTAAAGGGAACTGGAAAAATCGGCAGGGACTGCACACCAGCGGTCACGTTATTGTTACCAGGGGTGCCATCTCCAACCATTGTCGTCGCTACACTGAATACGTGGACGCCCGGAGCGGAAAGATTGGCAGTCGTAGTGACAGTGACTGTCAAGGTATCAAGAATGCCCAGTGTACCGGTGTTGATCAATGCCGAGGTAAAAGTCTGGGTCGAAGCACCGGTGATATTTACAGTAACAGTCAGCGGATTGGTCGCAAAGTTAATGATGTTCGCTCCTAGGTTACGGACATCTACCGTGATCGTCTCGGCAGAGCTGAGGCATGTCTGCCCAGATGGAGCTGCGCTGATGGGCGAGATATCCGTGGCAGAGGGTTGATATACATTCACGTCATCAATGGCAATGTCGCCTGTGAAGCTGGTCCCACGAACGCCACGGAAAGCCAGTTCTATGCTAGATCCCGCCCAAGGGGTAAGGTCCAATATGACCTCCGTCCAAGGAGCAGTCTCGCTTGTCTGCTGCTGCCCAGAGATGCTAAAGATGGTCGTATCGGTGCCTGTGGAACTTCCATTTCGCACTAACACCGAAAGGCTCCCCGTGGTTGCCCCATACATGTGATAGAAAAATGACAAACGCGGAGTCGTGGCTCCTACCAAACTGAGACAGGGTGCATTCAAGTCATAAGTACTTCCATTAAACCCACCAGAAGATTCGATAAACATATATCTTGATCCACCGGGCGTGTTGTTGGTGATCGGACCAGTATTTGTGGAATACTGCGTAGGAGCTTGCCCTACAATCCAGCCTTCAAAATTACCTCCCCCAGATCGACTCCACCCAGGGCCTAAGACGCCTGGGCTACCAGCGGTAAATGTCTCAAAGTCTTCAAAAAGTGGGAGCGCCGCCACGTTGGGTGTCGTGAAAGCAAATGTCAACGTGTCATTGCTCGCATCACCATCTCCAACCAGGGAAGTCCATACCTGAATGACATAGGCCGTGTTGGGCAATGAGACGTTGGCTGTAGCAGCAAAGGTAAATGGAGCTGTACCCCCCTGTCCTGTCAAGGATCCTGTGAAGGTTTCTGTGATCGGAGTAGCTCCATTCAAGGAGTAACTGACAGGGAAGGTCGTCTGGGCATTTACCCCAAAGTTCGTGAGTTGAACTGTCACTGGCTCGGTAGCAGAAAGACCACAAGCCGAGGGTGGAATGCTCAGGGAGGTGACACCTACATCGTTCGGTGGAGGGGGAAGAATGTTGATCCCGTAATCTTCCGTTTCTCCAAATCCGTAGCTTCCACATGGAGTCAGCGCACCGGGTGGAAAATAGACCGCCATCATTCTCAGTCGGGTCGTCCCGGTGGTAGCGCTTGCCGGCACAGTGAAGGTGAGGGACCCCGTTTGGCCTCCCAGGATCACAACTTCTCCCAGCTTTTCCGCAGGGTCAAATACTTGGTTGTTGTTGTAGTCAATCCAAATCCCTACCGTCATTTGAAAGGTAGGGTTACAGAGCATGGTTGCAGTGTAGGTGCCCCCTGCGTTCAAATTGGTACTTGCGAGCGCCGTGTAATCATTGTACCCGGTTGTACTACCCGGAAAACTCGCGTTGATGGTCCCGAGTTGAAAACTCACAATCGAGTCTCCAAACGTTATTCCGTTTGTGTAAGAAGGAATGCAATATTGCGCATACCCTCCCACGCTTAGGAATACCAAAGCTAATAGCGTAAAATACTTCTTCATGTTGGGAATTGGTTAAAGTAAGCGCAATAAATGTAATACTTGGTACGGCAAAATCAAATGAAATAAAATAATATATTATTTGACTCCATAATGAGAATCCGTAAATTTTAAAGCCTGCTTTTAACCAAATTGAACTGATAATTTTGCTTTATTCCCGATTAACGACATCACGAATCATCGCTGAATACTACGCTTTCTAAGGAATTCTATCCATAAATAAGCTCTGTATTCTCAAATTTATTCCGAACATACGTTTCAATTTCATTTGACATTTTGCACTAGCAAGTACAAATCAAGGGAGCAAAAATAAAAAATGCTTGATTAGGCACTATTTAGATATATCGATTTATTAAGGAATTAGATTTACTACATGTTCCAATGAAAAAGGGGAAGAAGCACACGGCTCCTTCCCCTGATTTTATCTTGGCATGAGATGCCTTACTCGCGCACGACGCGCTTATAGGTCGTCCGTTCGCCATCGCTGATTTTGACCAGGTACACGCCTTCTGGCTGACCTGCCA
>DAITMB010000187.1:0-7153 GCA_036835375.1 Bacteroidota bacterium
CTTATTCCAGTTCTTACTTTGTTCAACTGTCAACCTAGATTAGGATTCGACCCTTTTTTAAGGTCTATCACCATCCCCCTCCCACCCCTCCCGGAGCAGCGCCGGATCGCGGCAATCCTTGATGCGGCCGATGCCCTTCGCCGCCATGACAAAGCCCTGCTTCAGCGCTACGATGACCTCACCCAAAGCGTCTTTCATGAGATGTTTGGAGATCCTGTGAAGAATGAGAAGGGATGGGAGGTGAAGAAGTTGGATTTAATTGCAGAAATAAAATCAGGTGTGACAAAAGGGAGAAAGCTTGATGGGAAATCAACGGTCACCGTTCCGTATTTGAGGGTGGCGAATGTCCAGGACGGTTATCTTGACCTGACAGAAATAAAGTCAATCGATGTACTTCCTGATGATGTAAAGAGGTATCGCTTAGAAAGGGGTGATATACTATTGACCGAAGGAGGTGATCCAGATAAATTAGGACGAGGTGCAGTGTGGGATAGAGATGCCGATCAATTAATTCATCAGAACCATGTATTTCGAGTTAGGATTGGTTTGAACAAAGCCATTCCACTATTTCTTAGCAAACAAATTGGAAGCTCATACGGAAAGAGGTATTTTCTTAAATCTGCAAAGCAGACGACTGGCATTGCTTCAATCAACAAAACCCAGTTAAGTAACTTCCCATGCCAACTTCCCCCGCTCCCTCTCCAACAACAATTCGCTACCCGCGTCGAAGCCATCGAGCGCCAAAAATCCCTCGTGCAGGAAAGCCTGGCAAAGAGTGAAGCGCTGTTTGGGAGCCTGATGCAGAAGGCATTTAAGGGGGAGCTTTGAGAGGCGAGATGTTGAGAGGCGAGAGGCGAGACTGGAATGGCGATTTCGCAAGCGGGATTTCGCTTCGCTCAGGAGGTGAGACGGGAGAAGCGAGACGGGAGTGCGGGGCTCAGCATGAAAAGCAAAAAATCAGTAGATTTATTCCAGCATAAGCAAAAGTACCATGTCAAACTTCCACTTCCTGCTTCCCGAATGGGAGTCCTTGCACAAACATTTGTCTCTCGCTGAGAAGCGGGTGCACAGCGAGCCGATGTCTTCGGCCCAATATGCGCGCATTGCGCTTGAAGAATGTGTGCAGACCATCTACGGGCTCGACGGAATGGAAATTCCCTACAACAACACCCTGGCCAACATGATGATGGAGCCACAGTTTGTGGCCGCGGTGCCCCAGCAGTTGCTCCATGGAGTGGCTCAATATACCCGCAAAGCTGGCAACCGGGCCTCTCATTATGGCAACAACGTGTCCAACAAAGAAGCGCTGATCAGCCTACGCTATCTCTACGACTTCATCAAATGGTTTGCCCTCACCTACTCAGAGGCAGAGCCGATCTTGCCCGGCCGCTTCGACGAAAGCCTCGTTCCAAAGACCGATGAGAGTGTCCGGAAGATCGTTGAGATCCAAGCCGAATTGGATCGCGTGCGCACCGAGGCAGAGCAGCAGTTGCAGGCAGAGCGCGACAGGATCAAGGCCATCGAAGAGGCAGCGATGGAAAGCGAAGCCGCCGCCGAGGCTTACAAACAGCAGATCGCTGCACAGCAAGAGCTGCTCAAGGCCCGCAAGACCAGCCGCAGCACCGAAAAACTCACCTCTGAGTTCACCGAAAAGGAAACCCGGAAGCACCTCATCGACGCCGCCCTGCAGGAAGCAGGCTGGACCAACCTGCGCCCCGGCCACGAGCTGGAGTATCCTCTCCAGGGCATGCCCATCACCCGCGACAATCCCCGTGGCAATGGCTTCGCCGATTATGTGCTCTGGGGTGACAATGGGATGCCCTTGGCCGTGATCGAAGCCAAGCGCACGGGCAAAAGCGAAATCGTCGGCCAGCATCAGGCCAGTCTCTACGCCGACTGTCTGGAGAAGTTGTACAGGCAGCGACCCGTGATTTTTCTGTCCAATGGCTATAGCACCCAGATCTACGACGACACTTTCTACAGCGCTCCGAGAACGATTCATGGCTTCTACAGCAAAGACGATCTGGAGCGGCTGGTTCAGCGGCGAAAGTCGCGCCAGGACATCCGCAAGGCCGAAATCAACCGCAAGATTGTGGGGCGGGCCTATCAGCAGGAGGGAATTCAGCGCATCGCAGAAACCTTTGTGACGGATGCCGCCGATGGCAGCGGGATACGCGGCTACAAGCGAAATGCCCTGCTCGTGATGGCCACCGGAGCAGGAAAGACCCGCACTGCCGCCGCGTTTGTCGAGGTCATGACGAAAATGCACTGGGTGAAGCGCGTGCTCTTCCTCGCCGACCGCAATGCCCTCGTGAGCCAGGCAAAAAACGCCTTTGCCGAACACTTGCCCGACATGACCTCCGTTGACCTCACCAAGGAGAAGGTGATCGATGCCGCCCGTGTGGTCTTCAGCACTTATCCCACCATCATGAATCAGATCGATTCGGCTCGCCAGGACGATCAGCGTCTCTTCGGCGTTGGTTATTTTGATCTGATCATCATCGACGAAGCTCACCGCTCGATTTACAACCGATACCAAGCCATCTTCGAATACTTTGATGCCTTGCTCGTGGGCCTCACCGCCACCCCGATCGACTTTATTGAGCGATCTACCTTCCAGTTATTCCAGTGTGCTCCCCAGGATCCTACCTTTCACTTTTCCCTGGATCAGGCTGTGGAAGGAAAATTTTTGGTCCCCAACGTGAATTGGAGCATCCCCACGAAATTCATGCGGCAAGGCATTGCCTACAAGGATCTCAGCCCAGAAGAGCAAGCTGCCTACGAGGCCACCTTTCGCGATGGCGCGACGGGCCTCTTTCCGGAACAAATCCGGAATACCGAGATGAACAAATGGCTGTTCAACAAAGACACGATCTTCAAAGTCCTGGACCGCCTGATGTCTGAGGGCTTGAAGATAGAAGGAGGCGATAAAATCGGGCGAACCATCATTTTCGCCCTGAATCAAAAGCATGCGGAATATATCGTGGCATGCTTTCGGGAGCGCTACCCTGAATATGCCGGCAATTTTATCCAGGTAGTGCACAATGCGGTTTCGCACAGCCAGAGCATCATCGAAGCGTTTTGCGACAAGTACGTCGAAAGAGCGCCACAGATCGCCGTGTCCGTGGACATGATGGACACAGGCGTGGATGCTCCGCGGGTGCTGAACCTGGTTTTTTTCAAAGTGGTGCGTTCCCGCGCTAAGTTTGAGCAGATGATCGGCCGTGGCACGAGGCTGTGTCCCGATGTATTCGGACCCGAAGAGCCGAAGACGGAGTTCTACATCTTTGATGTCTGTGGAAACTTCGAATTCTTCGACAAGAACATTAAAGAGAAGGAGACGACGCTCGTTCAGCCCCTGAGTGAGCAGATTTTTTGTGCCCGGCTAGAAGTGAGTCAATTGCTCATGGGCACTGGAGTGGAGGCCGACCGGGAATTGGCGCATACGTATCGCGATCAGTTGCACAAGGCCATTGAGGTTCTCGACAGACAGCGATTTCAGGTGCAGGCAAAGTTGGAGGCAGTAGAAAAATACAAGCATCGCGCGGCCTGGAACCATATCGATCAGGACGCTGCTCGCGACATTTCGATGAATTTGGCCCCGCTTCCGGTCCCGGAACAAGACAATGAGCGCGCCAGACGCTTTGACCTCCTGATGCTGCGCTTACAGCAGGACCGCTTGCTCATGGCTCCCAAAGAAAGTACCTATGTCAACAAACTCGTAGAGATTGCCGAAAGATTGGGAGACGGTACTTTTTATGGAATCCCCGCTGTCGCCAAGGCTAGGCCTTTGATCGAGAACATGAAGGAGCCGATCTTCTATAACGAACTGAGCCAAAAGAAATTAGAAGAGATTCGGGTCGAAATCCGGGATCTCGTTCAGTACCTCGAAGGCTACACCCGCCTGCCCGTGTACACCGACCTGGAGGACGAAATGGGGGAAACGGTGGGTCGGGATCGGGAGCCGTCCTTATCGCCATCGTTGTACCGGAAGCGGGTGGAAAAATTTGTCCGAGATAACCAACACCACCTGACCATTCGCAAGCTCACCACCAATGAGCCCCTCACCGAGAGGGAAATGGAGGAACTAGAGCATTTGCTCTTTCAAGGAGGCGCTGCGATCTCGAAAGAAGATTACCGCACTCATTATGGCAAAACGCCCCTTGGCGCATTTATTCGAAGCATCATCGGGATGTCTGTAGAAAGTGCGCAGGAAGTTTTTGCTGAGTTTCTCAGTAGAGGCAACCTCAACGCGGACCAGATGCGCTTTGTCCAGTTGATCATCGACCACCTCACACGCAACGGCACCATCGACAAAAAAATGCTTTTTGAAGCCCCCTTCACCAACCAGCACGAGGGCAGCGTGCTGAGCTTATTTGAACCTGCCCAGGTGAAAACAGTGATCCAACTCCTCGATGGCGTGAACAGGAATGCGGGGGTGGCGTAGGGTCGGGCCAGTCCATGCAAGAATACCGCAAGGTGAAGGAGACCACCATTACGATCCTGAGATCAGCTGATGAGGAAATTGTGGCGTAGCGAAAGCAAGTAGCTCACCGCTCCACAAACACCACTTCTCCGTCTTCCATCATTTTGCGGCGCAGGAGACCGCGGGTGAGCAGTTTTTCGAGGGTGGCTTCGGCGACCTCCAGCTCGAGGCCGGTTTCGCGAATGATCTCGCGCAGGGTGAGGGAACTGCGGGGCATGATGAGGCGAAGGATCTGCTGTTCTGGGGAGGTGCTTACTGGAGGGACGGTGCTCGGTTCGCCATAGGTGAAGTCGCTGCTTTGCGGGGAGCTGTGTATTGTGGTCGCCATCTCCAATTCGTAGTTGGCATCCCGAACCTGAGAAGGAATGGTGAATAGGTCATACAGAATGCCCAGGCCCAGTATTCCTCCGGTGAAAAGGTAGAGGACACCCATTCCGGTCTTTCCGAGATAGAACTTGTGAATTCCCAATAAGCCGAGGAAGAAGCAGAGCAGATACGTGAGGGCGGTTGATTTTGAGTTCATGAGTGTTAGGTTGTTTGAAATAATACCACCTATGTCTTCGAGATGTGGGAGAGTGTGAGGGCACTGGAACAAAGAATGTGATCGGATCTTTAGACAGGGGACAAATCTCTCACCTGACTACCTGATAGCGCGCTCAAAGGCGTTCATACACGACTACGCCATGCTCATTCATGCTGACGCTGAGAAGCTTGCATTCAATGAAATCATGGAGAAGCCCTTCGAGCAAATCTTCGGGTAAGCCCGTGACGATGGCGGCTGTTTGCGATGAGAACACCATGAAATCGCTCATCAGGTCAAGCACCTCTCTAGTTGGGTCTGGCGTCAAAGCTGGTAGAATGGTCATATGGGTAGGTTTTTCTGACTATATGCCAATAGCAAGCCATGAACATTTTCGTTGTTTATGAAGGCTTTTAGCTGATTGAGAAGTCAAAATGGTAGAACAAGTATCATTTTTTGATATATTGTTGGACTCAGTACCGATCAAAGTTACCTTCATGAAACTCCTCCTCTCCTGGCTCGCTTACGTCAATGACTTCAAACAGACCGACACAGGGCAGGAGGTCAGCCAATTTGGCCCCACCTACCAGTTTCATCAGCATTTTTTCAAAGGATATGATCGTCACGATCTGTTGTCCGGCGATGAAGACCCCGACCCTCGGCTCGATTATCTGGTCAATCGCCTTCGCCTCGATTTCCCTGAGCACAACACGCAGGGCGTATATCTCCCCATCCAGGATCCGATCAACCTGCGGGAAATCTTGACTCGCCTGGAAACGTATCTCCTGAGCCTCGAAGCAGAAGCGATCGACATCTTCATTTCGCCCGGCACACCTGCCATGCAAACTGCCTGGTATTTTCTGCACATGAACCTTGGCTTGCCTACCCGGCTCATCCAGACACGAGCCCCGGGCCTGAGAGGCGTTACCCAGGCGGAGATGATCGTCATCGACATTGAGCGGAATCCTTTTCCCGCCACCGCGATTCTTTCTCAGAAGTCTCAGGCCCCCCTTTCCAAGGCGTTGAAAAGTCATTTTCTGCAAACCCCCTCCATCCAGCCCACCTATGAAAACGCCCGAAAAGTCGCCGCCACCGACGATGTCACCGTGCTCATTCATGGCAATACCGGCACTGGAAAGGAGCATTTGGCCAGATTTATCCATGACCAATCAGTCCGGTCGGGTTCCGGGGAGTTTGTCGCGGTGAATTGCTCGGCCATGCGCGACGATTTGTTGGAAAGCCGCTTGTTTGGCTATCGCAAGGGAGCATTTACCGGCGCTGACACCAACATGAAAGGCATGTTTGAGGAAGCTCGTGGAGGCACCCTCTTTCTCGACGAAATCGGCGATATTTCTCCTTATATGCAGCAGGCCCTGTTACGGGTTTTGCAAGATAAAACGATCACAAGAGTCGGCGAGACCGTTTCCCGGTCGGTGGATGTGAGGGTTGTGGCAGCGACGCACCGCGATCTGCTTGCTATGTGTGAAGAAGGCACTTTTCGCTGGGACTTGTATTACCGCCTCGCCATCGTTGAGCTGGAATTGCCAGATTTGATCATGCGCGGTCCCGCCGAAATCAAACAACTGATTCAGTATTTTCTGGAGCAGCAAATGAAGGTATTGCGAAAACAACACTTGCTCACCTTCTCGCCCGAAGCCAAAGCCGCCCTGATGGCACACAGTTGGCCCGGCAATATCCGCGAGTTGATGAACGTGATTCGACGACTCTATGTCATGGTCGAAGGGCGGGTAGAACTGACTGATTTGCCCGAGCGCATCCGGCACCAGCGCGAATCCCAATCCCTCCATTGGAAAGCCGTGGAGGCAGCCCACATCCGCAAAGTGTACCAACTCAAGCAAGGAAACCAACGCCAGACCCTGTTAGCCCTTGGCTACGGTTCGAGCAACACCCTCCGAAAGAAAATGGAGGAATACGGCATTGACATGTAGGGCATGCCCTGTCCCTACCATTGGGCAAAGCATCGTCATCCAACATCCGGAGGCTGAGGCTCTCGAAGCCCCGGATAGTGCCTCTGCCTTCGAGTGCCTCGCCTTCGAGTGTCTCAGGCTCCGGCATCGGGGCAAAGGCATCGTCATCCAACATCCGGAGGCTGAGGCCCTCGAAGCCCCGGATAGTGCCTCCGCCTT
>DAITMB010000188.1:0-7147 GCA_036835375.1 Bacteroidota bacterium
AATTGGGAGCCTTGAGAGATCACTTTGAGCATAATACTAGGTATGATAGAGATAAAGACACTAAATAGTAGGGAAAGATGGGATTAATCCAGTCTAGCGGAAATGTTGATAGGTATTGATATGCCACGTCAATGGGATGGGATATGAATCTTATTTTTTCTAATTATCCGAAATATACATAGATAGAAACGATTTAGATGAAGGGGGCTCCAATCCTGGGCTAATCTCATTTGTATCCGAGATGGAACAAATGAGAAGGGGAAATCCGAGTGGGTTTTCATACGAAGACTTAGTATCTAATAGGCTTGGAGCCAGGTTTGCGCAAATGTATTCTGAAGGAATAACAAGGGGAGGAATGACATTGGAGGAAGCATTGGGTGACTTTTTTTACGTTGCTGGGTGCGGTAGAACCCGAAGAAGCTCCAAATTTTGACTTCATACCTCATATTGCAGATAACTACCATGTCAAAAAATTCGATGGAAATCCGTTGGTTGGTCAAGAACTCCATGCCTATGCGGTCAACAAGATACATAAGGATCAAGCGCTGTGACGCTTGCGCTACTTCGGGGCCGGAATAAAAACCACTACTGAGCGGAGTACATACGCCGCATCAACCAAAAATAAATCAAGCACAGGCAATCGACAGAGATTAGTCTATGGAGGCTGCCGATACTTCGAAATCTAGGTCTTCCTCTAAAGTGTGGATGCTTCCACCAGTCGTTTCAGCGATTTCGCGGTAGTGCGGATGAATCACACCATCTTCGGCTCTACAAAGGATGATGTGCACCGGATGCTTGATCTTGGGGAGCAACTCCATGTCACGCACTTCGCTCTTGTTGTCGGCAATCAAAATTATGGATTCGAAACCGTTGAGGTATTGCTGGCCAGTGAGAATGGCTTCGAGGTCATTTTCTTCAGCATCGCCGCCGTTGCCTTTGGACATCACATGCGCCATCGTAGAGACAATTTCTTCCAAGTCGTTGGTCCGTGAGTGGTACACGCCTCCAGTCTTTCCTGGCTTTTTCTGCCAGGTTTTTTTGGTATTTCCATCATTGAAAAACACGAAATGCGCCACCTTTTGCTCTGTTCTTTGCAATCTGAGCTTGTACCACAACACCAATTGTGCCCCGTGCTCATACATAGATCCGGTCCAGTCCATCACCACGAGCATATTATTCCACTCGGGATTTCGATCTAGCACGTGAAACACAGTAGAATCTTTCACCCTCGCCTCGCCCGATATCAGCTGGCGGAGGTGCTCGGGAGAATTGACTTGATCCAGAACGGGAATTCTTTTGGGCTTATATTTGATCACGAACCCATGAAAATAGTTCTTGGCCTCCGACTCTGTCTTGCATCTGGTTTGGAGCACCATGTTCCACTTGATCCGCGGGTCGCGCAGGGTAGAGTCCAGCTCAAAAAGCGCCTCCAGACGATTAGAGAGGAGCTCATAATAGTTGGTTCGCCAGTGCTCAATATTCTCCGGGTACTTCGTGAATACCAAGTCGATCTCGTAAGCAACCTTGGTTCCCATGAGCAGGATCCAGTCTCCCGGGTTGAGGATCTCATGCTTGGCGTAGTCCGTTCGCAAAGCGAGTTGCGGGGTAAATTCAGCGAACTGATAGAATGGAAGTTCCCAACGATAGAATTGGATGCCATTGTGGATAAACGTGTCGTCATCATCCGCCATCGCTGAAGGCATGGCAAGGATCAAAAGGAAGAACCATGAAAGAATAAGTGGTTTATCCATGGGGTTGACTCTCCACAGTCAGTTTTTGTTTGGGGTATCGTAATCCTTGTATCAAAACGAAATTTGACTTAAAAAGATAATGAACTACTGGAATATACGCATATCGGTAGAGGGGAAATTGCGAGATGCGCATTTGGTCAAATTCGCGAAGTGACTGGTTCGTTTGTTCGCTCAACGATAATTTCGGCAAAGGTTTCAGCATTTCCGAGGCTATTGCTAAGCAAAGGAAAAGCAAAAGTGGCTAGTAACAGATGAATTACGGACTCCGAAGAACAATACCCAAGGCAGTTCTTCTCCATTTCTGACGTGAACCCAACAAGTGTGATGTGTGGAGAACTCCCCTTTTCTCCGCGACCTTCGCTACCAATGGTGAATCTCATCCCAGATGACTTCCCGAATGTCAGATAGCTCAAATCGATGCGTATGTCTGCGGAGATTATACCAAGCGGCATTCGGATCTTGGAGCACCAGGCCCTCGGCATCTGCGTGAGTGATCTTGCCTCGGTGGGTTGCCCCCGAAAAGAGCACGACATGGGCGAACCTTCCGGGGATCTGATCAAATGTCTGCTGCCAGCTCAGGCTAGTCAGGCGTCGGCTTCTTGTGCCCATGATACTATTTTTTCAATTTGAACGATCAAACCGCCTCACAGATCACCGAGTTGTGGGCGAAGCACAATTTCTTCTACCACGGTCCGTCGGCTCAGGTTGGTCGCCAAAAATATGATGTCAGCGATGTCCTCCGGGGACATGAGTCGATTTTCCGGACCCGTGTAGCTCGACCAGCTGTCTGTGAGCACAGCGCCCGGCATCACCGAGATGACCCGAATGCCATGAGGGCGAAGTTCCAGCCGCAAATTTTTGCTAAATCCAAGCATCGCAAATTTTGAAATACCATAGGACCCGCCGTTGGGGTAGGCACCCAATGCTGCGATAGAGGAGATATTGACAATGGCCCCGCGTTGCTGGTTCTTCATGGCCCCGACCAAGCCTTTGGTCAGGTAATAGGCACTGTCCATATTGGTGCGCATCATCTGCTCATACACCTCATCCGCTTCCTCGTGCACACTTCCTGGCAGGTAAAATCCTGCATTGTTGATCAACACTTCCAAGGGGCCGAGTTGCTCGCCCACTTCGACGGCAAGGGCTTTGACGGCTGTCTTTTGAGAAACGTCACAGACGAAGGTGATCAAATTCGGCATCGCTTTCTTGGCCGAGTCGAGCGCAGCACTGCCACGGGCACAGATTCCCACCCGGTAGCCTGCCTCATAGTACTTGTGTGCCAAGGCAAGTCCGATTCCTTTAGAAGCACCTGAAATAAATATGCTGGGAGTAGTAGGAGTTTTCATGCTGGAAAGGTAGAAAAAATTGCACCTGCTTTACAGGCTTATCTCGACGCCGGGCTTAGCCACGATGAGCTGCTATGGCTTCTCTAACGCTCTGATGCGACTTCAATAGTTCAGACGCCTCGGAATAACTCAGGCCACACGCCTCCATCACCATGCGCGTGCCGCGATCCACCAGCTTGTCGTTGGCGAGGCGCATGTCCACCATCTTGTTTCCTTTGACGCGTCCAAGCTTGATCATGACAGAAGTGGTGATCATATTTAGGATCAGTTTCTGAGCTGTGCCAGCCTTCATGCGGGTGGAGCCAGTCACGAATTCGGGACCAACCACGGCCACCATTGGAAAATCAGCTTCCATCGCGAGCGGACTTCCTTCATTGCAAGTGATTCCTCCAGTAGCGATGCTCATCGATTTGCACTTTCGGAGGGCCCCGAGCACATAAGGGGTGGTGCCGCTGGCAGCAATGCCGATGACCATGTCTTTGACCGAGACTTGATGCGCTTCCAGGTCTTTCCAGCCTTGTATGGGATCATCTTCAGCGCCTTCTACCGCTTTGCGAATCGCTCCATCTCCGCCAGCGATGAGACCGATGACCCAATCATGCGGCACGCCGAAGGTGGGCGGGCACTCAGAGGCATCCAAAATGCCGAGACGTCCGCTGGTTCCACTTCCAAGGTAAAACAGCCGTCCACCGTTACTCATTTTTTCATACACCGCATCGACACATCGCTCAATCTCGCTGAGAATTCCGTAAATCACCCTTGGCACGAGGGTGTCTTCTTCGTTGATGTGTTGGAGCAGTTCGCTGGTGCTCATTTGCTCCAAATTGTCGTAGTGGGAGGGCGATTCGGTCGTTTTTTTCATCTCGGGGAAGGCTTGAGTGATAAGCGAATGTGTCATGTACTACTTCAAAGGTAAGCGCTCAGGTGAGAAAGGCGTCGAGCATCTTCCAAAAATAGACATCCTCTGCCTCGCGTCGTGAGAGATCATTTCCAGATCCCATAATACTTGAGTAGGTTGCAGCCTCAATCGCAGGAAAGCCGATCTGAATACCATAAGCAAACAAATACCACAAGTAATTTGCTTGCAAGAAGCAACGGCTCTGTGAAGGGGGGCGACGACAGTTTATTTTCTGTTTGCCCTGCACTTTTGCCCCGTTTACTACTCGCTGTTGAAGTAGTTGACCACACGTTATTGATGTGAAAAAAATGGAAGCCAACACCAATCAAGTAGCTATTTTCATTGATTTCGAGAACCTCGTTTACGGAATCCAAGACCCTAAAAAACCCATTTCGGAGGAAGATGAAGTGGATTGTGAGCCCATCGTTCGCCTGGCGGAAGAGTACGGGCGAGTGGTTCTGGCGCATGCCTACGCCGATTGGCGCAACCGGGTATTCAATCAGTATCAGGTAGATCTCTACAAACTCGGCATCGACATAATGCACGTCATGGGCAAAAAGAGCGGCACTGGCTTCAAAAATGCAGTCGATATTAAAATGGCTGTTGATACCATCGAGACCATCTTTGCCTTTCCAGACATCAAGACCTTTGTGATCGTGTCGGGCGACCGCGATTTCATCCACGTGTTGAAGACCCTGCGCAAGTATGGCCGCGAAGTCGTAGGAATTTCGCCTTCGCGCTCCGCTAGCGAGGATTTGGCCCAGCTCACCGACCGATTTCTCCGCTATGAATCACTGACCGAAATTTTCTTCCAGGAAGCCACGGAGGAGAAAGAAGAAGGGATCACCACCAAGCTCGAAAACTTGCAGCGGGTGCTGCGCGAAGTCATGAGCGAGCGGCCCGAAGGCATTCAAGGGTCAGAACTCAAGGGACTGTTACGCAGAAGGATCAATGCCACTTTTGACGAGAGTGAGTATGGATTCTCGCGATTCATTGATCTGGTTCGCGCGTTCCCCAAAGACCTCAAGGTCAATCTCAATCCCGAGGGGGGGGACATGACCGTGCTCCCGGTTGCCGCAGAAAGCAAGCCCACTAAAGCTGCCATGAAAGAAGGTGAAAGCAATGTAAAGGTGGATCAACTGATGGGGCAGGCCAGGCTTCGGCGCTATCGCTTCGAGCAGAACCCCAAGCGCAGGCGCACCATTCTCAAGGCGATGTTTGAAGCGATGAAAGGCCGCTCCTTTTCCCAAAACGATGTATTTGACCTCGTACAAGCCAAGCTCGAGCGCGACGATCTCTCTACGACTGAGTTGTCAAAGTATTTCATGATTCTGTTCCAATCCCGCATTCTTTGGACCGAAAACAGCCAGGACGAGGAACTGCCGGCACGTGCCCGCAAAATGGTGCTCAACAATGCCATCAAGTCGCCCGACGATCTGGTAAAGCGATACGAAACTAGCGTCATCTATAAAGTTATGGAGCAGACGGGTCGCAAAGAGATTCCCCCGGCAGATCTTTGCACCATTCTCGGCCTCAAAGCCACTCGGGAAAACACCGCCTACGCCGTGGACCTCGATCTTCAAGCCAAAAAAATGCTCGCAAATAGCAAGGTCACCTAAGCTCAAAAAACTTTCGCCCTGACTGTTACGAACTGATGGGTTCAAGCTAACTGTGATGAACCAATAATGCCCACCCCCCAAGTATGGCACTTGCGAGGTGGACATCTTTTCATTTCAAATGGCGAAATGGATGAGATGTGCCTGGGCCAAAGTCCCCTCATTCCTTCAAAAATGATAGCGCACAAACGCTTCAATCGCCTCATATTCCGGGAGGCCAAGGTCATCGTATGCTTTGGCAGTGCCTTGATTCCGATCTTCCGCTCGCTGCCAAAATTCGCGTGGATCATTACCTGGAAATAGCGCGCTGTCCTTTTGACTCTGATGCTTAAAAATAGCTTGTCGTTTTTGCTTTAGTTCCAGTGGGCTAATTGGCACCGCCATTTCGATTTCATCCACGGGCCACTCTTGCCACGCACCGCGATAGAGCCATACCCAGCAATCGTTCATCCAGGGATGATGCTTGAGCCGATCGACAGCTCGAAAAATAGCATCCAGACATACCCTGTGAGTGCCGTGAGGATCACTGAGGTCTCCAGCAGCATAGATTTGATGCGGGCGAATTTGTTCGATCAAATCAGCCACAATCTGAATATCTTCTTCGCTAAGGGGTTTCTTTTTCACCCTTCCCGTCTCGTAAAAGGGCATATCCAAAAAGTGCGCATGACTGTCGGGCACGCCACAGTATCGCAGGCCGGCTTTGGCTTCTCCTCTTCGAATCAGAGCTTTAATAGCCTGAATGTCAGGAGAGTCGGGCGATCCGGGAGTCTTGTTGGAAAGGAAATTGCGGGCATTATCATACATCGCTCCCACTTCCTTGGGATTTTGATTAAAGCGATGGGCGAAGTCTGCTGCAAAGTCGATGAAGCGCACGGCAGCGTCGTCAAATACTGCGATGCTCCCCGAAGTTTGGTAGGCGACATGCACCTCATGACCTTGATCCGCCAGCCGGAGCAGTGTGCCACCCATCGAGATCACATCGTCATCTGGGTGAGGACTGAAAATGATGACCCGCTTCGGAAACGGGGTGTTTCGCTCTGGGCGAAACGTGTCGTCCACATTCGGCTTACCTCCGGGCCATCCGGTGATGGTGTGCTGGATGTCGTTGAACACCTTGATGTTGATGTCATAAGCAGGACCTACCTCGGCGATCAGTTCCCCCATGCCATGCTCGTTATAATCTTCGTCGGTGAGCTTGAGAATGGGCTTGTCCACCTTGGCGCAGAGCCAGACGATGGCTTTGCGAATCAGTTTGTCGTTCCACACGCAAGGCCCCACGAGCCAGGGAGCACGTGTGCGCGTGAGCTGTGCAGCTGCCGCATCGTCAAGGATGACTTGCGCGTGATGATGTTGCTGGAGAAAGGAAGCAGGAATTAATTCACTTACCGATCCTTCTACCGCTTCGGCGATAATGGGCGCTTTTCCTTCCCCCCAAGCCATCATGATCAGTGATTTGGCCTCCATGATCGTGCCTACGCCCATGGTAATGGCCCGCCGGGGCACATTTTCTTCTTGAAAAAAGTCGCTGGCCGCGTC
>DAITMB010000189.1:0-7118 GCA_036835375.1 Bacteroidota bacterium
GAGTTGAGAGTTGGGAGTTGCTGCATTTCTGTTGGCTCGCTGACTGCAACACGAAACGGGGGTTGAGCTAAGATAAAATAGCGAGGCGAGGAAAAATTCTGCGTGGCATTGGGACAAAAACTAGCCGCATGAGCCAGGAATACGACAAAATTTTCAAGGAAAACTTCGAGCAGCTGCTTCCTGCGATCATACGCAAGGTGCTCATGCTCAACCTGCGCGAAATGGTCACGGTCCAGACTGATATTCACGTCACGCTTGAGCGAAAACCCGACTTTGTGATCCAGGCGGTGAGTGCCGAGACGGAAGAAACTTTTTTGCTTCACATTGAATTTCAATCCAACGACGATACGGAAATGCACCTGCGCATGCTAGAATATCGCGGTTTTCTGCGCAGAAAATTCCACATGCCCGTGAAGCAGTTTGTGCTCTATCTGGGCCAAGAACCCTCCCACATGATTACCTCGGTGGAAGAGGAGGGCTTGAGCTTTCGCTACCAGCTCGTTCAATTGATCGAGTACGACCATCGGCGATTTCTCGCCTCTTCGCAGCCCGAGGAGGTGATTCTTTCCATTTTGGCTGATTTTCAGGGAAGCACTTCCCAGTCCATCATTCAGGCAATCCTGCTGCGACTCAAGGAACTTGCTGTCGAGGGAATTCGTATCGACAAGCACATTCCACAATTGGAAATCCTCTCTAAGCTTCGTAAATTACAGCTTGACGTGGCTAACACTATCCTCACCATGCCGATCACCTACAACCTCGAAGAAGACATTCGCTTTCAGCAAGGCAAAGAAAAAGGCCAAGAGATTGGTCAGCAGATTGGCGAGCAAATCGGCCAGCAAATTGGCGAACAAAAAGGGGAAAAAAGAGGCCGTAGAAAAGGCATTCAGCATACGCTTCGAGCGATACAGCTATTGTCCTCCAATAAGTTTAAGTCCGGGAAAATGACCCCAGAGGAGGTAGCTAAGCAAAGTCAGCTCGACTTGCCCACAGTCATGACCATTTTGAAAAGCCTACAGTTCAATTCCGATCAGGAGTAAGGGCTAAAGTTCGCATCAGCGCTGCTCCTTTGCCTTACTTTCCGGCGTTAATAAGCATGGGATCAGCAAAAAGCAGCACTTCAGCGTGAATTATTTCGAGGCATTTTCCGAGCTCACAACTAGGGACTCCACCAGCCATGCTTTCCTTTTTTCAGCTAAAATAGCGAAAATCGTGACCGTGGGTTATCCGCTGTAATGACTCATAGATCAGCTTGATCACGGACTCCACATCATCTCGGTGGACCATTTCGACGGTGGTGTGCATGTACCGCAATGGCAAAGAAATTAGGGCAGAAGGAACACCCATGTTGCTATAAGCAAAGGCATCGGTATCAGTACCCGTAGATCGTGATGCAGCCTCTCGCTGAAAAGGGATCTTTTGCTCCTCCGCTGTGCGCTGAATAAGTTTCAAGAGTTTGTTTTGGACAGCTGGCCCTACAGTGAGGGATGGACCTTTGCCTGCCTTGACATCTCCATGCTCAATCTTGTCGATCATCGGCGTGTTTGTATCGTGGGTCACGTCGGTGACTATGGCAACATCGGGTTGAATTCGCTCTGCGATCATTTGAGCACCGCGTAGGCCAATTTCCTCTTGAACAGAGTTGACAATATACAGGCTAAACGGGAGAACAATGCTGTTCTCCTTGAGCAGGCGTGCCACCTCCGCAATCATAAATCCACCCACGCGATTGTCCAGCGCTCGACCTACGAAAAAGTTCTTGTTGAGCACCATGAACTCATCTTCATACGTGATCACATCACCGACTTTCACGCCCAAAGATTCTACCTCTTTGCGAGAAGTGCATCCACAATCCAGGAATATATTTTTCAAGCTTGGTGCTTGCTCTTTGGTGCCTCCGCCTCTGGTGTGAATGGCTGGCCAACCAAAAACGGCTTTCACAATGCCCCCTTCTGTATGAATATTGACCCGCTTGGAAGGTGCGATCTGGTGGTCAGACCCTCCGTTTCGTGCCACATAAATGAATCCTTCTTCATTGATATGATTCACAAACCAAGAAATCTCGTCGGCATGGGCCTCAATCACGACCTTGAAGCCTGTGCCGGGATTGACCACGCCATACACAGACCCATAGGCATCTACCTGATATTCATCAATGTACGGCTTGATGTACTCCAGCCAAAGCTTTTGCCCCGGGGTCTCAAAACCAGTGGGAGAGGCGTTGTTAAGATATTCAGTGAGGAATGTGAGAGAAGAGGAAGTGAGTAAAGACTCGACAGCCATAAGGGTTCTGGGTATTGTCCTAATAGAGGAACGGTGAAAAGTTTGCCTACAGAGAGCGGGTCGAATTTAGAAAAAACTCATCATTTTTTATGCTCCCGAATGCACTTGAATTCATGAAGTTCCGACTCGGCTTCTCATGTACTCCATTGCCTTGCGACAAACACATCACGGCTGGCAACTTTTAGGTCAAAATCTTCCTCTTAGGCGCCTGTCTCTCCTAAGCCAAGGTAGTTTGACGCGCTTTGTGGCGGCTGAAATCGCATCGCACCTCCCTTAAATCCCGAATTCCGTCGGACATAGCTACCCCTCATCGGGTCTTGAGCGCTTCTGATTGTAGCGCTACATGGGAGGAAGTTAGCCCCTTTCAGGAAAAATAAAGGGGACCAATGCTCCACTTGTCACATTGAAGGAGAAACGCTAGCTTTGCTTCGCATTTTTACGAAAGAGTCTCTACCTGCCCGAGTGGTGAAATCGGTAGACACGCGGGACTTAAAATCCCGTGGCCAGCAATGGCCGTGCCGGTTCGAGCCCGGCCTCGGGTACCACCTCGGTCTCCCGTCAAGCGCAAGAGAGAGCTTCGTATAAATGATTTGTCATGCGGCTTCGGGTCCTCGCAGAAAGGGGGCCCTCTCTCAAGCTTCAGCTGCCTGTCCTCTCTCCACCACCCCGAACGTATCGACCATATCGCATCGCGACATTCACCGAGATCTGTTTCTCGGAGCAATCAATTTTGTCATGGTGTCGGGAAAAATTGGTAAAAAGCCGGGTGGAATCGGTTATCGCTCCGCTAGTATGTGAACATATCTTTGTGTTGTTCAATCAGATGTCTCAGGCATGGTTTGAACACAGTGGCCTGGCACTGGGCATGGAAGCCGCCCAAAGCTATCCATCCAATTGATGGTTTGTAGCCAGGATACGTTCTTTTGACAAGTGATCGGTATTTCAATTCACTATTCACACTAGCCACAATGACAAAGTTCAATGTCCCAACCCGCGACGAAGTTTCTGAGAATAATCAAGCCATTTTTGACCAACTCCAAAAGCGCCTTGGTTTCGTCCCGAACATCTATGCTCCCTTTGCTTATAGCGACACGGCCCTCGCTGATTATCTCGCCCTGCAAAACAGAAAAAGCAGCCTCCGAGCCAAAGAAAGAGAAGTGATCAACCTAGTAGTGAGCCAAGTAAACGAATGTCTCTATTGCTTGAGCGCACACACTGCCCTGGGGAAAATGAACGGATTTAGCGACGAACAAATCCTCGAAATCCGCAGTGGCAGGGCTTCTTTCGATCCCAAACTCGATGCTCTGGCAAGCTTTGTCAAAGATGCAACTGTCCATCGCGGAAAGCCTTCGGATGAGTCCATCGACCAACTCTTCGCCGCAGGCTTCACCAAGGCAAACGTCGTGGACATTGTCATTGTGATCGGCGACAAGATCATCTCGAACTTCATCCACGGGATCACACAAGTACCTATCGACTTCCCTGTCGCTCAAGCACTCGAAGAAGTGCATGGATGAGTGCAACTCATTGCGATCGGTGGCATTACCTTCTGGTGATGCCACTGATTTGTTGTGAATAAAAAGGAAAAATTGATCATCTTGTGATTAGCAGAGAATCCCTTGGTTTCTGCGCGAAATTTGCGTTTTCAGAAATAGCGATATGAGATTCGAATACCATGATCCAGCCCTCGGCGGACGGCTCCTGATGGCGATAGAGGAGCCCGACCTGGCTCGCAATTTTTTCAAAGAACTAGGCAATCCCCTCAACAGCATCATCTGGAACCGAGGCAAGGCGCAGCATATCACGGTGGACGAGATGCGCTTTGAGATGCCCGAGAACTCTTTTTTCACGCTCAATGTCAGCCATACGTTCCGCTTGGATCGATCACAGGACGCCGTTTTTTGGCAATTTAATCGGGACTTCTATTGCATTGTGATGCACGACGCCGAGGTGTCTTGCAACGGGCTGCTTTTCTATGGTTGGCGAGAGGCTGAGCCCATCTTTTTGGATGATAGGGAAGCACGTAGTATTGGCCTGCTGGCGGAGGTATTTCAGGAAGAATTTGAGAATCGGGACAACATTCAAGGCGAAATGCTGCGGATGCTCCTCAAACGCCTGATTATCAAACTGACCCGACTGATCAAATCGCAATCGACTGCGGGACAACTCACGGTCTCTGAGCTGGACACGATCCGACAATTCAATTTTTTGGTAGAAACTCACTTTAAGAAGCTACACCAGGTGCAGGACTATGCTAGCCTGATGTCGAAATCACCCAAAACCCTCAGCAACCTTTTCGCCAAATACAGCGAAAAATCTCCTTTGCAGATCATTTTAGAGAGAATTTTCCTGGAAAGTAAGCGCCTGATGATTTATACAGACATGTACACGGGCCAAATAGGCTTCGAACTTGGCTTCGAAGAACCTGCGCATTTCAGTCGATTTTTTAAAAAAATGGCAGGAATCTCACCCAGTGAATTTCGAATCAGCTTGAAACAAGGTCAGACTAGCTCTTAGCAAAGAGTAACCAATCGTCGGTAGAAAAGGGCTTTTCCCGCTTAGACATCCATCTTATCTCATTCAAAAGTAGATTTTCGCAGCTTAATTTTTGGTAGCTTGAGCAACAAATTCGATCATGATGGACGACTTTCACCCTGATGTTGATGATCTGACCTTGGTCAAGTTCAAAGACTTTGTACCAGCTCAGAAAGCATATAATCTTTGGACCGGTGTCGGCGAGTATGAACCTTTGACAAACGCACTTCAGGATCTGAATGCCTGGATCATGGCAAATCCCGAGATGGAAATCCTGAATGTGGAGACAGTCGTGCTTCCCAATTTGCACGATAAGCGAGAGGAAGGTTCAGAAGACCCTGAGACCAGAACGCCGGGGCCTATGGGCTACAATCATTGGCACCAGTTTTTGAGGTTATGGTATTTAAATCGTACGCTAGATTCTCACCTGTGAGCCACCACGCGGCTGTAACAAGGACCATGAGACTGCTCAAAAAACAAGATCGTGATGCCGAACAAGCCGTTGATTCGCTCGGGAAGTATTTCAGAAGTAGTTGCTATTTCGCAGCAAGTACCTGAGCTGATCGACCCTTATGCGGAGGCGGTGTATCGCGAGCGGCTAAGCGACAAGCCACACCTGATATTGGTAGCGGAGCTAGATGGTCAATTGGTAGGGTTCAAGGTCGGGTATGAGCGGGAGGCCGACGGGTCATTGTATAGCTGGATGGGGGGAGTGCTACCTGCGGCTCGGCGATCCGGCGTTGCACGTGCCCTTGCGCAAGCACAAGAAAACTGGGCAAGGGAGGCAGGTTATCATTCGATTCGCTTCAAAACCCTCAATCGGCACAAAGCCATGCTGGCTTTCGCTCTCGACGAAGGCTTCTACCTCCTGCGCGTGGAGCCGCGAGTCGATCCTATGGAATCCAGAATTTGGCTCGAAAAAGCGATTGTTCAGATTAAATGACTGTCCCAAACCAGGGCGGACCCTTGTCGTACATGGCCGTTTCATACATACGATCGACTATTCTCTCAACACACCCCGTGTGCTGAGACATGAATTGATTGTAAAATTGGTTAGCCGAATCTCCGCGCCGGGCTATTTCGACGAAGTACCATCATCAGTTTCACATCTTTTCATAGATGCATGGCACTCGTCTTCATTATGCGCAAGACTTACTTGAGCAGTTCATAATTCTTAAATCCAAATAGTTCTCGCCCACCCAAGATGTGCTGCTCCACCAAGGTAAGAAGGCGGTATTTCATGCGCTCGTGCTTGTGCAAGGCCCGGCCTGGCCGACGCGGGCCGCCGTACTGCAGCTGGTCTCCCCAGTCGAAACGGCGGATGAACTCAGCCATGACCGTCGGGTGTGTTTCTTTAAATTTCCCCAGCAGCTGCAAGTTACCGTAGTCAAATGCAGGTGGTAGTTGCCCGTACATTGCCGAAGCAGCCTGCTCTCCCTTGTGGATGGTGTCCAGTGCCCGACTTTTGGAGCGCATCAGGCGTGGCGGGCGCACCCAGCCGTAGTGATAGATTTCGGCACCAGAATCCGCGACTTTCAGCTTGTGAGTTCCCTCCTGCTGGCGATAGTTTTTCCCATCAAACTCCGGAATGCGCCGAAAACTCTGCGCCGACTCCCACGAGTGGATGTCGGGATGATTGCGAATGATGCGGATCTCCTTTTTGTACCAGCCGTGCGAAAGGTGGTAATGATCATAGTCGCCCCAAAAGTGCTTGTATCCAAAAAGCAGGCCCTCAATTTCTGGTCGGTCGAGATATTGCTCACAGCGCTGCCGCAGTTGCGGCAGATATTTTTCATGCACGACTTCATCAGCCTGCACATAAAACAGCCAGTCGCCCGTGCAGTGAGATTTGGCGATGTCGGTCTGATGCGCGTTCTCCATGCCCCTCGGGTACGCATCGAGGTCCCATACGGTGTCGATGATCTTTAATTTAGACGAATGCAGGGATTCGAGTTGCGCGCGGGTGCTGTCGTCGGCATCTCCTGCGCCAAGGCAAAAGACAAATTCATCGACCAAGGGTAAAATAGAGGCGACCGCCTCTTTGACCGGGTAGTAGAGTTTGACGGCGTTTTTGGCAAAACTGAATCCACTGATGCGCATGAGCCTTTCTTATTTGTTGCAAGATAAGGAATCCGGCAAGTTGCTCACGCGTGCGGCCATGCAACGGAAAATTTGACCTTGTGCATGAAGTCAACACCACATCTCAGAACCCTCAGTCATACGTGGCGATTTTTTTATCAAGCAAATAAGAATTGAGTGGGATCAATGGATTCCTATAGTTCCCCCTGAATTCAGGAGCA
>DAITMB010000190.1:0-7073 GCA_036835375.1 Bacteroidota bacterium
TTTGAGTGGCTGCCTTGGGCATACGTTGGATTTCAAGGCTAAGAATTCCCAATTCATCCATGACGCCAGGCACGCATTTGGGTACCATGCCGAGGTCTTCCCCGCAGACGAGCATGTTGGTCGCTTGCTTGATCGCTGGAAGTTTTACCAGAGCCTGGTCTCGCCAAAATTGCTCGTGGCGATGGTAAAAGAACTCCACATAGAGCTTATCGAGCTGGGAGCGGGTGCCGGGCTCTAGCTCCTGAAAAGACTTGGTGAAGTGCATGGCGATGCGAGGGGAGAAGACCTGCCCATTGCTGCCGGGGTACGGAAGGAAAATGACTTCAGAAAGCAGGCTAAATAGGCCTGGCTTTACCTTGGCGTAAAAATCTGCACTTTCTGGCCATTGGGCGACTTGCGCTTGAATGAAATGCTCGATTTGGCGCTGAGTGGAAAATTCGGGCTTGAAATCATATCTCCCAGATTCGTAGGCTCTTTCTTGAAGAAATTCCCGCTTCACGGATTCGGTGAATTCGCCAAAAAAATCGGGTAAAAAATGCTCACGAAGGTAGGGCTTCACCATTCGGTCTTCATCGAACCAAATGCCTCTCCCATTGATCTCGTCTTGAGTAAAGGGCAGGGCAGGGTTGAATTGCCCTAAAATTCCCTGAATATGCTCGAAAGGGATCTCCCAAATCCGGAAAAATCCCAGAATATGATCGATTCGGAAGGAATCAAAGTAGCGAGATAGTTGGATCAAGCGCTGTTTCCACCACAAAAATCCGTCTTGGGCCATCTGAGCCCAGTTGTAGGTAGGGAAGCCCCAGTTCTGACCAGCGACTGCAAAGGCATCGGGTGGGGCACCTGCCTGGCCGGACATATTGTAAAGGTGAGGAGCCACCCAGGCATCCACAGAGTGTCGATAGATGCCGATCGGAATATCGCCCTTCAGTCCCACGCGATGTTTCGTCGCATAGGATTTCACCTCTTTCATTTGTAGATCAAGGTGATACTGGATGAAGTAATGGATCGCCACATCGGTGAAATGCGCTTGCTTCGAGTCGGCAAATGCGGCTACCTGGGAAGCATCATAGGTGTGAAATTCGGGCCATTCGCTATATTTTACAGTGCCAAATCGATCTCTGAGGCAGCAGAAAACGGCATAGGGCTGGAGCCACTCCCGATTATTTTGAAAGAAAGCTTTGAAAGCCTTGCTCTTGCTGGTGCGGTGCCATTCTTGGTCAAACAGCATTTTGAAATAGCGGCTTTTGACCTTCATTACTTCCTCATAGTCCACCTCAGGAAGCGCGTTGAGTTGATCGCGCTTGTCTTCCCACCATGCGACAGCCTCTGCATTTTGCAGTTTTCCCATGGCTTCGAGGTTGGCATACATGGGGTGAAGCGCAAACACCGAAATGGCTGCATAAGGATAAGAATCTGTCCAGGTATGGGTTGCCACCGTGTCATTGATCGGCAAGATCTGGATCATTGACATGCCCGTTTGATTGGCCCAATCTACCAGAAGCTTTAGATCTTGAAATTCACCAATTCCAGTCCCCTGCTTGCTGCGAAGTGAAAACACGGGCAGGGCAACCCCTGTCCCCCGCCAGCGATTCTCTCCGCTGCGAAACGTTTCGGCAGTGAGGCTGACCAATCGAGATTTTGCGCCAGAATACTCAGGTAACAAGCTGCGGTTGTTGCCATTTTCCCAACTGAGAATTTGTTGGGTTTGGTCGAGCAACACAAATTTGAACTCAAGTGGAGCATCGGGCTTTGCAAGGGCTACGCTAATGTCCCAAAGCGGATAGTTTTCGGCAGAAAGTGCGAGCACCTTGTCGGTCTCCCAATTTCCTAGGGCCGGATCGCTTCCGAGAATACCGATAGATTGCTCCGGAAGGACATGAGGTGCGTACACGCGAAACTGGTGGACAAAAGAAGAGACCGGGCGGGTGATTGCTTTGCCGGGTTTGGCAGGAGACCGCCGAAAGAGTGTTTCAGTGAAAAGTGAAGCGTAGAGGGAATTTTCCTGGTCACGCGTAGGGCGCCAAGCATCTTGTACCACGATCTCATCCCATCCGGCGTCTTGCCATTCGAGGTGTCGATTGTCGCCAAATTCCCACTCGATTCCACCCGTGTATTCGTGGCTCAGGAAAAATTTGTAGGAAAAGCTCCGAGTCTCTGAAGGTAGCGAAAGATTGAGCTCCCAATATCCATCAGCCAAATATTTCATTGGGATGGCTTTTTCAGCAGACCATGATCCGAGTTCGACAAGGGAGCCGGAGACGTGGAGGCGCTGGCCCCAGGAAGTTTGGTAATGAACCCGAAAGCGGAGCTTCATGTGGTAGGAGATTGACTTTGGTCGCAGCACACCTGTGCTTGGACCTGCGAAATTAGCCAAGTTCGCCCAAAGTGGAAAGGAGAGATCTTAGCAATTCTCGAATTTAGGCAAATAGGCAAATCGTCCAATGGGCACAAAAGCAAAAAGCCCGGTAAGGAATCCAGGCTTATTTAAATCAAATTAAACGGAGAAGGGGAGGGTTATCCCATCATGGTCCCTGCATAGACCAGCCCAATTCTCTTTTGGAAGGTTTCGATAATCCGGAAAATCTGTCTGAGTGTGACCCGCTCAATCGTGCTGATCTCAGAAGTAGTCAGGAAGTTGTCTGGATGCTCCCTGCGTGTCATTTGTGTAGCTTGATGCGTAAGTCTCAGCCTCATCATAAAGTAGAAGGCTTGGTGAAGCTCCACATATTCTTCCTCCGTCAAGACCTCTTGTCTGCGAAGTTCATACAAACGCTCGCCGGTATTGGTCACCTTGAGTCCATGCTTGAGGGCATTGATTCTGGCAAAGTCCGAGATGGACTGCATCGCACGCTTGATGTTGAGGACCTTCTTTCGGTCTTCGACATCTTCGAATTGCAGGCTTCCAAAAAAGGTGAGAGGCGGCTTATTGACCAAGGCCGACCGGGCGAGTTGTCCGAGAAATCCCTGCGACTTATCCGACAGCAGCTCAAGGATGTGCCCGCGCAGGTCATCCCATAGAGGTGCTGATCCATATATGGCCCGGCAATCGAAGAAGGTGCTTCCCACCATCACATTGTTGGGAATGGGCTCTTGGACCCACGTTTGGTAGCGCGATTTCCAGTGGGAGAGCGAGTGGTTCCACTTGGGGTTTTTGGCCATCAAGCCTCCGGGGCAATATTCGAAGCCAGCTACATCAAGGTCGTCGCAGATTCGCTCGCCGAGATGGAGAAAATACTCTCGCACGGATTCGCGTCTTTCTGGTTCTACGTCTTCGTAGATGATGGCATTGTCTTGATCTGTGGACAAAGTTTGCTCTCGGCGGCCTTCACTGCCCAGAGCCATAAAGACGAAAGGAGCAGGCGGGGGACCTTGAACGCGCACTGCTCGCTCCACAATGTTCACTGCAATGGCATCGGACACAGAGGACACAATTTGATTCACAATCTCCGGTTTGGCACCGCGGTCTAGCAGGTCCTGTAGGATCCCAGGAACTTGCTCCCATCGCCGCCTGAGCTCATCATTGGTGGAGGCTTGGCCAATTTGGTGCAGAAACAAGAAGGGAGATGCCCCTTGGCCGTGGAGCAATCGGTCAAGCTGCACCAGCCCGAAAAATCCGTCCCAGTCACGCACCAACAAGTGGTGCACTTTGTAGCGAAACATTTTCAGGATTGCCTCAAATGCCTTTGCATCTGGAAGTATCTCGATCACTGGGCGCGACATGATTTCGCGGATCGAAGCATCGGGTGAAATGCCTTCTGCTACGACTTTGATCCTCAGATCTTCGTCCGTGACAATGCCGATTGGCTCTTCTTGCTGCATGACAAGGGCATAGTCCCGATGAAAATGGGTCATGGCCTTAGCCACTTCTCTGATGCTATGGTCTGGACGGACCACATGCACCTGTTGGTCGCTCAACTCACGGAGTGAAAGCGTGAACGCAAGATCGGACCTCTGAAAATTAATGCCAGCCTCGGGCTTGAGCGTGAGCTTAGAAGCATAGCCACTGCGTAGCATTCTGCGGCCAAATTCGGTTGCAAAGTGGTCGTAGAATTCGGGAAAGTCTTGACATAATGCTTCGAATTTCTCCCGTGGCAACTGATACAGCAGCGTATCAGTCACTGCGTCCACGGAGCGGATAGCCTGACGGTTGTTTAGCAGCAAGGACATTGCGCCGAAAGTACTGCCGGGACCAAAAGTTTCTTGATGGGAGCGTTGCCCTTGCTCCCCTTCGAAATATTTCTCGACTTCTCCAGAAACGATCAAGGAAAGTTCTTGGAGGGTAGATTGATTCTGATGATAAATCACGGTACCAGCCGGGATATGGAGCAACTGGAGACCTTGTGCTAGCGAGAGTAGTGTGTCCTTGGGCAGCAGATCGAATGGGGGAGTGGTCTGCAGGAAATCCAAGGATTCATTTGTCATAAAAAAGGAGATGGGATGAATGTGCCAATTGATTGAAAATCAGGCTTAGTACGCTGTGCCACCGGGCAAAGTTGTAGCGAATAGCTGGAATTCCCATCAATTGGTACGGAATAGTCTGAAAACGATTTCGCAGGATTAAATACCGCGAACACAAGCCAGCTTATCCAGCAAGCCTCGAGGGAGGCTACTTCCTTTTGCGATTGAAATAGTTGGTCAGGGTAGGATCCTGGCCAGCGCTCATGCGACCTCTTTCTTCATCTACATCCCGAACAAAAAATACAAAGACCGCAGCAATTCCCATCGAAAGGCCTCCTACCAGCAGGGCGTAGATGGCTTCTCCATCAAAAAAGCTCGAAACTACATAACCAAGAATACTTGCGGCCACGAGTTGAGGGATGACAATGAAAAAATTGAAAATTCCCATGTACACGCCCATTTTGTGTTGGGGAAGCGCCCCTGACAAGATGGCGTATGGCATAGAAAGGATTCCTGCCCATGCGATTCCGACGCCAACCATGGAGGCCAAGAGGAGATATTGATCTTGGATAAAATAAATAGAAGCTAGGCCCAACCCTCCCATGATGAGGCTCATTGCATGAACAAATTTTCGGCTCGTGGCTTTTGCAAGCGGCGGTAGGAAAAAAGCCACCAACGCCGCCACGCCATTATACACTGAAAAACACACGCCTACCCAGTCGGCGCCTTCATTGTACAAGGCAGAGGAGCTATCTGTGGCACCGAAAACGCTTGCAGCAATGGCTCCGGTCGCATAGATCCACATAGAGAAAAGGGAAAACCAGCTAAAAAACTGAACCACAGCTAGTTGTGACATTGTTGAGGGCATGTTGTACAAGTCGTTCATGACTTCCATGAATCCTCCTTGAGACCGCTGTTCATGGGAAAGCCAAGCAGCGATCAGCTGGATTGCACCAAAGATCCCCAGCCCGATTGTGAGAATAAACAGCTCCTTTTTTCCATCCATCCAGATCACCCCCCAAGTGGTGAGGAGAGAAACCAAGATCCAGAGCGCTCCATTTTGAAAAAAAGTCTGGGCCTTGATCGAAGTATGCCCTGTGGTCTTCTCGACATTCTGAGCAACATGATCGGCAGCTTCAAAGGCAGCTACTTCTTGCGGAGAATACTCTTTGGACTTGACAACCGTCCACAAGACCGACGAAAGAAAGACCGCGCCGCCGATATAGAAAGAATACTTCACCTGATCTGGGACGATCCCTTCTGGTGCTTCGCTTGCCACACCAAACCAATTCGAAAGCATGTAGGGCAGGGCAGAAGCAATCACGGCTCCGGTACCGATGAAGAAAGTCTGCATGGCAAAGCCTTGGGTGCGTTGCTCGGCAGGGAGCAAATCACCCACAAATGCGCGAAATGGCTCCATAGAGACATTGATGGAGGCATCCATGATCCAGAGCATTCCGGCGGCAATCCATAGGGCGGGCGAGTTCGGCATGATCAGCAGCGCCAAAGAAGCCAGAATAGCGCCGACCAGAAAGTAAGGCCGTCTGCGCCCAAGTCGCGTCCAAGTCTTGTCGCTAAAATGACCGATAATGGGTTGGATCAATAAGCCTGTGACAGGTGCAGCTACCCAAAGAATGGGGATGCTTTCGATGTCGGCACCCAGGGTCTGGAATATTCGGCTGACGTTGGCATTTTGTAGTCCGAATCCAAATTGAATGCCCAGAAATCCGAAGCTCATGTTCCAGATTTGCCAAAAAGACAGGCGAGGCTTCTGCATGTAGAGTAGTAGTTAGGTTGGTCTTGCGAGAAATATAGGAAAAAACCAATCAGCTCTCCTGTGCTTTTCCATTGCCTCTAGGAGAATTATCTTTCACAGAAATAGGTAAGAGAGTTTTCGAAACCAAGCTTCAGCGGTCTTTTTTCCCATTTTTGAGAAAACACAAGGAGACCTTTTACCAGATCACATATTGAATTCCGCCTCGCAAAGAAACAGCCCTGCCTTCCTCAGGAAGCACCCAGCCTTGTAGATGGTCTGCCATGACATAGAGCATCAGAAATCTTTGATCGTTTAGCCGAATACGGCCTCTCGCCATGGCGCCAAGACCCAGCGCTTGCCAGGGACTACTCGAAAGGTGGATTCCAAGGGCAGCAAGCTCGATGTCTGGATGAGCAGCTTCGGTAAAGAGGTATTGGACGGAGACTGCCCCTGTGGGGATGACCCGCGACTGAAGTGCATACTGCCAGTGAAAAGCACCAAAAAAGTTCCAGTGGGGGAGGGTATAGCGGAGGCCAACGTGTCCGCGTGGCAACAGTTGTTGCGTTTGGCTAGCGGCGACCATGGCAGGGAGAAACAGCTCGTTGAGGGTGTCGAGCCGAAAGAGGCTGTCAGACAATGGAAGGATATTTCTGAACAACGGTCCGCCATCTATCCCGGCGGTACTTAAAAAAGCATCTACCTCCCGTCCCTCTCCGTTCCATCGGATTCCGCCCAAATTGCCGGCGGCGGCTTCCAAATGCCATTGCGGCGCAATTTTCCAGTCGATTCCCAACGTCGCGGCGGCGCCCCATCCGTTATTTCCTTCAAAAAGCTGGTAGGCTGTCTGCAAATACACACTGTCGGCATCTGGTGCCGTGTAGAGATTGAGCTCGTCGAGTTGAAAAGATTGGAAATT
>DAITMB010000191.1:0-7061 GCA_036835375.1 Bacteroidota bacterium
GCCAAGTACCCTCAATCTTAAACCAATAAAAAGGACTGTCCACTTGATTGGCCTTTACCCAGGCCCACCCTTCCTCCAGCCACCATCGATAGTCTTGATAGCCACCGCTTTCCACGAATTCGAGAAATTCTCCGTGGGTGATGAGCCGATCTTGTATCTGAAACGCTTCCAGATATACTTTGTGTCGGCTGCGCTCATTGTCCCAATGAAATCCCTCTCCTGCAAAGCCAATTTCGTAGAGGCCTTCTTCCATCGTGAGCCAGCCATCACTCAGGTTGGCTGCTTCGGCAGCGGGAGCAGGGAATCTCTCACGGTAGGAAGGAAAGAGGGGATTGTGCCCGAGAATGTATTTGATGTCATATACGAGGAGCTCTTGGTGCTGCTGCTCGTGATGCAGTCCTAACTCGATGAGTTTTAGAACTTCTGGAGTCACTCCCTGACCTTGCGAAAGGAACGATTCCATCTTCGCATTGACGTGGTGGCGGTAGGCCAAAATCTCCTCCTTCGTAGGCCGGGTCATGTTGCCCCGGTAGGCGCGATGAACACGATCGCCTGCCCCTTCATAGTAACTATTAAATAGATAGGCGTAGCGCGGGTGATAGCGCTGGTAGCCGCTTGAATTGGGGCTGAGCACAAACTCTTCGAAAAACCAAGTAGTGTGCCCCATGTGCCATTTAGGCGGGCTTACCTCCACCACAGGCTGCACAACCGTGTCTTCCGGGGCCAAGGGAGCGACCAGGCTTTCAGTCTGAGCGCGCACACTCCGAAATCGGCGCAGAAGAAGATCAGGAGACAGAGAAATGGTTGAAATCATACGCTAACAAGAGACAGATTCGAATACATGATGGAGGGAAGGTACTTTTCTACTGATGGATCTAAGTAGTAGATATGTACAAGATCCCAAGTAAATTCATCAACTTTCCTTGGAGACATCGTCGCACAGAAGACAGAAATCAGACATTCGCTTTACCATCCCCAGCTCCCCTCTTCCCCTTTGAATGGGCCTACTATGTTTGACGTGATCCAACCGCCATAAAAAGAACCAGGCTGCGGAATCACCTTTTCCTCCCCGACATAACAAGCCTCCATCGGACCCGCATAGAAGGCGAGATAGCCTTTGATCGGTAAAAAATCCGCTGTGGGATTGGAGTAGCCCCAGCCTACCCGTGACAAAACGCGGTCTTTTACCACCACATCTACGTAAAACGCCTCTCCTTTCCACTCACAAAAACTTTTGCCCCCATCGACATGGCGAATGTATTGAAGGTTGACGTCCGATGGCGGAAAATAATACACGGGGGGATGGCTTGTCTCCAGCACACGATATCCGCGACCCGTCTGCGCGATGACTTGCCCATCAAAAATCACACGTAGCGTATCTGAGACCGATGCTAGACGAGGTGGGCGCGGATAGTCCCAGACAGATTCTTGTCCAGGCTTGGGTCGAATAGGAGTGGGGCGCTTCATTGTTGTGGTAAGGTGGAGCCTAAGGAATGATAGCTTAGGAAACTAAACGAATGTGTGGCGGATTTGATCGGTAAGCCTATGGTGTCGAAAGCGCCAGAAGTAGTTGGAAGATTTTTTCTATTGTGAATCAAGATCCATTTCGTAAATAAAGTCAACCCTGGGGTAACCGCCTTCATACGATGGCTTTTTCCATGTGAAACGCTTTCTTTTTGGACATCCCACCACGAAAGTAAAAGACTTGTGAAGGATATATGTTTTCCGGAGAGTCATTTTTCTCTAGAAATCTATTCCCCTCCGCTCCTCATCCAGACGCCTCTTGCTTTGTCGACGAGTAAATGAACGATCCACTGGTCGGATGCTTGTTTGACGCACAGCAGGCCTTTGCGCAACAAGTTTCTTTTCTGACGGGCAGACGACACATTTCCTCTGAGCTGAATCGATATTATTGGAAAAAACTTCACATAGCGTTCCATGCACTCTGGGCCACAACCAACCCGCTGAGGAAATCGCTACAACCTAACTTTTTGCCCATATGCCCCACAACCCTTGGCAGCCACTCTCCCTGACCGACATGGCTCAGCTCGGTCCCACCCGAAGACAGCTACACAGCGCCATCCAATTTCCTGCAATTTTTGCACGAGCCTACCTCCCCACCATCGACGAAGACCTTGAAGCAGCTTTGCTGTGGAACTCAAAGCAACGAAGTTGGGTGTCGCAGCCAGTGCGCAGTCAGGGCCGAGCACATCAAATCGCCTTGGATCCGGCTCTGTTTGCCTTGATTCATTTGCAAGATGAGGGTGCATTATTTTCCCCCTGGCCGCTAGATGGCAAGACCATCCAGGAGACATTCTCTTGGCTACAAGATCAAGCCATGCTTGCAGAATTGCCGGTGGACAAGCTTTCGCTTTCCTGGCCTTTTGAGCTTCCCGACCCAGTGCAAGTTTTCGAAAAGATATATCCTGATGCGCTCCTCGAATGGAATAAATTCTTCGACAATGCCTACCAAGTGTTGCTCCCACTAGCCGAAAACATCCAAGGCGCCAGCCCTGTGCGCACGTGGCCACACCACTTCGACATGGCCGTGCTCATCACACACGACCAAGCTGCTACTCATTTTACCTCTGTAGGCCTTTCTCCGGGTGATCATCACTATGACCAACCCTACTTCTACACCGCTCCCTGGCCTGCTCCCCATCCAATGTCACTGCCAGCCCTGCGCCACGGTATGTGGCACACGAAAGGATTTACCGCTGCCGTGCTCCCAGCGACACAAGTTTGGGCACAATCAGACCAGGAAATACTCGTCAAATCTTTCGTCACTGATACCGTGGCGCTGTCTCAGCAATTGGTGCATCCGACATAAAACTACTTGCTTCGACTTCTTTCTCAGCCACGGCTCGCAAAGCCGACCGAAACAGTTTTTTGATATTTTCTTGACAATCAGCAGGAATCTCCCTTCGCAAATCGCGATATTTACGCCATGAACTCTGCACCAGAACTCTTTCAGCGCCTGATCGAAATTGTCGAAGAACTCCGGGAAAAATGTCCTTGGGACCGCGCACAGACCAAAGAATCCCTCCGCCATCTCAGCATCGAGGAAACCTACGAACTAGTCGAGGCCATTGTCCAAAATGACCCCGAAGAAATCAAGACCGAACTGGGCGACATGATGCTCCACCTCGTGTTTTATGCCAGTCTTGCCCGAGAAGAGGGCCAGTTTGACATCGCTGATGTCTTGCGAAATCAAATCGAAAAACTCATTCGCAGGCACCCTCACATTTATGGGGAGCTCGCTGGCGCGAGCGAAGCACAAATTCGCGGCACGTGGGAAAAGATCAAGGCCCAGGAAAAAAAAGACAAAGGCCAACAAAAAATTTCGGTGCTCGATGGCGTCCCGATGCATCTTCCCTCTTTGATCAAGGCACAGCGGATGCAGGAAAAAGCTGCCTCTCTGGGCTTTGATTGGCAAAACAAAGAACTTGTCTGGGACAAATTGCGGGAGGAAATGCAGGAATTCGTCGAAGCGAAAACCCAGGAAGAGCAAGCCAACGAAATGGGCGATTTGCTATTTACCCTTGTCAACTACTGCCGATTCATCGGGATCAACGCCGACGACGCCCTCACCTACACCAACCAAAAATTCAAACGGCGATTCCAATACCTCGAAGAGCAAGCCGCTCTCACAGGAAAAAAAGTCAGTGACTTAACCCTTGATGAAATGGAAGCCCACTGGCAAGCCGCCAAGCACGCTGAGAATCCTGTTACTTGAGCTTTCCATTCGGTGGCGAAAGATCGACGCAATATGATGACTTAAAAATGAATAGCAAGGATGAATGACAAGGAAACTGTCTCATTCTGAATGACTTTCGTGCAAAAATAAGTTTTTTTGTAACTGAATCCTTCCAGAGAGAGTTTAATCAAATGGCTGTTGAAATCTTCAATGGTCATTGAATCTATTTTTTTATCCATTTCCTTCGACGAGCTCGCCAAGGGTTTTTATCCCCCTTATCCCTAATCCTTGGCCTAGGTCTCGCCCCAATGTTTTCTATTACCATCATATATGCCGATGAACCAATCATTATCCACTTTCTTCTTTGTTTTTTGCCTCCTGACGCTCCCCGTTTTTCCGTTGCAAGCCCAGTTTGAGGTCGTAGAATACAACCGGCAAAATGGCTGGTTTAACAATGGCCAACCGCTACCTGCTGAGTCCCACCTGATTTTCACCAGTACGGTGCCCGAAGCCACAGCCCGCGTCACTTTGGAGATTTTCAAGGGCGAACAAGCAGGAAAAAAAGCGCCTCTCTTTAGCGGTGAATGGAAAAAAGATCCTTCCTCCAGCGAAGATATTTTTCGGCTTCCCGTCCCATTTATGCTCAAAGGGGGAAGCTCTTATGACTTTCAACTCACCTATTATCAGCGCTTGAATAAGGCGCAGCAAGAAAAACTCAGCCAGCAAGTCACAGGCAATCTGGACCGATTTCTCTCCCAATATGCCACATCGCTGGGCGGAATTCAGGAACTGGATGGCTCACCCTCCAGGCTGGTGAAGAAGATGAACGAGATGGTGGAAACCAGCCTTCAAGGCTATTTGCCCGAACGAAATGTTAAATTCCAAGGATTCTCCGAAACGGTCGAAAAAGGCTTAGATCAGCTTAAATCATTTACCGGAAAGCTCCCTGCACAAGACAGCAATGCCAATAAACTCCAGCGAAGCGAGGCATTTGACAATCAAGTGAGCACCGTCTCAGATCTCCTCCGCGCAGAATGGATGATCTTCATGGATCAGTCGGTACTCATCAAGTCCGACACCCGCATTGTTAGCAATTACCAAACAGAAAAAACGAAAAACTCTCTCGCTGTCAATGTAGGCTTTGGTGGCGTGTACCTCGGTGGCAATGTCGAGGATCTTTCCTACGCCACTTCCCCCTATGTAGGCATCTCGCTGCCCCTAGCCAGCCGCAGCACAGCACCCACTTTCCTCAAAAACAGCTCTGTCTCAATGGGTGTGTTCGTCCAAAATTTCGAATCGCCTGCTGGTGAGACCATTACCGGGCCTGTGTTTGGGCGTCCCTATTATCTGGGAGTTGGCTACAATCTTTTCCGCTTCATTCGCCTGAATGTCGGCGCGACCGCCCTTGAGACCATTGGATCTTCTAATGTAGGAGGTGGCTCCGCTGGCATCGACGTGAGTGCCATCAGCATCCAACCCTTCGTGGGGCTGAGTGCCGAATTTGACCTTTGGGTCGGTCTGAGGAATAGGTAATGCGACATTTGTTCCCAAAAAATCCCCCGATTTCAGTGAAATCGGGGGATTTTTGATAGGAAATTGACGAAGTACAAACCGCCGTACAGATTCCCCTATTTCGCCTCGTGCTTGGCCCAGTTGTCCTTGAGGGTCACGGTCTGGTTAAAGATCAGGCGATCTTCTGTAGAGTTTTCATCTACGCAGTAGTAGCCCTTGCGGAGAAACTGGCAACGAAACAGCGGGGCAGCGCCTTTGAGGGCAGGTTCTACAAACGCATGATCAATCACTGTAAGCGATTGAGGATGAAGAAACTCCTTGAAGTCCCGGTCTTTGTGACCGTCCGGATCCGGATCTGCAAACAGCCGATCATATTGCCGAACCTCAGCTCGCAGGGCGTGGCTGGCAGAGATCCAGTCCAGCGTCCCCTTCACCTTGAGCCCTGACTGATCGTCGCCGGAGCGGGATTCAGGAAGGTAGGTGCAGTGAATTTCTTTGATGTTCCCAGTGGATTCCTCTTTCACAAAGTCGTGGCAGTGAATAATATAGGCCCCCTTGAGCCGCACCATTCGGTCGGGACCGAGGCGAAACCACTTTTTAGGGGAGGGAGGATTTTCCATAAAGTCTCCCTGCTCAATCCACAGTTCTCGCGTAAATGGCACCTTCCTAACTCCTGCATCTGGGTCCTCTGGATTGTTTTCCAGCTCTACTTCTTCCTCCTGTCCTTCTGGAAAATTCGTGATGATCACCTTGAGCGGCTCCAGCACGCCCATGTAGCGGGGTGCAATCTTGTTGAGGTCCTCACGAACGTAGAATTCCAGCAATCCCAGGTCGATCACATTCTCACGACGAGCCACACCTACCCGTTCGATAAAGGTGCGGATGGCCGCCGCAGTATATCCTCTGCGACGCATCCCAGAGATCGTGGGCATGCGTGGATCGTCCCATCCAGACACGATACCTTCGTTGACGAGTTGGAGCAGCTTGCGCTTGCTCATGACAGTGTAGGAGAGATTGAGTCGTGCAAATTCGATCTGCCGTGGTCGCGGGTTGAAATCCCCCAATTGATCCAAAAACCAGTCGTAGAGCGGGCGATGCACCTCGAATTCCATCGAGCACAGCGAATGGGTGATTCCCTCCAAGGCATCACTCTGGCCGTGGGCCCAGTCATACATCGGATAGATCTTCCACACATCGCCGGTGCGGTGGTGGGTTCGGTGAAGAATGCGATACATGATCGGATCGCGAAGGTGCATATTAGGCGAAGCCATGTCGATTTTGGCGCGAAGCACCCGCGAACCTTCGGGATATTTGCCATCCTTCATTCCCACAAACAAAGACAGATTTTCTGCAATCGAGCGATGGCGAAAGGGGCTTTCGGTTCCCGGAGAGGTGGGGACGCCGCGCATCTGCCGAATTTCTTCCAACGTAGAATCATCGACATAGGCCTTTCCAGCTTGGATCAGTTCCAAGGCCCAGTCGTATAGTTGCTCGAAGTAATCTGAGGCGTATTTCACCTCGCCCTCCCACTGATAGCCGAGCCATTGAATGTCTTCCTGAATGGCGTTGACGTACTCGGTGTCTTCGGTGACGGGATTGGTGTCGTCAAAACGGAGATTGGTCTTCCCTCCATACCGCTGCGCGATCCCGAAATTCACCCCGATGGCCTTGGCATGGCCGATGTGCAAATAGCCGTTTGGCTCCGGTGGAAAGCGGGTACAGACCGCGCTGTTGCCGGATTTCACGTGCTCTTCAACGAGTTGCTCGAGGAAGTTCAGAGAGGAAGAAGTTTCGATATGACTCATGAATAGAATTGCTGCTAGACCACAAATCTAGGAATTGTACCGGATAA
>DAITMB010000192.1:0-7034 GCA_036835375.1 Bacteroidota bacterium
TGGTCGCACCAAGCAGGCGGGGGAAGTAAATGCCGACTTTGATATGAAGACTATAAAATACCAGCAGGTCAGATCGATATTTGAAAACGGATTTTGCTCTTGGAATTAAATAAGTAAAGCGCCAAACTGGCAGATATCATCAATTTTCTTTATACTCGTAAAGTTACAATGACTTGACCATGTTCATTCATCGACCTTTCCCATTCTGGTAAGGCCAGTAATCTGATTTTTGTGTCGCTGCCGGAGGACTGGGAAATATATTTTCATTCCACAAACACTTCATCCCATGAATCTGAAGTTGCCATTTACCCTCTTTTTGTTGCTCGCCGGGCTTTCGCTCTGTCGCGGGCAGGTTTCGCTCACGGGCGGCACAGAGACCATCGACTTTGTCGGATATACTGGCGCAGGGCTTGCACCAACACCAGCAGCTGGCCAGTTGGATTCTGATACCTGGGTCATCATCGGCATGTCGGATGGCCCCACGACGCCCGGCGGCACTCATACGGCAGGCGACTTTGCCCGGGGTACCACGGTAGGCGCTGGTGTCGGAGTCGGTGGTCTCTATGCAAACACGGGCGGCGCTACCCCGCCCAGCTTCTGGTTGCAGCCCGGTGGCGCAGACATGACACCCGGCAACATTCGGTTGCTTGTTTGTAACAATACAGGCACAACCCTGACGGGCCTGGACCTGAGCTATGATATCATCACCCTGAATGACCAAAACGGTTCTTGTTCGATTGACTTTTCTTACAGTACAGCGGGCTTTGCAGGACCCTTTACCAGCATACCATCCCTGAATTTCGTTTCGGTCGAAGCGGCCGATGGCCTGACTACCGTTACCCCCCGCAGCACCATCATTGGCAGCCTGTCCATTCCCGATGGTACTTGTATCGTGCTCTCCTGGGACATTGATGATGCCTTTGTTAGTGGAACTCGCGATGAGTTGGGGCTTGACAATATCGTGCTCACGCCCATCACGACCGTCATAGCCGATCGGTTGGGCTTTTTGAATGGTCCTGTAGGCGCCGCCACATTCGACACGCCTTTTACCATCGACGTATGTGCTGTCGATGGCGGTGGCAACATCGACGTGGCCTATGCAACCAACATCAACATAGCAGCAATTCCACTTAGCGTGCCTTTCACCATTGCCCCGGCGGCGAGCGTAGCCCCGATCAATGGCTGTGTCACATACACCATCACCCCTTCGAATGCTGGCCCGCTCACCATCGCGGCCAGTAGCGGCCTGCTCAATGGCGGTAGCGGTTCTCCTTATCTCTTCTCTCGCAATGTGCAGTCGGGGCTGAATGTGTTTATCTCCGAATACATAGAAGGCACCGGAACCAACAAATGCATCGAAATCTATAACGGCTCCGGCGTGCCCATCGACTTGGCAGCCGAAGGGTATTTCCTCACCCAGTTTGCCAATGGCGGCACCACCGTCGCGGCAGGGTCTCCCATTGCCCTCACTGGAACCATCGCAGCTGGCGATGTGTATGTGGTATGTAACCCCGGCGCCGGGCCAGACTTGCTGCCCCAAGCAGATGAGACCACTACCAATCTCTTCTACAGCGGCAATGACGGCATCGCGCTAAGCAATACCCTGATCGGCTTGCTCGATTTTGTGGGAGCGATGACGGGCGATCCCGGTGCAAATGGCTGGACGGGCGGAGGCTGCGGTACTGCAAACTTTACCTTGGTGCGCAAAGCTAGCGTTACCACCGGCGACACAGACCCTATGGATGCGTTTGATCCCTCAGTCGAGTGGGACTGTTACCCCTCAGATACTTGGGCCTTTCTCGGCAACCACGGCGCGCCCATCGTGGCCACCACCCTCGCTTTTTACGCTGAACCGCCCACAGGATGCCTGGACGCGAGTTCATTTTTCCGGGTAGAGGTCTGCGCGCAGGATGCCAACGGCTTTCCGCAGCCCGATTTTGCTAATGACATCACCCTCTCGGGCAGCGGTCCCATCACCGTGGGCGGCAACGAGACCCAAAGCCCGGTGCTAGGCTGTGCCACCTTCTTTGTGCGGAGCAACAACCCTGGAGCCCTTACGCTCAGCGCCTCGGCAGCTGGGGTGAGCACGGCAAATACAGCCAGCCTCACCATTAATGCCAGTTGCAGCGAGGTTACCCCCATCACCGGCGTATTCCGTCCCTGCGGCAATGAAGCGCAAAACGAATACCTCGTGGCCCAAAACGGCAACGCTACGCTCGACCTCGCCAACCTCACCATCGGACAAGTCAACCACCTCGCAGGCCCACAACCCAATTACAACTTTACGTGGAACCGCGCGGGCACGACATCTGGGGATAACCCCGACCCGGTCTGCAACGGCTTCGACAATGTCTGCAACCGCTTGCTCGACGTCAACGATCTCGGCGACGAGGCCATTCTCACTACCTTGGTCAATGACCTCAATACCCAGGCCGGATGCAACCTGTTTGCGTTGCCTGCTGCGGGTGGGGTAGGGGGCGAGATTCCGGCAGGTGCTTATATGATGGTGTTTTTGGGGGCGGGTGGCGACGGAACACCGGGGAGTGAAGGGTTCGATGGGCTGGCCACGGGCGGCAACCTCGACTTCAGTGGCTTTTGTAGCGGCCCTGTTTCCACGGTCTATCTGGTGGCGGGAGAGCGCAGTACAGGTGCTGCGGGATTTTTCGCCAATGAGAGCTCGCGCACCTACCGCATCATGAACGGGACCGCCGCACGTGAACTCAGATACGGTACACCTCCCGGCGGCAACATCGAAGCGCAAAGCATCAGCGCCGACGGGACCCTCTTTTCCCCGCCGGTCACCACCTGCACACCGGATTTTCTCTTCGATCTCTCCCCTCTCCCGGTAGAATGGCTCTCCTTCCGCGCCACACCCGCCGGGCAACAACAGGTCATGCTGGACTGGCTCACCGCCAGCGAACTCAACAACGACCGCTTTGTGGTGCAGCGTAGCATCGATGGGCTGGACTTTGTAGAATTGGGTACGGTCAAAGGCACTGGCACCACGCATGAAATCAGCAGCTACTCGTTTTTGGATAGCCGTCCTGCGCTGGGAATCAACTATTACCGTCTGATGCAAATCGACTTCGACGGCGCGGCACACCTTTCCCCGATCGTGGAAGCGAAGATTGTGGCAGAAGACGCATTTGCCCTGCTCGAAGCCTATCCCAACCCTGTCCAGGACCTCTTACACATAAAAGTGAATGCGCCCATGGACGGACTGGTCAAAATGACTTTTTTTAGCGCGATGGGGCAGGCGGTACTGCATCGGGAGATGGGAGTAGAAAAAGGGCTGGCAGTTTGGGAAACACCGCTCACGAACCTGCCCACTGGCATGTATTTCTATCGCATCGAGCTGAACGGGCAGCCTATTTCGGGGAAATTATTCAAAGAATAAGCCCTGCGTCCTGCATTTCGACAAAAGCCTGGGATACCGTTGCGGTATCTCAGGCTTTTTTTGTTTCAACACAGTCGAGTGAATTTCGGGGAAGTTTTTCGTTTCTTCCCGGGCATCGTCCTTTATAACAAGAATGGATTCAAATCTTGTTTTACGTTTTTGGGGCCTTGAACTCCATGTGTACCTTCCAGTAACCGACGCGACAATCACAACTTGCGTAAATCCGACTCCATTATCTATTCATATACCTGCCACTTACGAGGATGCCGTAGGGGGATGTCATGGGGATGGAGCACGTCCAGGTCCAGGATAACATGGTGGCAACTCAAGGAAGTGCTCTTCTTAAGCTATAGGCTGTGCCCTTCACACTCATTCCAGCACTCCCCAAGGAAAATACCTTTATCCGGTTGAGCGGCTGCCTCGGAAAAACCTGCATGGTCGCAACGCTGAGACCATCGGCTGTGAACACTTCCAGTGAACTCCAGTCAAGAAACAGCCGAAGGTTAGCACGGTCACCCGTAAGATCGATGGGAACCATGGCACTGGCGGCAAATTTGTCCGAAAAATCGTTTGGGCCCGCCTGGCTCCGGTCCACAGTCAGGGTCTGAGCAGCGGGGTGAATTTTTACAAATAAGGAATCACCCATTTCATTGAAAAAAACAAGCCCGAAGGAATCCGGAGATACATCACTCCAAAAGAACGAAGCTTTCACCTCCATCAATTCGTCGGTAATGTTCAGGGGCAAACTCCCATCCGTCCATTTTTCTCCAAAAGACACCGAATCCGTTCGCAAGACGGCTAATTCCTTCGCGGGTTGGGATGATAACCGCAGCCCTTGTGCTGTCTGCGCCAGGGAAAGCTCACGGGGCAAGGTCATCGCGCTGCGCCAAACACCTGAAGGCGTAACCTGGCCATAGTCCCAATTACTCATCCAACCCAAAAACAGCCTTCGCCCGTCTTTTTCGGGCACATTGCTCCAAGTGACGCCGGCGTAATTGTCGCGGCCATGATCAACCCAGAGGATTTCGGGCTGAGCTGTCGCGGGCCGGAATGTTTTTCCATCGAAATCCCCCACGAAATACTGGGTCGCTGAGCCGCCATTGGGTCCGCCCGGGTTGATACTCACCAGCAATACCCAATGTTTTTTGCCATTCAGGGGCAGCTCAAACAGGTCAGGGCATTCCCACACCCCGCCATGTGCACCCAGGTTTTTCCCGAACTCCGACTCCAGGTTCCATTGCAGCAGATTATCCGAAGAATAAAACCGGATATGGTCCTGACAAGCCAGGGTCATGATCCATTTTCCGGATTGCTCATGCCATATGACTTTGGGGTCGCGAAAATCTCGGATACCGGGGTTGGGTAACACAGGATTTCCGGCGTATTTGGTCCAAGTGCGGCCTTTGTCGTGGCTGTAGGCGATGCTTTGTACCTGAAAGTCGTCGCGGCCCTCTTTCTCTCCCACAGCGTTGTGATGGGTGAAAATAGCAACCATAGCAGGTTGTTCTTTTTGGCTCAGGCCGCTGGTATTCCGGTGATCTATCACTGCACTGCCGGAAAAGATATACCCTAAACTGTCGGGGTAAAGGGCTACGGGCAACTGCTTCCAGTGGATCATGTCGGGGCTTACGGCGTGCCCCCAGTGCATGGGCCCCCAAACGGTGCTGTCGGGGAAGTATTGGTAAAAAAGGTGGTACTCACCCTCTAAATATACCATGCCATTGGGATCGTTCATCCAGTTGGCGGAAGGTGAAAAATGGTATTGGGGGCGATGATGCTCCGTACCGATAGACGATTTTTCGGCCATTTCGGATGTAGCGACTTGTTTTTTTGCACATCCTGTCCCAGCTATCCATGCTAAGAGTAGAAAAATTGAGATAAACTGTTTCATGTGAGTATCCTGAAGTTCTTCGAGAGTTTTTCCTTTGGTTTCAGTCGTAAAGCGGCCAAACCCAAAGGCCCTTGGCGGCCATCATGAGGGCGAAAATCCCTTATTATGTTATGATAGGCGCCATGAGCCTCACAGCGATCTTATCGCTCATAGGGATTGCCTTTTGCCACGCAAACAATGGAATAATTTACCACTCTGTATTTCTTTTTGCACGTTGCCTTTTTCGCATTCTCGCAGTCATCGGCCATTCTAAAAGTGGATAGCACTTCGCGAACGTCTGCCGCATCGACATGAGCAGTGTCAATCCGCACGGTTTCGCGAACTGCTCGGTATTTATCCTTCTTTGCGCACCAAAAACTGGGCCCGCATGGGCAGGTGGTCGCTGAGCTGCCGCATTTCCGCATTCGGTTTGGGTACAAAGGGTTTTACGCTGCCAGGTACCACCGATTTTGACATGGCTTTATTCATAAGTATATAGTCGATGCGGCGGACAGGCGTGTCGGAAGGGTGCGAAAACACCGGTTGGTCTTCGAGCAAATCGATGTACTGTGGTGCCTTCGGTCCTTTCAGCAGGGCCATTTCGACAGATTCAGGAACGAGATTAAAATCGCCGCAGAGCAAAAGCCGCGTTTTCCTCTCTTCTTTTAACAATCTCCGTTGCTGGCTTTTGAGGAGGTCAATCTGGCCCATCCGCATGGCGGCGTCGCGCTCGTTACGGCCCGCCTTCAGGTGTAGGCCTGTGAGCACAAACGAAAAGCCCTCATTCACCCAAATCTCAGCCGAAGCAATGCGGGTGTTGATATGGCGCTGTGTTTCCTGCCTCCCGAGGGTGTCGAGGAAACCAACGACAGGCGAATAAGCATTGCCATAGCTATAGGTAAGGCCCATCGGCAATTTGCTCATAATCACCACATTCATATACCAGTCGGGGCTTTCGCTGCCTGAAACGTGGGAAAAACCTAGGTCTGTGAGATGCTTTTGAGCAATCTCAAAGGCAAAACTGCGGCTTTCAAATTCCTGCAGTACCACTACATCAGCCCCGGAAAGGCGCAGCACCTCAGCCAGTAAGTCGATGCGTTTGCCAATCACGTCCAGTTTGGGTTGGTCTTCCATGCGGTTGCGGATGTAGGGATTGTCGAAGGAGTCGACAAAATGTTCCACATTCCACGAAAGCACCGTCAGGGTGTCTTTGTCAAATGGGTGGTAATCTTGCGGGAAAGCCATGTTGTGGAAGCGCTGGGCCTGAGCCGGTTGTAAATAAAAAATCATAAACAAGAAAGGGACCTGGTGCAGGAATTTCATTAAATACATCGGTTTCATAAGAGTTTTTTGTTCAGGGAAAATAGGGTAGGGCCTTTTTTTCGACAAATTCGCGAATTGGACCCGATTTGTCGAAGGCCCCGCAATCTAGCAGGAAGATTTCGAGTTCATCGGCTGTTTTGGCAAATTCACACCGGGAAGCATCTTAGCTACATCGCCGAGTAAAACCTGACCAAGTTGCATTTCCGGCCCGATGTAGTTGTCAGACGTTCGTTGTGGGTCAAGCCGTCGATGCTGAAAAGGGTCCCATCTGGGTTAATGGCTAGATCCTGGCCATTTTGGGCGTAAGATCCCACAAAAATGAGGTTTCGGATGAGCTCGGTATCCCTCCCACCTACCGCGTCTTGCGCAGTATTTCAGGTAAGTTCGAGCTTAGTAACGCTCAAAAAATAAGTTGGTCGTCTTCGCTTGGTCTTCCGCCCCATC
>DAITMB010000193.1:0-6910 GCA_036835375.1 Bacteroidota bacterium
AGATGTTCGATTGAAAACATTGGCCTCGTCCTCTTATGGCGGCGCTACTCGGCCAAGATCCGCTTCAGTTCTTGGAGCTTGAGCAGTGCCTCTACCGGCGTCATGCGATCAATGTCTGTTCCTGCGAGCAGTTGACGGATTTTCAGGGTGTCGGAGTCCTTGAGTTCAAACATGTTGAGCTGAATGGTCTGCTTGTCCGAAAACTTTAGTCGGCGAGCCTGCTTTTCATCCTCCATTTTATTGGACTCAAAGTGGGTGAGCAAATGCTGTGCGCGCTGCACCAAGCCCTTGGGCATCCCAGCCATGGCCGCGACATTGATCCCAAAGCTGTGATTGCTGCCACCGGACTGGAGTTGCCGCAAAAACAATATTTTTCCGTCCACCTCCCGAACCGATACATTAAAATTGCGCACCCGCTCCAGTCGATTTTCGAGCTCATTCAGCTCGTGATAATGCGTGGCAAAGAGCGTTTTGGCGCGACATCCCTGCGTTTCGTGCAAAAACTCCACCAAGGCCCAAGCGATCGACACACCATCATAAGTGCTGGTGCCTCTTCCGATCTCGTCAAGGAGCACCAGGCTCTTTTCCGTGACGCTATTCACGATTTGGGCGGTCTCATTCATCTCCACCATGAAAGTGGACTCACCGCTGGAGATGTTGTCGCTCGCACCCACGCGCGTAAAGATCTTGTCCACGATTCCAATTTCCGCAGCCTCCGCGGGAACGAAGCAGCCTACCTGAGCCATCAGCACAATGAGGGCCGTCTGGCGGAGCAGGGCCGACTTTCCGGCCATATTGGGGCCTGTCACAATGATGATTTGCTGCTGCTGGCTGTCCAGCAAAATATCGTTTGGGACGTAGGGCGAATCAGGTGGTAGTGTGGTCTCGATCACCGGATGTCTTCCCTGGCGAATACGGATCACATCTGACTCGTTGATTTCGGGCTTCACATAATGCCGGATGCGCGCTACCTCTGCAAAGCTCAGCATCATATCCAGCTCCGCAATGATGCGCGCATTCACCTGCAACCCATCGAGGTGGAGCTGAAGCTGGTCCACCATGCGCTGATAACAAGCGGCTTCGATGGACGCGATGCGCTCTTCTGCAGAGAGGATTTTATCCTCGTAGGCCTTGAGTTCCTCGGTGATATAGCGCTCTGCGTTGGTAAGGGTCTGCTTGCGACTCCACTCGATGGGCGCTTTGTCCTTGTGAGCATTGGTGACTTCGAGGTAATAGCCAAAAACTTTGTTGAACCCAATTTTGAGGGATGAAATGCCCGTGCGGGCGGCTTCCCGCTGCTGCATGTCGATGAGCTTGGCATTGCCATTGGCCTTGATGTCGCGTAGGTCATCTAGCTCTTCTGAGACGCCTTCGCGGATCACGCCACCATCCGAGAGCTGCGTCGAGACCTCGTCGAGAAGTTGATCTGTGAGTATCTGAAGTAGGGGACCCGTATCGGCGAAGTCTGTGGCGCGCTTGTGCAGCGCTGAGGAGTCAAAGCTGTCGAGCAATTGCTGGATGGGATGGAGCAACCGTAGCGACTCTCGCAGCAGCACGGCCTCCCGTGGGGCAAGGCGTTTGGTAGCGATCTTGGAAGCGAGTCGTTCTAAATCACCGATGGCTCGAAATGACTTCAAGAGCTGCGCCGTGAGATCAGGATATTTGGCAAATGTCTCCACGATGTCCAGTCGCTGGCGAATGCGGCCTACATCTTTGAGCGGAAGCATCAATGAACGTCGCAGCAACCTGCCCCCCATCGGCGTAGAAGTATGGTCGAGCACATCGACCAGAGAAATGCCATTAAGGTGCAAGGGCTGGACCAGTTCTAGGTTTCTGACCGAAAACTGGTCCAACCATACATAGGCGGAGTCGCTGAAGCGATAGAGTTTCTGAATGTGTGGGAGGCGCTGGTTTTGACTCTCGTTGAGATAATGGACAATGGCACCTGCGGCCACCAGTCCGAGAACCTCCTCTTCGACCCCGAAGCCTTTGAGCGACTGCGTCTGGAAAAGTCCCAAGAGTTTTTCGCGAGCATAATCTGGCTGATAGACCCACTCATCGAGGCGCGTGAGATAAAATTTTTCCCCAAAAAGCTCTTTAAAATGACGGAGATCCCGCTTATTGACCAAGATCTCAGCGGGCGACATGGTATGGAGCACCTTGGCTACATAGTCTGCATGGCCGGAGAAGCAAAAGAAATCTCCCGTTGAGACTTCGATGAAGGAGACACCCAGGTCTTTTTTATTCGCGAAATAAACGGCTGCAAGGTAATTGTCTCGGTTGACGTCCAGCACCTTGTCGTTGAAGGTCACCCCTGGTGTCACAAGTTCTGTGACGCCTCTTTTCACGATCCCTTTGGCCTGCTTGGGGTCTTCGAGCTGGTCACACACGGCCACGCGCTTTCCCGAGCGCACGAGTTTGGGGAGGTAGGTGTCGAGCGAATGATGAGGAAATCCCGCCAGCTCCATGTCGCTTCCGCCGTTATTGCGGCGGGTGAGCACAATTCCGAGGACCTTCGACACCTCGATGGCGTCCTCGCCGAAGGTTTCGTAGAAGTCTCCTACCCGAAAAAGTAACACCGCACCGGGATACTTCGCCTTGATCGCGTAGTATTGCTTCATCAACGGTGTTTTCGACTCGCGCTCTGAATTTGCTGCCACAGAAGAAGGGGGTTGTAAATGGACCACATCCTCACCAAGGTGAAAGGCGAATATAGGCATTCGGTCTGGAAGCAGGTGAATCCAACGATGGACTTATGATGATGAAGATCTCCCTTTTCCGACGACTGCTTCCCTGGCTTTTCTTGGCGCTGGCAGCCTATGTTCCTGTGTTTCATCACTTGGGCGTAGAACCGGTGAAGACCTTCGACGAGTCCTTGTTTGCGTTGAGAGCATATCGGCTCGCGACCACAGGGCAGTATTTGAATAATTACAATGAATTCGACGGAGGGCCTTCTGCCACAAATGTCAAGACGCCCTTGTTCACGGGAGTTCAGGCGCTGAGCTTCCGCGTGATGGGCTATACCGAGTTGGCGCTGCGCCTACCCGTCGCCTTGACGGTGCTGGGCTTGATGTGGCTCATGGTTTGGGCGGGGAAGTATGCGGCGGATTGGGACTATGGCTGGATTTCGGCGATGGTCTTGCTGGCGGTGGATGGATTTTTTCATGTGCATGCCGCGCGATCTGGAGACCATGATGTGCCATTGTCGCTTTGCCTGATGATTTCCGCGTGGGCGCTCTATCGCTATTTTGAGGCCTCGCCAGCAGAGCGCAGGCGCTGGATCTGGCTTGCAGCCATGGGTACCTGGGCCGCGATGATGACCAAAGGCATTGCCGGTGCGCTATGGCTGCCGGGATTGGCTGTGTATGTCACCTACCGAAAAGGATGGCCGATGCTGCTGCGTGACAAGCACACATGGCTGGCCCTTGCAAGCGTGATTGTGCTGGTGATGGGCTACTACGCCTATCGGGAGTGGGATACACCGGGGTTTCTCTTCCAGGTTTGGAAGGGGGAGCTACATGGTCATTATCTCCGTTTGCACGATGGGCATGACGAGTCAACGGATTGGTATGTAAGAGAGCTGATTCATCACAGATTCGCTGCGTGGGTGTGGTGGATCCCCGCGAGCTGGGCCTTTCTGCTCTTGCCCAACCAACTGCCAGGCCCCCTTCGGCGCTGGGTGCTGCTGATGAATTTGGTAGCTCTGTCCCAACTGGTTGTTATTTCCTTTTCAACGACCAAGCTGGGCTGGTACGATGTCCCGATGTTTGCACCCATGTCGATGATGGTGGCTGCGGTGATCTGGATGCTGTGGCGAAGCATCCTGGAGTGGCTGCCCTTGCACACTTGGCAAAGGTGGTTGCTGGTGGGAACTTTGCTAATCGCCATCTGGCTCCCTGCCTATCTGCCCGTTTGGAAAAAAAATCTGGTGCCGCGCTATCTCGATTATCCTGGCGAGCGTTATGGAGGACTGATGAGGCAAAGCGCTCGCGTATTTCCCAATATTCGATCCTACACCTTGATGTATCGGCAATTTAGTACGCACTGCTTATTTTACCGATTGGTGTATAATGAGCAAATGGGATATGATGTGAAGCGAGCCACTCACTTGGACCAGCTTCAGGTCGGAGAAGTGGTCATGGTATGTGAGCCTGAGGTGTGGGCAGAGTTACAGGAGCGATTTCTCGTAGAGCCGCTGACTTTCAAGGATGGCTGCTACCTGGCCCATTTGGCAGCGCAAGAAGCACCGAGCGAGGTCCCACGCGAATAGTAAGCGCTATGGCTGAAGCAGCGCAAGATCGTCTTCTACGCGGGTGATGGTAGCGGAAAGGCTGAGGAGAACGCTGCTCAACACCTCCTGCCACCTTCCTTCTTCAAGAAGCTCGGGGCCTTGAAGCTCCAATGATTTGAGTGCAGCGGTGAGCTGGATGAGTCCCAAATGTCGGCAGGCTGGTGCCAGCTTGTGAGCGGAAGCAGCGGCGGAGATGAGGTCGAGTTCGTTCAAGGCTATCTGAAGTTGAGCGGCCTGTGTTCTGGCGGAGGACAGAAACACTTGCAGCATCGTGTGGAGCGCCTTGGGGTTGTCGCCGACCAATTTTCGCAAAGTATTGAGTTGATACTCGTCTTGGGGAAGGGCTTCGTCTGACTGTGAAATCTCTGGTAAAATGCCTGTGTCTGAAGGCCGTACCTCCGGCTCAACTTCATTCGGATGAATTTTTTTCATATTCTGAAGCACCTTGGAGATCGTTCTGCGCAGACTCATCTCTTCGAAAGGCTTGAGGACCACCTCGTTGATTCCAGCTGATCGTGCCAAATCCGCCTCTGCCTTGGTGGCGGTAGCAGTGACTGCAATGAGCGGAAAATCCGGTCCCATCAACTTACGCACTTTTCGGGCGACCTCAAATCCATCCATTTCGGGCATTTGAAGATCCAGCAAGGCAAAGTCGTAGCCTCCTTTCTGAAGTTTTTCCCAGGCTTCTTTTCCATTCTCGGCGGAGTCGGACTGAATGCCCATTCGCTGGAGAATCACCTCCATGAGTGTGCGGTTGTAGGCTTCGTCGTCGGCACTCAAGACCTTGATGCCCTGAAACTCCTTGCCGATCTCGACCGTGGCTGGTCCCATAGGCTCCAAATCGGCTTCTGTTCCCAACTCAAAGGGCAAGGACAGGAGCATTCGGGTGCCTTTTCCCTCCTCGCTGGACATCATGATCTGACCTCCATGCAGTTCGGCCAGGCGGCGGGTGATGGATAACCCCAGCCCCGTTCCCCCAAATTTTCGTGTGGTTTTGGTGTCTGCTTGCGCCCATTCGCTGAAAATCTGCTCTTGCAAATGGCTTGGGATCCCAATTCCCGTGTCGGCTATCGTGAATTCGAGTTTGATCCGTTGGTTGCTCGTCGGAAGGGCTTGGATCTCCATGCTCACCTTGCCTTTTTCGGTAAACTTAACCGCATTTCCCACGAGGTTGAGGAGCATTTGGCGAAGGCGGAGCGAATCACCGATCACCACCAGGGGAAGGTCTTCTTTCCATTTGGCTTCGAATCCAATCCCTTTTTGCTCAGCCAAGCTCCGGTAGGTGTTTTCCACTTCTTCGATCACTTCATCCAATCGAAATCCTGCTCGGTCGAGGCGAAGGTTGTTGGAATCGAGCTTCGAGTAGTCCAGCACATCGTTGATGAGCGCCAGAAGGTAGCGGGCAGACTGTCGCAAGGGCTTGAGAAGGTGACGCTGCTCTTTGTTCAGTTCGGTATAAAACAACTGTGCTGCAAACCCAATCACGGCATGGAGGGGATTCCGAATTTCATGGCTCATGTTGGCCAGAAAGCGCTGCTTTACCTCTGCCAGCGACTGGGCATTGGTCTTTTCCTGTTCCAGCCGGGCTTGCAACGCGCGGTTGCGGTTGCCATCGTGGAAGATGACGATGAACATGGTTGAAAAGAGCGCAAGAAGCAAGATTCCAACAATCGTGGCCTGGATCGACATGATTCGAACCAGTCTCTGGTTATTCTCTGCGTTAAAGTTGGTAGATGTGCTCCATTCTGTGCGCAGTTCGTGATAGATCTTTTGGAGTTCACTGAGGTTTTTCTGACTGCGCAGGCGGAGTTCAGCAAGCTGTGAATGGTACTGCGAATGCTGCTCTCTGGCATTTGCCTCCGCAACAGTATCTTGAGCAGTCGCCCGAGGGACCGCGGCAAATTCTTTTCGAATATGCTTCAGATGCAAGAGGATGCTGTCAAGTGTCGCCATTTCCGCACGCACGAGTGCAGACAATTTTGGCACCAGGGTATCCCCGTCACCCATTTTGATCGCATTGAGCTTGGGGAGCCTCTGCTCAATCATGGCCTTCGGAAACTGATTGATCTTCTCGATGGTGTCTTTGGCACCAAGACCTGACCCTTGCATTTTCAACGTGACGCCCAGCACAGCTCCTTCCATCTTGGCGAGATCCAGAAGTATGTCCGAAGTGAGGAGAATCGCGTCTCGAACATTGATCACATTTGCGGAGTGCTCCGCTCCCTCACGCAGGTATTGCACCGATTTTCTGCCCCGGTTGATGACCAGGATCAAAACGAGCAGAAATCCAATGATAATGATCAACCGAACTGGTCGGAGTTCGGTGAGCATGATCCAAGCGTCCTTGAGTACGATGCCCAGTTCCTGTCGAGTCTTGGGGATGACGATCCCTTTTCGCCACGTGTTGATGGAGTCTTTGATTGCCATGTGGCCAGCCGTTGATAAGAAAGACAGTGAGAAGAACGGGGAGCCCACGCATACAATGCCTGGCGACTACCCGAAATCAAGACCAGAAGCGCTCGCAGGAAAACCATTGCATACATTCACCTACGAGCCTTTCTGCGAAACACAAACATACAAATTTCGGTCCTAGGATCGGTGAGAAGAAGGGGGAGTGTT
>DAITMB010000194.1:0-3878 GCA_036835375.1 Bacteroidota bacterium
TGTCACAGACGGAGACCTTGAGGTGTTGTATCAATTGTCGCCTTATATTGGCACACAGGATCCAGCTCCTTTTATCCCTACCTCTTGATTTTGTCAAATGAAAGCTCCGATTCTCTTCCTCCTTGACGACGACCCGCAGGTGTTGCAGGCTGTCCGACGAGATCTCCGGAAAAAGTATAGGCCTGATTATCAGGTGTTTTCTACCGAATCTGCGAATGAAGCCCTTGAAGCGCTGGTAGAATTGAAAAAGCAGCAAGAGACAGTGGCGCTCTTTCTGTCTGACCAACGCATGCCAGAAATGCTGGGGGTCGAGTTCCTCGAAAAGGCCAAAGTCATTTTTCCTGAGGCCAAGCGCGTGCTGCTCACAGCATATTCTGACATCGAAGCTGCTATTAAGGCCATCAACGATGTTCACCTCGACTTTTATCTCACAAAACCTTGGGATCCACCGGAGGAAAAACTCTTTCCTGTCCTTGATGATCTTCTGGACGCCTGGCAGACGACTTTTCGTCCCGAGTACACGGGACTCCGCATCGTGGGATACCAATGGTCGCCCAAATCTCATGCGATCAAAGATTTCCTCAGCGGAAATCTTTATCCCTACCAATGGCTGGATGTGCAGAATCAAGACAAAGCCAAGGAACTCCTCCGCCTCTACGATGTGGCTGACAAGTCCCTACCAGCCCTCTTTTTTGAGGACGGCAGCCATTTGGTAGATCCTACGATCTCCGAAGTCGCCCTCAAAATAGGGAAAAGCACGGCTACAAAATCCGACCTGTATGATGTCGCGATCATAGGAGCCGGGCCGGCAGGATTGTCTGCCGCTGTGTATGGCGGATCGGAGGGGCTCAAAACCTTGCTCATCGAGAAGCGGGCACCTGGCGGACAAGCAGGGACCAGCAGTCGCATTGAAAATTATCTCGGATTTCCGTCTGGACTCAGTGGCTCAGACCTCGCTCGGCGGGCGATCACGCAGGCAACGCGATTTGGGATCGAGTTTCTCTCGCCCGCTGAGGTGAGCAAGATTGAGCTGCGAGACAAATACAAGATTCTCACCCTGATAGACGGCACAGAGGTCCGCACCAAAGCCTTGGTCATCACCACCGGGGTGGACTATCGCAAGTTGCCAGCCGAAGGCGTGGAGCAATTTACCGGGGCGGGTGTATATTATGGTGCAGCGACCACGGAAGCCTATGCCTGTAAAAACAAGGATGTGTTCATCGTAGGGGGTGGAAACTCTGCGGGCCAAGGGGCCATGTATCTGAGCAATTTTGCCAAGAAGGTCTTTATCCTTATTCGCAAGGCCGACCTCTCCGCCACCATGTCGCAGTACCTGATTGACCAAATTGATGCTACGCCCAACATTGAGCTTCTTCCTTTCTCTGAGATCGTGGAGGCCCGAGGCGAAGGTCACCTCGAACATCTCGTCGTGAAAGACATTCAGACAGGGGCGCTTCGCCAAATGGAAGCTGGTGCGCTGTTTATCTTCATTGGTGCCAAACCCTACACCGACTGGATGACCCTGTCCCTCTTTCGGAATGACAAAGGATACGTGCTCACTGGCAGGGATGCAATGAATTGTGACAACTTTGCCAAAGTGTGGAAAGAGGACCGGGAGCCATTTATGCTAGAAACCTGTATTCCGGGAGTTTTTGCTGCGGGGGATGTGCGCGCTGGCGCCATGAACCGCGTCGCATCGGCAGTAGGAGAAGGTGCCATGACCATCAGTTTTGTGCATCAGTACCTGGCCGGGTTTTGAGCCAATGGTTCTGCCAAACATGGAGCAGTGCGATTCCTGCTGGTAAGGACCATCACGGGCCAATGGGCACAAGGAACTTCTTTGGCACTGCGATCTGAGCTGGCTATCTTGCAGCATGATTCCTCCATCTCCCGGCGATACTGATTTTCTGGCAGGCTCGCTCCTACTGATCGATAAGCCGAAAGGCTGGACCTCTTTCGACGTAGTCAACAAAATCAGGTATGCCACCCGCACCAAGAAGGTCGGTCATGCGGGTACACTGGATCCGCTGGCGACTGGTCTGCTCATTCTTTGCACAGGAAAATTGACGAAGCAACTCCAAGACCTTCAGGGCCTCGACAAAGAATATGAAGTCACTTTCAAGCTCGGTGCCACCACCGCCAGCTACGATGCTGAGTGGCCCGAAGAGCAGATCACCGATGCTTCCCATCTTCAGGCATCGGACGTGGCGGAAGCGATGAAGGCCTTCGTTGGGGAGGTAGAGCAGGTGCCGCCAGTGTTTTCTGCGGTCAAAGTACAAGGAAAGCGGGCCTACGAATCCGCTCGTAAAGGGCAAGAAGTCGTCATTCGTCCCCGGCAGGTGTGCATCGCCGAGTTTGCACTGTTGGAAGGTGCCGAATTGGAAGCGGGTCATTTCCGGGCGAAAATCGCTTGTAGCAAGGGTACCTATATTCGCTCGCTGGTCCACGACCTGGGGCAAGCGCTCGGTGTGGGTGCTTACATCCGCGAACTTCGACGAACGTCCATCGGGGAGCATCGCATCGAATCTGCTTGGGCACTCACCGATTTCCTCGAAGCGTTGCCCGGGCATACGCCAAAGGACGAGAAAAAACCATAACTTTCTGTCGTATCTCACTGCTCACATGGACGTTTTTCACGCGCTCGAACAGTACCATAAAGTACCACACACCGTAGCTACCATCGGAACATTTGATGGGGTTCACGTGGGCCATCGGGCCATTTTGACCAAGATATTCGAAGAAGCCCGCGCCCGGCATGGCCATAGTTTGCTGATCAGCTTTCACCCTCACCCACGGCTGGTGCTCTTTCCCGACAACAATCCCTTGCGGCTGCTGCATTCGCTCGACGAAAAAATCGAGATGCTAGCCGACATTGGCTTGGATCGGTTGCTCCTGCTGCCATTTACGAAGGAATTTTCGCGCATGAGCTCTCATGTTTTCATTCAGGACATTCTGGTGAAAACTGTCGGCATCGAAAAAATTGTGATCGGATATGACCACAAATTTGGCAAAAACAGAGGGGGTGGCATGGAGGAGCTTCGCGCGTACATGACTCGATACAACTACAAAGTAGAGGAAATTCCCGCTCAGTCGATCGACGAGGCAAATGTGAGCAGCACCAAAATCCGCAAAGCGCTGGGCGATGGCGAGGTAGAATTGGCAGCGAAATACCTTGGGTATCATTATGGATTTGATGGCGTGGTGGTCCACGGCCAAAAGCAAGGGCGGCTTCTGGGCTATCCGACAGCGAATCTCGAACCAGTGGAGGAGCGCAAACTCATCCCAGCCCATGGGGTGTATCTCGTGCGGGTCAAGCTGGGCGAAGTTTGGAAATATGGCATGATGAACATTGGCCGCAAGCCCACCATGGGAGAATTTGAGCAGAGCCAGGAAGTGTATGTGTTTGATTTTGAGGGAGATCTGTACGGACAAGTCCTTCGCGTCGAGTTTGTGGAATGGATTCGGGGCGAAAAGAAGTTTGCCTCCCTGGAGGAACTCATCGCTGCCATCCGCCAAGACGAGATCCACTGTTTGGCGCGCATTCAGTAGCGGGGCTGAGTTGTTCTTTTATTTTGGTCAGCCATTGAAAAGTTGGTAGGTAAATCCCTTCTCCATATGAATTCGTCGGCTGGTGGCCAAATCACTAAGAGTGGGCTGCTTTGTGAGACGTGCACGAGCCATTTGAGAAATAATTCCCTATAACTGAAAATAATTACTTGATAGTGATAAAGTCAATTTTTTTCTGAAAATTAAACAATTCTTATTCATCATCTATTTGGGTATTTAAAAATGATTGGGTAGCCTTGATGACAGGAATAATAAAGTTTATCAATCAACTTTATTTTGTTATTATGGAGTATTCGATTCTCTCTCTCTCT
>DAITMB010000194.1:3978-6876 GCA_036835375.1 Bacteroidota bacterium
TCTCTCTCTCTCTGTTTATAGGGAAGGCAAGTAGAGCTGTGATACGCCTTTGGCTGCGTCTATCTTCTGTCTTTAGGTTGTGGGAAAGCCAATCTAGCTACCAGGCTGATGAAAAATTGACTTTCCTTCATGAAAAAAATGAAAATCAGTCTGAAGCCTTTGGTAACCGGGTAACATGGTGGGAAAGTTTTGTCACTTCAAGCATCAATAGGATCAAAATCCTTTGTGGCTTTTTGGTTATGTTTGGAAGTATGAGCGCCCAAACGACACCTGATCTCGATTCATTGCTGAGCCTTTACGTCTTAAAATTTGATTCGGCTGGCTTGGTGCGCTTCACTCCTGGCATGCTGCTGCCTGGTCAGCCTTATGCGATTTCCAGGGCGTTGATGGACGATACGCTGCACAAGCTCGTGCTGAAGCGGCAGTGGACGGATCCCAACCTGGGGATGACTCACTACAGATATCAGGAGACCTTTCGCAATTTGCGGGTTGAAGCAGCTGAGTACACCGAGCATGCAGGAGATGATGGTTATTTAGTTTTTGCCAATGGCAAAGGAGCACTATTCGATGTGGACCGAGGGTATCAGCCAGATGTGAGCGAGGAAGTAGCCCTGAGCTATGTGCTCGCTACGATGGAGGGGTTTGAGCTGGCTTGGGAAAATAGTGATTGAGAAGAAGACTTAAAGCGAGACCTCGAAGATTCCTCAGCGACTTATTACCCTAACGGAGAACTAATGTGGGCTTTGTGGGATTACAAAGACCTTGGTTGGCAAATTCCCAATTCAAAGTATAGGCTGGCTTGGCGCTTTGATATCTTGGGCCTAGACCCTTCATTTCATAAAGCATACTACGTAGACGCTTTTACAGGTGTGGTAATTCGAGAAGAGCAATTACGATGCAGCGACGGTCCGGCCAACATTCTGACGCAAGGCACACAGACCATCGATACCCGCTGGCAAGGAGGCCTCTCTCCGGGCCACATTCTCTGGACAAATAACAATGGCCGAGACATCCACACCAAATATAAAAGTGCTTGGCCTTGGGGACTCCGTTCTGAAATCAAAGATGATGACGACAACTGGGGCAATGATGAGCAGCGGGGAACCACAGCCCACTGGATGGTCTCCCAAAGCTGGGACTTCTTTGCCTCTACCCCTTACAGTCGCAATGGAATTAATGGCTTGGGTGGAGAATTAAGAGTAGAAGCAGACTTTGCAGGACCGAATGCTTATTTTGAGCCCCATGCTGGAAATTTCTATCTTGTATTCGGCAACACTCCCGACGACGATTACATGGCCACCATAGACATCACAGGCCACGAATATACACACGGTGTAGATCATTTCACAGCTGGTCTGGTGTACCAAGATGAGCCTGGAGCCTTGGATGAATCATTTGCGGACATCTTTGGCTTTATGGTGGAGCGATTCACAGAGGGAGGAGTCAGTGACTGGTTGATAGGGGAAGACGCCCCAATCAGCCTGAGTACTCCAAGATCTTTAGAAGATCCTAAAGCGGAAGGTTTCTATTTCCCTGACGCTACGGATTGTGCTACACGTGCGGTAGGACAGCCTGATACCTACGAGGGAGACTTTTGGTATGTTGGGAATTGCAATCATGGTGGAGTTCACGTCAACAGCGGCGTGCAGAACTATTGGTTCTATTTGCTATCAGAGGGTGGGATCGGCACCAATGACCACAACAATGCCTACAACATCCAAGGGATCGGCATTGACGAGGCGGCGTTAATTGCTTATTGGAACCACACCAATATTCTACAAACTGGGTCCCAGTATGCCGACTCCCGAGCCGGGTCCATTGCGGCTGCTACTTTGCTATATGGACCTTGCTCGCACCAAGAGATTCAAACCACCAATGCTTGGGCGGCAGTGGGTGTGGGAGCGCAGAGCACCTGTGCCACGACCGACATCGCTATAGCGCTACCCAACAACATTCGTATTTACCCCAATCCCGCCGGGGAAACGACTACCCTTTCTTTTCACGATGCGCGCGCCCGGTCGGTTGCGCTTTACCATCTCAATGGCCAACACATCCGTTCTTTTGGAGAGCATCAGGACCAATCGCTAGAGATCAACACCGCCGGTCTCGCCCCAGGGGTGTACTTGCTGCGGGTTCAGGATTCTCACGAGGTCTATTCTGTCAAACTGATTAAGCTCTAAGTTATGCATGTATTCATGTTTCTTTTCGTGATGCTGCTCATAGGGCTACCAACGGCCTCCTGGAGCCAAAGCTCGCTTCAGATTCGTAAAAAAAATACCATTGAGGTGTATTACCCGGTAAGCCATTTTTTCGATGAAACCCCTACTAATTGGACCATTCTTGTGCCATACAGAAAAAGGGTGCAGGAACCAGATGGGTCTCGTTCATGGAAAGACTCCTATATGGCACCGCCAGCCATTGGCCTTTCGTACATTCGCAACTTGAGCCGCAAAGCAAGTGTGATGATCTCATCCACTGGTTATTCGATGCTGTATTACAATGACAACAGAGTTCCAGGTGAGACCATCAGGCGAGAATTTGTCTTGTTTTCCGCAGGGTATCTTCATGAAGTTATGGCTTATCGGCGGGTTCGCCTGCAGGTTTTGGGGGCGATCAATCACCGAATTGGAGGCGAAACAGTTCACATTTACTATCCCTTTCCATGGGAACCCAGGGTTGAAGGCCTTACTTATAAAGACTTGGGGTTTTCTATGGGGGTAAGAGGGACTTATGAGTTTTCCAGGAGCTTTCTACTATCAGTTGGTATGAAGTACACCCACTTCGTATATTTTCATGATGAAGGGATCGACTTCTTCGGCGATCATGAAGATCCCACGCCGAGTACCCTGACGATCAAATGGGGGCTGGGATATCGGTTTTGAGGGGGGATGATCATGA
>DAITMB010000195.1:0-6832 GCA_036835375.1 Bacteroidota bacterium
CCACACTGCTCGCTTGATTGCCCTCAGCTTCCACGATTATTTCATTGAAAAGTAAGTAGGGCTACACAAGTCAATCGGCTCAATTTCAGATGTTTACTCCATCTATTTTCTGCGCTTTTTTTTACCATCCACTGACTTTTTCATGATATCATGAAGCGTCCCTTGCTCTCTCAATGGCTTCACTCCGTTGGCGACTTGTTTGTGATGAAAGCTTGTCTGCATTGCAGCCGGGCGTTGGTCTCCCAAGAAAAGTATCTCTGCATTCAATGCCTCGACGGTCTGGAACCCACGAACTACCACCTACAACCCGCCGACAATGAGATGTATCGGCGGTTGGCGGGCAAAGTCCCCCTTCGCGGCGCGATTGGCATGAGCCACTTCGACAAAAAAGGCATACTCCAAGCGCTCATTCAGGCCTTGAAATACGACCAAAAACCTGAGTTGGGTGTGTGGCTAGGGAGCAAATACGCACGGGAACTCGCTCCGGCGGGCATCATGGAGCAGTTCGATGCCTTGATCCCTGTGCCGCTCCACCCTCGCAAGCAGCGGCAGCGAAAGTACAATCAAGCTGAAAAAATCGCACAAGGAATGAGCCTGGTGTGCGGGCGGCCTGTGTTGACAGAACTGCTCAAGCGCACTCAATTTACCAAGTCTCAGACGAAAGTCTCCGGACACCAGCGCTACGACAATGTGTCGGAAGCTTTTTCCTGCGTAGCGTCCTTGCCCGCGCGCATCATGCTCATTGACGATGTGATGACCACCGGAGCGACCCTGGAAGCTTGCATTCGCGCCATGATCGCCTCAGAGCGGGGACCGCAGGAAATTTGGGTGTTGAGCATCGGTGTGGCACGTGGCTGAGCCAGGACCTTCTCTGGCGTTACTGCTCCAGCGGATTGTATATGGAAGTGAGCATCAGTAGATAAGCCAAGGCTAGGCAGACGATCGCAAGTTGAATGAACACCGGATACCGATCCTCCGCCACCCGAAAGATCCGGGCCTGCTCCCGCATATTTTGGGCAGGATGAATGGTGTGCCATATCTCCGGAATTGCTGTCCGGGAGTAAAGGGGCAGATGGCTGCCACCGCTCTGTTTGGAAATTTGCTCCAACAAAGCGAGGTCTTGAAGTTTGCCTGGCTTCTCGCCAGCTACACCGATGGTGTGAATCGGAATACCAGCCCGCTGCGCCACCTTGCTCGCAGAAAGGGGGTCAAGGTCGCCGCCATTCGCACCGCCGTCGCTAAAGACAAGGATCATCTTCTGACTCGCATCACTGTCTTGGAGGCGATTGAGGGCAAGCCCAAGGGCCGGGCCAAGGGCAGTGCCTTCGCCAGGAAGGGAGGAGGGGCTTGTGCGCTCAATCAGTCCTTGTAAAAACTCGTGATCAAACGTCAAAGGTGACAAATGCAGCGCAGCAGGGCCAGCCAGCACCAAGCCAAAGCGCTCGGATTCACTTTGTTCGATGACATTCACCAGCGCAGACTTCGCCACAATGAACCGAGAAGGAGCCACGTCTTTGTTTTCCATGCTTCGGCTTACATCCAGCACCACCATCACATCTGCACCCAAATCCTGCTGCTCGGTGACTTGCTCCGATCGCTGCGGGCGCGCCAGCGCCAAAATCAGCAAAATGATCGCCAATGTTTGGAGCTCTCTTGGGATCACGCGCATCCAGGCGATATTGAATTGAGGCTTTTGAAGCTTGTCAGGATCGTAGCTGAGTCGCACCAAGAGTCGCTGCGGGCGATAGTATCGCCTGTACCAAAGAATGTATAAGGGAAGAAGCAGCAACAAAAGCAAAGCTTCTGGCTGCGCAAAGTAGTCGATGCCGATCCAAGATTTCATCAGTTGCAAATAACAGGAAGCAACCCGCCTCTTGCAAGTTCCCTGCCCAACAATTCCGGCTGTTGAGCACCCAATCCCGGCGGTCTTTCATACCAAAGCCCAGCTAGGAGATAGCTGGGCTTTGGTACAAGAGGAAATGGGCCTCAGAGAGCCCGATCATTACGCTGAGTGCTTGTGAATCCCTAGAGCAGGGCGTCCACAGCTTTCAACACAGCCTCGTAATTGGGTTCATCTGCGATTTCTGGCACCAGCTCGGTATATTGAATCTGGTTGTCACTGTCGAGTACAAATACCGCACGTGCGCTCAGCCCTGAAAATGGCCCTTCGATGATCTCTGTATTAAAGGCTTTACTAAACTGGCCATGGCGGAAATCAGACGCAACTGTGACATTTTCGAGGCCTTCGGCTTCGCAAAAGCGATTCATAGCAAAAGGGAGGTCCTTGGACAGGATGAGCCCGACAGCCCCTGTGCGGTGGCTGAGTGCCTCGTTGAACTTGCGGGTTTCTGTTTGGCAGACACCTGTGTCGAGGCTTGGGACAGCGATCAGGACTTTGACTTGGCTGCCAAAATCGCTGAGTTTGCCATCGCTAAGATCTTTTTTGACAAATGAAAAATCAGCAGCAGCGCCGCTGGAGGGGAGGTCTCCTTTGATTGCGAAAGGAGTACCTTTGAGGGTGACAGAAGCCATGAGCGGTAAGTGAGATGGTGGATGAGTGAAAAAAATCAATTATTTCAACAAACCTGAGAAAATCCTGTAAGGTTTCTCCGAGGTGCTCGACAAATATACCCATAACCAACAGAGTTGACTTCCGTGAAGCAAGAGCAGGAGCCATTTCTCGAAATTATTTCTACCCATCAGGGGATCATCCACAAGGTGTGTCGCATCTATGCGCGCAATGAGGATGATCGTGCCGACTTGTTTCAAGAAATCGTCCTCCAGCTCTGGCGCGCCTTCGATTCTTTTAAAGGAGAATCGAAAATCAGTACTTGGATGTATCGCGTGGCCCTCAACACAGCCATTTCCGGCGTGAGAAAAGCCTTTCGCAGGCCCGTACTTTCCTCACTCGACGACCAACCCATCCTCGCGGTGGCTGACTATGCCGATCCTGACAAGGAAGAGGATCTTCGGCTGCTTCATCAGGCCATTAATCGGCTCAGCGACATTGAGCGGGCCATTGTGCTGCTCTACCTGGAGGAGCAGAGCTACGAAGAAATATCCGAAGTGATCGGTATCACGCCCAACTACGTGGGCGTAAAACTCAACCGAATCAAACAAAAACTCAAAGATCTTCTCAGTCCACATTTGCGTGAAGCAAGATCATGAAGCTAGACGAACTAAAATCTCTGTGGGAATCTTCCTCGAGGCCAGACCCTGACTTCGATCAAGCATATCTTGGCAGCCTTCTCCGCAGCCGGGGACAGTCGGCGCTGAGTAAAATTCAGCGAAACATCCGCTTGGAAATCATTTTCCTCGGCCTTTCTGCCGTGGGGATTCTGGCGTGGTTTTTCGTTCGACCGCTCCCGGTTCACTGGGGAGAGTGGGTCATCTTCACCTTCCTTTTTCCAGGTAGCGGACTGCTCTATTGGTATAAATTCCGGGCGTTTGTGCGGCGCGAGCACCTCACCCAAGACCTTTTTCATTCACTTGATTCCTATATCCACTCTTTGGATCGATACCTGAATTACTATCGCCTGGTGATGACCTTCATGGTGCCGATTCTTTCAGTGGTTGGGATTCTGTATGGGTTTTCGATCTCTCGCGCAGAAGATGGCCGATCGCTCGAAGACGTAGATCTGGGAACATGGGCCATCCTCGGCGTGGCTTCCCTGATCTACATTGCGCTGGCCTATTGGTTCACCAAATGGTATATGAAGCACCTCTACGGCAATCACCTCGAAGAACTGAAGGCCGTGCGAGCGGAACTCGTCGAGTCCCAGGCCGGGTGATTCGAGCTTCCGCTGCCTTGCACTTTGTTGTTACCATCCCATTTTTCATTCTTTCACCACCGATTCATTCCGAGACTCACCTCTAGATTCATTCAGATGAAAACTGTAGCTCTCACTAGAACCCTTTTTCTCCCAGCCCTGCTCGTGCTCGCCCTGCTCAGCGGGTGCAAAACCAGCAAAACAGCAGCCGTTTCTACCGAAAAGACCACAAGCCCGGCCACCTCGGTTCAAGAGACGGTCAGCGCCACACAGCCCGCCGCTACGGGTAGCACTTCGGCGCTATCCATAGCACCCGACGAAAACTCCCTCCTATGGAAAATCTCTGGAAATGGCCTTACCCAGCCTTCCTACCTGTTCGGTACCATTCACATGATCGGCAGCGAAGACTACATTTTTCCAGCAAGTTGGGACCGAGCCCTCGACGAGACCAAACAGCTCTATCTGGAGTTGGACATGGACGATCCGGGCATGATGATGAAAATGATGACTGGCTCCATGATGACGGGGGGCAAAAGCCTCAAGGATTTTACCACAGCGGAGGAATACGCCGCCATCGAAACATTCTTTAGAGATTCTCTCAACCAGCAACTGGCCATTTTCAGCAAAATGAAGCCCATGCTGATTGCTTCCATCATCTATCCCAGCATGGTCCGCGGCGAGGTAAAATCCTACGAGATGACGCTGGTAGAGAAAGCCAAGGAGCGAAATTTTGAAGTACATGGGATAGAGAGCGTCGAAGATCAATTGACGATGATGGATCAAATTCCCATGGATTCGCAGGTGGAGATGCTCCTGGCTTATGTGGATGATTTTCCGGGGGAGCGGGAGCGGTTTCAAGGCTTGCTTGAGCTGTATGTCTCTCAAAACGTGAATCAACTCTACGAATTCATGACTGATTCGCCAGAGATGGATGAGGAGACCCGCGCTATCATGCTCGACGCACGCAACCAAAAGTGGATCTCTCAAATCGAAGCACAGGCGAAGCTCATGCCAACCTTCTTTGCTTTCGGTGCTGGTCACCTCGCTGGAGACCAAGGAGTGATTGAGTTGTTGAAAAAGCAAGGCTATACCCTTGAACCCGTGAGATAACGCGGTGAATCCTCCAGTCAGCGCGCTGCGCTCACAAGCCGAAAATTGTCTCATTCCCTTCAGAACGACCCTGCGTCCTGGTGCACATTCCAAGGCGCAGGGTCAATTTTTTCACTTTCGCGCGAGTAGATGAATCGTGAATAAAGCAGATAATTGACTCGTAATCAACAACTAAAGCCTGATCCCGGTCAAAATTGAAGAAGTAAGAATTAGCAAGGAATGGGGCCTCCAACACCATTTTCCAAAGCCTACCCATGTCCATGTCAGAAACAAAGTATCAAAGGTCATCGAAAAGCACACAGATATTTTCCCTTCTGCCGCCTATATTTGGTTACTACGACTACCGCTACTCTACTACACCTAACCTACTCGCCATATGAACTACCGCAGAATTCACGTATGGACAGGTCCCCTGGGCCAGACCGAAGGATTGTTGCGCAGCCTTACGAGTCTCCCCGGAGCCGGAGGTTTGGCGGAGCCATTTTCGAGCGAATTTGTGCGCCTCACAGGTGCCAAAGAGGCAGCGCCTTTTCTCACAAAGTCCGTCAGCACCTGGACAGAGTTGCTCGTGCTGCGAAGTCCTGCCGCCCACGCACTGGGCATTGATTTAAGGAATTTCGCTGAGGACCTTCACTTGTTTTTTCTACAGCATCCCGACGAACGCCTCCCGGCGCTGACCCAAGCTGTGGGCGATCCCGATTGGCAAGAGCGGGCCTACACTTGGCAGGAAAAGCTACTGAATCGGTTTCAGGACTTGGGGGCTGATTGCATGGTGCTGGAAGCAAACCATTGGCGTCGAGCGCCGATGGATGTGCTGGACACCATCGCCCGGCGGTTGGGCGTCTCTGTCGGCGACTTTCGCCCCAGTTTTCCGCCTTCGGCACATCCATCGCGTAGCGAAGCCTGGCTGCCTTTTGGGCCCGGCACTGAGTTGCGCGACACTTGCTTACACAGCTATCGACGCATGTCGCTCCAAGCAATCCAAGACTTTCCGATCCGCGAATCAGAGGAATTATCGGCGAGATGAAGAGGAAGGGCATTCCACCAAGCATATACCACTTGCCATGATCATCCAATCGACAATAAGGCCGCAAATCCCCCTCACAGCTCAGGACTTGCCCCGCAATCCTGCGGTATTGTCGGTGGTGGGCACCTTGACATCGCCCCTAAGCAGACATCAGCCATTGTCGAATCCCGATAAGTTGGGAAAGGACATCTTCAGTCTGGCCAAAAAGTCCGTAGAGCTCATGGGCGAAATCGGCCTGATTGAATATAATAAGACAAAAAAGGACGAAATCACCGGAGCATTTTTATTTCTCAATGGGCAACATAGCCTCCAGAACGCCCAGTATGAAAATGGATCAGGAAAGCAGACCCTCCAAGCACTGAGCGGCACGCTCAAAATCGTTGCGAGTACCCAAGCACCCAAAACGCCCGGTGCTAATTTCTTCGAATTCGGCATAGGATTGACGGACTCTTACGGGAAATGGGCAGCGTTGACAGAAAAAGAAAATTACGGTCTTGTGGATTTGATTAGCCCTGTGAAGACCACCCTCAGCACGATTCAAAACTTGGCCAAGTCCAGAGAACAGGTTCCGTCCTTCGTGTCCGACGGGATTGGACTGTTTAATGCCGGACTATCTGGGGCTCAAGCCTTTCAATCTTTTCATGATCCCAATGCCAAAGTCACCCAAAAAGCCTTGAAAATGCTCGGAGCCGTGGGAGAAATGAGCAAAGCCGTTCTGAAATTTTTTCCTGCCGCGCAGATGGGAGCCTGGACCAAAGGCATCGAATGCTTCTGCCTGATGGTGCAAGTCGCAGACACAACCGTCACCGTTTATAATGAAATAGAAGGCGCTCATTTGCTTTCCACCCCATCTACTCCGCAAAAATAATCTGCCCCTCTGCCTTCGAGAGCCTCGCCTTCGAGAACCTCAGGCATCGGCATCGGG